>NZ_JASBQZ010000001.1:183836-553468 GCF_029960685.1 Pseudomonas sp. AL10
TCGCGGCTGGTTTGGCTGCAGCAGTTTTAGCAGCGGGCTTCGCGGCTGGTTTGGCTGCAGCAGTTTTAGCAGCGGGCTTCGCGGCTGGTTTGGCAGCAGCGGTTTTAGCGGCTGGCTTGGCAGCTGGTTTGGCAGCAGCAGTTTTAGCAGTTGGCTTGGCGGCTACTTTTGCAGGCGTACGAGCGCCCAGTGCTTTAGCTACGGCTTCCTTCACACGACCAACGCCCTGGGCCAGTTTCAGGCTTTCTTGAGCGTCTTTTTTGAGTTGGGAAATGTAGCTGCGGGTTTCGGCTTGGCGATCCTTGAGAGCATCCAGCAGCTCTTCAAGTTCTTTGACCGCGCCTTTGGCTTTGGCTTGTGCCTTGGACTTGCCGGCAGTGGCGGCGTCTTGCAGTTTGGTACGGGACTTGTGCAGTTTTTCTTGCGCTTTACCGCGCTGCTTTTCCAGTTTGGCGAGCAGTTTTTCTGCATCAGCCAAGGCTTGGGAGCACGCGCTTTCCAGATGTTCGAGCAGGCTGCCCGAAAGTTGTTGGAGCAAGTGCAACGGGGTATTTACAGGCTTCTGTTTGGCCGACATGGTTTACCTCCTGGCTGACGTGGGTGCGGCTCATACTAGCCCTCTGCTCTTACCGCCGCTAGGGCATGTTGACAGTATCCTTTGCCTTGCGTTGCACAGTGCGAAAATTCTTATCGATATAACGGAAAACCACGCCACTTTTTACGCACTCGCACTGGCATAATCCGTCGCACTTTCGCCGGGAGAATGACCATGTCGCGTTACCTTTTTCTAGTGTTCGGCTTGGCGATCTGCGTGGCCGATGCAAGCGAGCAACCTTCGTCAAACATCACCGACGCAACCCCGCACGACCTTGCCTATAGCCTGGGCGCAAGCCTTGGCGAACGGTTGCGCCAGGAAGTCCCCGACCTGCAGATACAGGCTCTGCTCGACGGACTCAAACAAGCCTACCAAGGCAAACCACTGGCGCTGGATAACGCGCGCATCGAACAGATCCTCTCCCAGCATGAAGCGCAGAACACCGCCGACGCCCCACTGCCGCAAAGCGAAAAAGCACTGGCCGCCGAACAGCAATTTCTCACTCGGGAAAAAGCCGCCGCCGGCGTTCGTCAGCTAGCCGACGGTATCCTGCTCACCGAGCTGGCACCGGGCACTGGCAACAAGCCGTTGGCCAGCGATGAAGTACAGGTGAAATACGTGGGCCGACTGCCTGACGGGACTGTCTTCGACAAAAGTACGCAACCGCAATGGTTTCGCCTCAACAGCGTGATCAGCGGTTGGAGCAGTGCATTGCAACAGATGCCGGTGGGTGCGAAATGGCGCCTGGTGATTCCTTCGGCCCAGGCCTATGGCGCAGACGGCGCAGGTGAGTTGATCCCACCCTATACGCCGCTGGTGTTCGAAATCGAACTGCTCGGCACTCGCCACTGACCCATAAAAAAACGGTGCGACATGCGCACCGTTTTTTATCTCGCCATCAGCTTCAAGCCTGGGTGGCGGGCTCTTCTTTATGAGCGTTGTGCAGCACTTCGATCAAGCAATCTTCCAGTTCGAAACGCTCATGCAACAGCGCGCCCAATTCCTTGAATTTTTCCGCAACACATTTCCCGGCATCACACAGGTCGGTGAACGCCAGCAGCTTTTCAGTAATCACATCGATGCGCGGGTAAATCGTCTCGGCCAACTCCAGGCCACGCTGATCATCGAAGGCTTCGGCCTCCTTGGTCAGTTGCTCGTAGACGCCGAAATGGCCGGCAGACACGTAGTCCACCAGCACACCGCAGAATTCCTGCAATGTCTCGCGATTCTCGCCCAACGCTTCGGGCTTGGCGCCGAGAGCATCAAAGGCCCGAACCAGTTCGTGACGTGCCTTCAACCAGCTGTCGATCAGCTTGTGCACTCCACCCCAGCGTTCCTGAGCATTCTGACAACTTTCCAACATGATGATCTCTCTTCCCTATTGGGGCGCCGCAGCTCTGTACCTGCGCAACACTTCAAGGATGAAGCAGCAGACGGACAAGGCCGCGTCTGACAAGCGGTTTGGATAACGCGTGCGGGCCAGATTATGCCCGCATGACTATGGCTTCAAGGTACGCAGGAGAGAATGTTCATACAAGTGTTTAATCCGCTCCTACAACCTGAGTCTCGTTTTCAATGCACTGCGAGGCGCAAATGCCTGCCGAACAACAACCGTGATACCTGCATGAGCCCCAGGATCAGCATCGCGACGAAGAACAACAGGCTCCACTCAGGCAGGCTCAGGTCAAATAGCGTCCAGTTGATTTCGACACAATCGACCGTGCCATTGAACACCGAGCGCATGGCCTGCCAGACAGACAGGCTTTCAAGCATGTGCTGCAGACTGGGCCAGCAATCCCCCACCTGACTTGCCGGCCTGTTCTGCAACAGGACTTGCCGGCCTGCGGTGATGGCGCCCAGCAACGCACAGCCCATACTCGCCAACCCATAAAGGCAAAGGCCGGAACGCCCAGGTTTGTGAAGCACGGCAATCAGGTTGATCAATGCAAAAGACGCGAGGAACAGGCGCTGTACCTGGCATAGAAAACACGGTCGTAGCAGCGCGCCGTATTGAAGGTAGAAAGACGCGCCCAACGTCAGCGCACCCGCCATGAACGCCAGGAAAAACAAAGAGCGTAAAGGGGCCAAAGACATTGTTTATCCGCACTGCAAGAGATAGGTCGCTACGGTAGAGGAAAGGCCCGACCCCTTTCAATACGCCCTAGAGCAGACATTTCCTCGAAAACATAAGGACATCCCGCCACGAGCCCGAGGAAATTCAGTTACAACAAGTAGGAATTAGCAACAAGGCCAGTTAAACCGAGTGTTTGCAGGATTTGAAGGATCGGGGGCGGATCGGTCCGAGCCAATCCACTCACCCTTTCCTACTTCAAACTCGCGCAGGCACCGGCAGCGGCGAGGACAGCAGACGATTGTCGAGCAACCCCAAGCCTTCCTGAAACAGCTGGTTGCTGCGCTCGGTGTCGCCCAATTGGGCCAGCAGCCGAGCCAATTCGGCGCAGGCTTCGGGATTGCGTTGTACTTGCAGGCTGCTTTCCAGATAATCCCGCGCCTTGCCCCACAGACTGTTTTGCAGGCACAGACGACCCAGCGTCAGCAGCAGGCTGGCATCGCCTGGATGGTCCTTGAGCCAGCCTTCGGCAAACTTCAATTGACGCGCAGGGTCACTGCCGCGCAGCAGGCCATACAGCCGGATCAAGTGACTGTCGTAACCGCGCTTGAGCGCACCACGCAGCACTTCTTCGGCCTTGGCATCGGCGCCCAATCGACGCAGTTGGTCGGCATACGCCAATACCAGTTGTGGCTGTTGGCGCTGGGCAGCGGTCAGTTGCTCCCATGCGCGCTCCAAGGACTGCAACCCCGCCTCGCCTTGCTCTTCACGCTGGGCCGCCAGGCTCAGGTTCTCGCCCCACGCGCGGCGCTCCAGCTCGGCCAGCTCATTGGCGGGCAAGACTTTGTCCTTGCGCAGTTCCGGCAGCAGGCGAATCACCGACGACCAATCGCCACGCTGCTGATGCAGGCGTTGCAACTGTCGCAGCACTTGCGCGTTATGCGGATGACGCTCATGCATCGCCTGAAGGGTGACCAGAGCGCCTTCCGTATCGCCACGATCCATCTGCAATTGCGCATGGCTCAGTGCAATGGCCAGTTCGGCCTGGGGCTGGCGCTCCAGCGCGCGCTCCAGCAAACCGTCGGATTCCTCATAACGACCCTGCTCATTCGCCGCACGGGCCGCGCCGATGTAATACAGCAAAGGTTGACGCTCTGCTTCGGCGGCGCGGTGCAGGTGGCGTTCGGCGCTGGCCCAGCGGCCCTCGGCGAGGTCCATCTGGCCTTGCTCGATAGCAATCTGCACACGACGGCTGCGGTTGCGTCGTGACCAAGGGTTGACCACGCCACCGGATGTGGTGACCAGGCTCCACAACACACGAATCAGGTAAATCGCCAGGCCAATGGCGAACAGCGCCACCAATGTCGCCCACAGGCTTGATTCGTAATGCAGCAAGTGAGGATAGGTAATCAACACGTAGCCGGTGTGCTTCGAAATGCCCACGCCCAGGGCCAGGGCGAGCGCAATTGCGAGCACCAGGATCACATAGAAACGCTTCATCAGCTCTACTCCTGGGTCGCCGGTTTGCCAGCCGAGGCCTTGGCTTCGTCGGCAGACAGATGACGACGCTCAAGGTACGCCTGCACAGCAGCCAGGCTCGCGGCCAGGTCAGGCGTGACCACCGACACGGCCTTGGGCTCGAGCTCGGCAATACGCGCCAGCATCGCCTTGCTCTGCGGGTTGTCCTGGTTGAAGTTGTCCTGCAACACGCTGCGCGCTTCTCCCAGCGAGCGGCTGTACACCGCCGCCTCGCCGTTAAGCGCAGCCCACTGGGCTTGCTCCAGCGCCAGGCTCAAGGCCAGGCGCACTTGGTTCAGGCCTTGGCCTGCCAACAAGGGACGGATGTTGTCATCCGGGTTGAAGTCGATGCGAAAGTAACGGGAAATCTGCTCCCACCATTGGCTCAACTGGTTCTGCGTATCGCTGGTGGGGCGCCCCTGGGAAGCGGGCTCGGTGAGCTGATACTCCGGGGCAATCGCCGCCAGTTGCACCACTTGGTCACGCAAGGCGGCCAGTTGCAGGTACAGGCCGGTACGGTCCGGTTGCTCGGTGCTGCGCAGCGCGGCCAGGCTCTTGGCCAGTTGCTCGCGTGCGGCGAAAGACCCTGGGTCGCTCTGCTCGCGAAGAATCTCGTCGGCCCCCTGGACCAGCGACTGAGCGCTGTTGATGTCTTGCAAGGCGGACAAACGCAAGCTGGCCAGACGGATCAGATGCTCGGCCTCGGCCAGGCGCCAGTCCTTGCGGCTGGCACCCAACACGGTTTCCAGACGCTGGTTGAGGCGCTGCTGATCACCCTGTAACTGAGTGACCAGACGGCGACGTTCTTCCAGCTCATCCGCACCCGGCAACTGCGCCAGGCGGGCGGCCAACTGTTGCTGGCCTTGCTTGAGGCTCTGGGACTGGTCATCCAGGGTCTGCACCTGGCCCAGCTGGTGCTGGCTGCTGGCTTGCAGGGCACGGACCTGCCAGATCCCCCAACCGCCGGCGGCTACGCCCGCAGCGCCCAACAGCAAGGCGACGATGGCCAGGCCATTGCCACGGCGTGGCGCGCTGACGGGTGTCTCGACCGGCGCATCAAGCGCGGGCTGAGCTTCATCTTTAGGCAAGGCTGTTTCGCTCACGTATCCGTCCTTTGCGTATCAGAGAGTGGGAACGGGATAGCTCCCTAACGCCACTAACAAAGCCGCGGCACTCGCGCCGCGACAATCCACAACTTTTTCTGCACCCGCGGCCCGCGCCATTTCATATACACGCGGGCTGGGCACGAACAACGGCAGCTGTGCCACCTCTGGCCAATCGGGGCCGGCCAACGCGTGCAAGTGTAAAAAACCCTGCCCACTGCTGACCACCAGGCCGTTCAAGCGTTCCAACTGGATGCGTTGCATCAGCGCGCCCTTCTCATACACTGGAAGAAAACGCCGATACAATTCCAGGTAGTCGACACTAGCACCTTGCTCGCGTAAACGCTCTGCCAGCAACTCGCGCCCGCCCTCGCCACGCAGAATCAACACCCGGGCGCCCGGCACTGCAATAGCCTCGCGCAAGGCGGGCAGTTCAAGCAAGGCCTCGCTGTCATCGCCCGTGACGGGACAGTGAACGTTAAGGCCATGATCGGCCAGTATCTGAGCCGTGGCCGCGCCGACACTGAACCAGGGCATTGGCGGCACACTGCCCCCCAACTGCTGCAACGCCAGGCGCGCGGCCGGCTTGCTCACCACGATGACGGCGCAATAGCGCGGCAGCGCGCCGAACACCGCGCGTTGCTCAGCGGTCACCGGCAAGGCTTCAGTCTCCAGCAAAGGCAGGCAGTTGCTGTGAATACCGCTCTGGGCTAATAACGCCGCCAGGGCCGTCGACTCCTCGGCAGGCCGCGTCAGCAGCACTCGCCAATCGGTCACTGCGGGCCGGCCTCGCCATAGACTTTTTGCAAAATGGCACCCGCGCCTTTTTCCAGCAACGCTTCGGCGACCTGAATCCCCAAGGCCGTGGCATCACGTTGCGGCCCACGCACCTCGGCGGTCAGCAGGTTACCGCCGTCCGGATCACCAACCAGGCCACGCAGCCACAGGTTCTCACCCTCGAGTACGGCATAACAGGCGATGGGCACTTGGCAGCCACCGTTAAGGTGTTTGTTCAAGGCACGCTCGGCGGTGACGCGCACTTCGGTGTCTGCGTGATCGAGAGGTTTTAGCAGCGCATGAATTTCGCTGTCGGCGGTGCGGCATTCGATCCCGACTGCGCCCTGCCCGCCAGCCGGCAGGCTGTCTTCGACGCTGATGGCCGAGGTGATGCGGTCTTCAAAGCCCAGGCGGATCAGTCCGGCAGCGGCGAGGATGATCGCGTCGTATTCGCCGGCGTCGAGCTTGGCCAGGCGCGTGTTGACGTTGCCGCGCAAAAAGCGGATCTGCAGGTCGGGGCGACGTGTCAGCAACTGGGCCTGGCGGCGCAGGCTGGAGGTGCCGACGATACTGCCCAGCGGCAATTCGTCCAGGGACGCGAAGGTGTTGGAAACAAAGGCGTCGCGCGGGTCTTCGCGCTCGCAGATGCAAAAAAGGCCCAGGCCTTCAGGAAAGTCCATGGGCACATCTTTCATCGAATGCACGGCGATATCGGCTTCGTTGTCCAGCAGCGCGGTTTCCAGCTCCTTGACGAACAGGCCCTTGCCGCCGATTTTTGACAGCGGCGAGTCCAGCAGCTTGTCGCCGCGACTGACCATGGGCACCAGGGATACCTTGAGGCCGGGATGGGCCTGCTCAAGGCGGGCTTTGACGTATTCGGCCTGCCACAAGGCCAGGGCGCTTTTACGGGTGGCGATGCGGATTTCGCGAGAGGACATGGATCAATCCGTACTGAATAGATACGGCGGATAATAACAGCTCAGGCAAATACGCTTTGATTTGAATCAGCAAGTGCGGGGCCTCCCTGGCCACGTCGCACCGGGATTAGGAATGCAGACCGCGCCGCAGCCCTTGGGCTAAAGCTGCTGCATCATCTTGCGCACGCCGGCGACATGGCGTCGGCTGACAATCAAGGCATCGCCATTGAGCCCCTTCAGGAATAGCTGAAAGTGCCCCAGGGGCGTGCGCTGCAGGCGCTCGATGCGTTCACGGGCGACCAACGCATTGCGATGAATGCGCACGAAACGCTCGCCAAACTCGTCTTCAAGGGCCTTGAGCGGCTCATCGAGCAACACTTCACCGGTCTCGTGGCGCAAGGTCACGTATTTGTGATCGGCAATAAAGTAGACCACTTGGCCGAGTGGGATCAGCTCGATGCCCTTGCGGGTACGCGCACTGATATGGCTGCGTGGCCCGTTACCACTTTGCGCAGCCGGTTGCGTCAAGGCAGCCAGTTGGGCGCGGCTGGGACGCTCGGCTTTTTTCAAGGCTTTGAGCAAGGCTTCGGCAGTGGCCGGCTTGACGAGAAAACTGACACCGCTGTCTTCCAGCGCTTGTGCAGAAAACTCATCCTGCGCCGCACACAACACCACGGCGGGCGGCGATTCGCGTTCGCTCAAGCGGGCGGCGACTTGCAGGCCGTCGAAGCCCGGCATGCGGATATCGAGCAGCACTACATCCGGCTTGTGGCTGTCGATCAGCGTCAACGCCTCTTCGCCGCTGGTGGCACTCGGTTCAAGGACTGTATAACCCTCGAGTTCACTGACCAGACGGCTCAGTCGCTCGCGGGCTTGGGGTTCGTCATCAACGATCAGGACATTCATATTGCGCTGGATTCCTGCGTGAGTCTCGCACAAGGATAGCGTAGACAGGTGCGGTGACTGACGTCACAGCGATCCACGCTAAGACTAGCGCGAGCGGCAAAAAGTGCCCTGAGAATGGCACCCAAATTTACCCGGACCTGTTCAATAGCGCCCAAGACCCGCTGCCTTCGGGCATCGTCGTAGGGTTCACTGATAAACAATCCGAATACCCCCCTGTTTAATGGATAGTCTGGTTATGACCGCATCACCCGACTTTGGTGCATTCACACACTATCAGTCCAACTGTAGACGCTCACTGAGGCGACATTGCTCAATCGTCAAATATCGTTTCAATAAGTACCTGCCCCCAGTCTCGTCCCGGATGCGGTCGGCGGCAAGGCACTTAGCCATCTCTTACACAAATAAAATTGCCGATCACCCGCAGCACCGCCTCCACGGGCAACCCTGTTATGATCGCCGGCACACCTTCATGCCTCTTTTAAGCAGATCACGAGCGAATCCATGAGCACCGACAAGACCAACCAGTCCTGGGGCGGCCGCTTCAGTGAACCCGTCGACGCCTTCGTCGCGCGCTTCACCGCCTCCGTCACCTTCGATCAACGCCTGTACCGCCACGACATCATGGGCTCCATCGCCCACGCCACGATGCTGGCCAAGGTCGGCGTGCTGACCGACGCCGAGCGTGACAGCATCATCGACGGCCTGACCACCATCCGCGGTGAGATCGAGGCAGGGACGTTCGACTGGCGCGTCGACCTCGAAGACGTGCACATGAACATCGAGGCACGCCTGACCGATCGCATCGGCGTGACCGGCAAAAAATTGCACACTGGCCGTAGCCGTAACGATCAGGTCGCCACCGATATCCGCCTGTGGCTGCGCGATGAGATTGACCTGATCCTGGGCGAAATCACCCGCCTGCAAAAAGGTTTGCTGGAGCAGGCCGAGCGCGAATCGGACACCATCATGCCGGGCTTCACTCACCTGCAGACCGCACAGCCTGTGACCTTCGGCCACCACCTGCTGGCCTGGTTCGAAATGCTCAGCCGCGACTACGAGCGCCTGGTCGATTGCCGCAAGCGCGCCAACCGTATGCCGTTGGGCAGCGCTGCACTGGCCGGCACCACCTACCCGATCGACCGTGAGTACACCGCACAACTGCTGGGCTTTGACGCCGTGGGCGGCAACTCACTTGACGGCGTGTCGGACCGGGACTTCGCCATCGAATTCTGCGCCGCGGCCAGCATCGCGATGATGCACCTGTCGCGCTTCTCCGAAGAGCTGGTGCTGTGGACCAGCGCGCAATTTCAGTTCATCGACCTGCCGGACCGCTTCTGCACCGGCAGCTCGATCATGCCGCAAAAGAAAAACCCCGACGTGCCAGAGCTGGTGCGTGGCAAGAGTGGCCGTGTATTCGGCGCACTGATGGGCCTGCTGACCCTGATGAAAGGCCAACCACTGGCCTACAACAAGGACAACCAGGAAGACAAAGAGCCGCTGTTCGACGCCGCCGACACCCTGCGCGACTCGCTGCGCGCCTTTGCCGACATGATCCCGGCGATCAAGCCCAAGCACGCGATCATGCGTGAGGCGGCCCTGCGTGGTTTCTCCACCGCGACCGACCTGGCGGACTACCTGGTGCGCCGTGGCCTGCCGTTCCGTGATTGCCACGAAATCGTTGGCCACGCCGTGAAGTACGGTGTGGACACCGGCAAGGACCTGGCGGAAATGAGCCTGGAAGAACTGCGCCAGTTCAGCGACCAGATCGAGCAGGATGTATTTGCCGTGCTGACCCTGGAAGGCTCGGTGAATGCCCGTAACCATGTGGGCGGCACTGCGCCGGCGCAGGTCAAGGCAGCGGTCGTGCGCGGCAAAGAATTGCTCGCCAGCCGCTAAAAGCATCGCAGGCAAGCCAGCTCCCACATTTGATTGGGTTCACACATCAAAATGTGGGAGCTGGCTTGCCCGCGATGGCGCTCTTATCAGATGCCAAAGATTTATTTCTTGGCCGCAATCATCGCCATGAACGCTGGCATCGCCGCCTGCCTGTCCGCCTCTACCTTCTGCGCGTTGGGCATCTCATTCAGGCGCGCCAACAAGGTCTTCGCCTTCGGCAACTGCGCCAGCAGGTCCAACCCAAACAGCTTCTCGCCCACACCGCAGGCCAGGTTCAAGCTGTACATGAAATACAAGTCCGCGAGGGTGAAGCTCTCCCCTGCCACATAAGGCGCGAACTTAGCGTGCCGGCCTAACGTACCGATCCCAAGCAACAGCTCGGCCCTGGACTTTTCCTTGATCGCCTCCGGCACCGTCATGCCGAAAAAAGCCTCGGCGTAACACGCCCGCGCAGGCAGCTCGATGTACAGCTCGATCTCACGGCACAGCGCCAGCACCTGTGCCCGCGCAAACGGGTCGGCGGGCAGCAGCGCAGGGCCTTCCTGGCTCTGCTCCAGGTATTCGAGGATGACGCTGGTTTCGTTGATGACCCCCTGCTTCACACCCAGCACCGGCACTTTTCCGCGGGGGCTGACCGCCAAGGCTTCGGGGGTTTGCCCGGCGTAAAAAGGCACTTCTTCGAAGGGCAGTCCTTTCTCCAACAGCGCCAGCTTGACCATGTTGTAGTAGTTGCTGACCGAAAATCCGTAAAGCTTGAGCATTGCAAAGCCTCCAGGCCGGGTGTGGGGTTGGCTGCAAGAGTTATAGATCCTCGAGGCCACCCTGACCAGCAGCATCACCCACCTGAATGGGGGTAGACTGACGCCCTTTCCTTGAGGAGCCTGCCATGAGCGAGCCGACCGATATCGACAACGACGAAGAAGAATTCACCGAGACCACGCTGATCGAAGCCATCGAGAACCAGATCGAGAGCGATAACCCGCCTGCGGCCAAGGCTACGTTCAATAAACTGACCCTGGTGGGTTACGAGCGCGAAGAGATCCTGAATCTGATGGCTCACGTGCTGGCCTTCGAGATCGACGCCATGCTGGACGAGGACCGCGCTTTCAATACCGAGTGGTATGAAACGGCACTGCGGGCACTGCCCGAGCTGCCGCCGGAGAAGCAATAACCCTGGCACGCAGCAACACGCTGGACAGTTCGGCAAAGTGCGTTCACCTTATGGCCTGCTAGCCTCTAATAAATTTTAGAAAGTCTGGAGTCCTTATGTCGTATACCCCTGAGTTGGTTGCCGAACTGGAAATCCTTGTACTCTTCCCTCTGGACAGCACCAAGGAAGGCTTGAAAGTCCATCAGACTGCCGCCCCTACTGCCATCGCCGCTGCCAAGCGCCTCCATGCCAAAGGGCTGATCGACCAACCGGACGGGGGCTATCTGACGAGCCTTGGCCGGGACGCTGCCGAGCAAGCCCAAACCCTGCTGACCATCCTCACCACTGCCAGCACCAAAGAAGCCGCCTGATACCTGATACCGCCCATGGAGTCCGCCGCCTGCGGATTCCGCGGGCTTTGCTGCGCGGCATACAAAATTCTGACGCCAAAAAGCCACTTCCCTCTAAAACTCCTACGCTACTGTCTGTAAACTCCTGCATGGCCGCCCGCGTCGGGCCCTGCGAGCCAACGAGTTCGACATGACCCGCACCCATGAAATCCGCCCCGATCTGGACGAAGGCATCGACCGCAAGGTGCTGACCCAACTGCGCGCGCGTTTCATGACCCTCAATCAAGGCCGCATGGCCCGGGCCGTCGAGGGGCTGACGCCACGCCAGCAAAGCGTGCTGGCTTTGTTGCCGCTGTTTTTCCACGTCAATCACCCGCTGTTGCCAGGCTACGTCTCCAGCAGCACGCCGGCCGGGTTGTCGAATTTTGAACCGGACGCCCAGGCCCTGGCCGATGCCCAGCGCCTGACCCGCTCGTTTTCCTATAAACCGCGCCACGGTAACCCGCCTACGCCGATCCACGGTTTGTTCCTGATGGGCAGCCTGGGCACGCTGGCCCAGGCCGATCAAAGCGATATGGATGTGTGGGTGTGCCACGCCCCCGACCTGAGCGAGACCGAGCTGGCCGAGCTGCGCAAAAAGTGCCAACTGCTGGAAACCTGGGCCTTGGGCATGGGCGCCGAGGCGCATTTCTTCCTGATCGACCCGACGCGCTTTGTGTTGGGTGATCGCGATACACAATTGAGCTCCGACGACTGCGGCACCACCCAGCACTACCTGCTGTTGGATGAGTTCTATCGCACCGCGATCTGGCTGGCCGGACGCACGCCCATCTGGTGGTTGGTGCCGGTCTACGAAGAAAACCGCTACGCCGAGTTTACTCACGCACTGATTTCCAAGCGCTTTATCCGCGCCGATGAAACCCTCGACCTCGGCCATTTGGCTCATATTCCTCCGGGGGAATTTATTGGCGCCGGGCTGTGGCAACTGTTCAAGGGCATCGAGTCGCCCTATAAATCGGTGCTCAAGCTGCTGCTGACCGAGGTCTACGCCAGCGAACACCCGAAGGTGCAATGCCTGAGCCTGCGCTTCAAACAGGCGGTGTTCAGCCATCAGGTAGACCTGGATGAGCTGGACCCGTACATCATGGTCTACCGCCGCATCGAGGAATACCTCAAGGCCCGCAACGAGCTGGAGCGCCTGGAACTGGTGCGCCGCAGCCTGTACCTGAAGGTCAACCGCAAGCTCAGCGCCGGCCAGCGCACCGCCGGTTGGCAACGGCAGCTGCTGGAACGCCTGGCGCATGAGTGGGGCTGGGACACGCGCCAACTGGCCCTGCTGGACAGCCGCAGCCAATGGAAAGTGCGCCAGGTCGCCTCCGAGCGCCGTGCTCTGGTCAATGAGTTGAACTACAGCTACCGCTTCCTCACCCAGTTCACCCGCAGCGAACACACCGCCAGCGCGGTCAATAAACGCGAGCTCAATGTACTGGGCCGCCGCTTGTATGCGGCGTTCGAGCGCAAGGCCGGCAAGGTCGAGTTCATCAACCCCGGCATCGCCCCGGACCTGGCCGAAGACACTTTGACCCTGGTGCAGTCGCCCAACCGCAAGGAGCCGGGCCAGCACCATTGGGGCCTGTATAACGGCAACCTTACCGCTCTGGAGTGGGAACACTTCGCCCCGATCAAACGCAGCCGCGACCTGCTGGAAATGCTCACCTGGTGCCATCGCAACGGCGTGATCGACAGCAGCACCCGCCTGGCGCTGCACCCCGGCACCAGCGACATGACCGAGTTCGAGCTTTTCAACCTGCTGGGCAGTCTGCAACAGACTATCGCCTTGCCCCTGGCCAGTGTCGATGAGAGCCGCTTGCTACGCCCGGCAGTGCCGGAAGAGGTGCTGCTGCTGATCAACGTCGGGGTTGATCCGCTCAAGCATCATCGCGACCTGAATATCCTGATGACCACCGAGCGCACCGACTCCCTGAGCTATGCCGGCGTGCGCGACAACCTAGTGCTGACCCTGGACCAGGTCACGCTCAACAGCTGGAACGAAGTGATGGTCAGCCGCTATGACGGCCCCCACGCCCTGCTCGACTGCCTGCGCGACTACCTCAACCAACTGCCATCGAACCATCTGCCACGCCTACGGGTGCGCTGCTTCTGCCACAACCGGGCACAGTTCATAGCCCAGCGGGTGGAAGAGGTATTCGACACCGCGCAGCATCTGCTGCTCAGCCAGGGCAATCATCGCTACCTGCTCCAGGTACAGCAGCATTACCACGTGATGGAACTGGTGCCGGGCCAAGCCACCCATGTATCACTGCCGAACCAGGACGCGCTGATCGCCTACCTCAGCGAGGAGCTGGTCAGCTATAGCCCGTGGCACCTGGACGCCATGGCCTTGGAAGACCACGACCTGGCGCTGCTGCTGCCCATGGGCCAAGCCGAGTGTGTGCAGGTGTTCTACCGGGTCAATGAAGGCTTCGCCGACGTCTACGTGCTCGACGAATTCAACGCGCTCTGGCAACAGCGCTTGCCGTTTCATGATGAGCAAAGCCTGTTGGCGCCGTTGCAGCGCTTTTTGCAATCGATCCTGTATCGCCGCGAAGCACTATCGTCCCTGGACACCCAGCAACCCGCGGGCGAGATACAGATCCTGTATTACCAACTGTTGCCATCGGGCAGCGGCCGTGCGCGGGGCGTTGAGCCAAGGCCGGCCCCGCAAGACCCGGCCAACAAGGCGTTTTATGACGTGCAGGCCATTATCGGCAAAGGCACGCCAGGCCACGTAGGGATCACCCTGTACTGCAATCAGCGGGAGTTTTCCGAACTGGAATTTGGCGACCAGCTGTTTACGGTGGTCGCCCGGGAGATCGTCGGGCAACGTCGGGAAACCGAGCGTTACCGCTGCTATATCACTGACCTGGATCTGTCGGGGCTGCTCGGTGATGTGCAAAGCCCAAGCAATCTGTACCTGCGCTATAAAGCCGAACTGGAACAGTCACTCAATGCGG
This sequence comes from Pseudomonas sp. AL10, assembly GCF_029960685.1. NCBI lineage: Bacteria > Pseudomonadati > Pseudomonadota > Gammaproteobacteria > Pseudomonadales > Pseudomonadaceae > Pseudomonas > Pseudomonas sp. AL10. The sequence goes on from NZ_JASBQZ010000001.1 coordinate 198,134, forward strand.
CCTTCAATCAGGTTTAGAGCGGGAAGGCGCCGCCATCTTTGGGCTGGCCTTCGACGCTGAGCAATTCCAGCTTCAGGATCTTGCCGCCAGGCGCCGGCCAGTCGATGTGCTGGCCCACTTGCAGGCCGAGCAACGCGCTGCCTACCGGCGCCATGATCGAAATTTTGCCTTCGTCGGCGTTCGCGTGCTTGGGGTAGACCAACGTCAGGTGATAGTCCTTGCCGCTGCTTTGCTCACGGCAATGCACGCTGGAGTTCATGGTCACGACACCCGCAGGCACTTCATCGTGACCAACCACGTCTTCGGCGCGGTCGAGTTCGGCTTGCAATGCTTCGGCGCCGGGAGAGTTGTCGCCCAAGCGGTCGATCAGTTGCTCCAGACGCTGCACGTCAAGACGGGTAAGAATGATGGACGGTGCGGTGGTCATGATTCAGGCAGACTCCTTTTTTCTGCACAAAAAAGCAAAACCCCGCCAGGAAAAGGCGGGGTTCTCACGGACCTCGATGAATGGAGGTGTATCCGGACACTACCACAGCGACACAAATAAACAAGACGCCGTCAGGTGCTCGCCTTGCGCTGCTCGGCCTCTGCACAGATCACCCGGCGCCGCGCATCGTCGGCAGAGCGCCATTCCCGGATGTCTTCCACATGGCGGAAGCAGCCAAGGCAAACTTTCTGCTCGTCCAGGCGACACAAACTGATACAAGGTGACGGCACCGCCGGGCTGACATTGCTGAACAGCGGCTTGGGCGGGCGTACGGTTGCAGGCTCACTCACCATCAGATCTCGTCGAAATCCAGTTCGTCGCCGGTGTATTCCTGGACCAGGCGGGCGAGCATCTCACCCAGCAACTCTTCACTCTTGTCGCACTGCCACTTACCGCTTTCTTCGTCGTAATCGAAGTGAACGCCACCGGAGCGCGCCGCCAGCCACAGCTGACGCAGCGGCTCCTGGCGGCTGAAGATCAGTTGCTGGCCGCTCTCGAACTTGACGGTCAGCACACCGGCCGAGTTTTCCAGATCCACGTCCAGGCCGCTGTCGTCGAAAATATCTTCCAGCCCCTGCTGGGTGGTATCCACCAGGTCGTGAAAACGGGCTTCGGTCAAACTCATTGTGGCAACCTCAAAAGTGTCTGGTTTTGCTCAAGCGCCGCACGATACGGGCGAGCTTCGCCGATTGCAAAGGATACTGATTTCATCACGGATGACGGTACGAAATATCCCCAGGCATCGTAGCCTGCTTCCCTACTGTCTCGGCAAACCCCCGCCGGACGGGTGTTGCGGCGCATAGGCAAGCTGGCGGGTGGTCGGTATACTCGGGCGCAATTAATGCATATTCAAGGATTTCGCCATGAAGCGCCTGATCTCTTCCCTTGCTGCGCTCGTCGCGGTCGCTTGCCTCGTTAGTGCCTGTGGCCAGAAAGGCCCGTTGTACCTGCCCGATGACAGCAAAGATCCAAACGAACAGGCGCAATCGTCGCAAAAGACGTCAAAAGCCCATAAGCACGACACCTACTAAGCCAAGGGAAACTTATGGACGCTTTTAACTACCGGGACGGCGAGCTGTTCGCGGAAGGCGTGGCCTTGTCCGCGATTGCCCAGCGCTTCGGCACCCCGACCTATGTGTACTCGCGTGCGCATATCCAAGCCCAATACCGCTCGTTCACCGACGCGCTCGACGGCGTGCCGCACCTGGTGTGCTACGCAGTCAAGGCCAACTCCAACCTGGGTGTACTCAATGTCCTGGCGCGTCTTGGCGCTGGTTTTGACATCGTGTCCCGTGGCGAGCTGGAACGCGTACTGGCCGCCGGCGGCCAGGCGGACAAAATCGTCTTCTCCGGCGTCGGCAAGAGCCGCGACGACATGCGCCGCGCCCTGGAAGTCGGCGTGCACTGCTTCAATGTCGAATCCACCGATGAGCTGGAGCGCCTGCAAGTGGTCGCTGCCGAGATGGGCGTGCGTGCGCCGATCTCCCTGCGCGTCAACCCGGACGTCGACGCCGGCACCCACCCGTACATCTCCACCGGTCTCAAAGAGAACAAGTTCGGCATTGCCATCGCCGACGCCGAAGACGTGTACATCCGCGCCGCCCAACTGCCGAACCTGGAAGTGCTGGGTGTCGACTGCCATATCGGCTCGCAACTGACCACCCTGCCACCGTTCCTGGATGCCCTCGACCGCCTGCTGGGGTTGATCGACCGCCTGGGCGAGTGTGGCATCTACCTGCACCACATCGACCTCGGTGGTGGCGTGGGTGTGCGTTATCGCGATGAAGAGCCGCCGCTGATCGCCGACTATATCCAGGCCGTGCGCGAGCGCATCGAAGGCCGCGACCTGACGCTGATGTTCGAGCCAGGCCGCTACATCGTTGCCAACGCTGGCGTGTTGCTGACCCAGGTCGAGTACCTCAAGCACACCGAACACAAGGATTTCGCCATCGTCGATGCGGCGATGAACGACCTGATCCGCCCGGCGCTGTACCAGGCCTGGATGGATGTCACCGCCGTGACGCCGCGCGCAAGCGAAGCCCGCGCCTATGACATCGTCGGGCCGATCTGCGAGACCGGCGACTTCCTGGCCAAGGATCGTGAGTTGGCGCTTGAGGAAGGTGATCTGCTGGCCGTGCATTCGGCCGGTGCCTACGGGTTTGTCATGAGTTCCAACTACAACACCCGCGGGCGTACCGCCGAGGTGCTGGTGGACGGTGATCAAGCATTTGAAGTGCGTCGCCGCGAGACGGTAGCCGAGTTGTATGCTGGCGAAAGCCTGCTGCCGGAGTAAGCCATGCTGCTGCGTTTTACCAAGATGCACGGGCTGGGTAATGATTTCATGGTCCTCGACCTGGTCAGCCAGCACGCGCACATCCTGCCCAAGCACGCCAAACAGTGGGGCGATCGCCACACCGGGATCGGTTTCGACCAGTTGCTGCTGGTCGAGGCGCCGAGCAACCCGGAGGTGGATTTCCGCTACCGGATCTTTAACTCCGACGGCTCCGAAGTGGAACAGTGCGGCAACGGCGCGCGCTGCTTTGCGCGCTTTGTGCTCGACAAGCGTCTGACTGCCAAACGCCAGATTCGCGTCGAAACCAAAGGTGGCGTGATCGAACTGGACATCCGCAACGATGGCCAGATCAGCGTCAACATGGGCGCGCCGCGCCTGGTGCCGGCGGATATTCCGTTCCAGGCCACCGAGCAGGCTCTCAGTTACGCGTTGGAGGTGGATGGCAAAACCGTGCAGATCGCCGCCGTGTCCATGGGCAACCCCCATGCAGTGCTGCGGGTCACCGACATCAATAACGCCCCCGTGCACGAACTGGGGCCGAAGATCGAACATCACCCGCGCTTTCCGGCACGGGCCAATGTGGGCTTTTTGCAGGTAATCGACCGTAACCGTGCGCAATTGCGCGTATGGGAACGCGGCGTCGGCGAAACCCAGGCTTGCGGCACCGGTGCTTGCGCCGCTGCCGTGGCCGCGATCAGCCAGGGGTGGATGGATTCGCCGCTGTTGATCGACCTGCCCGGTGGACGTTTGTCCATCGAATGGGCAGGCCCTGGCCACCCGGTGATGATGACCGGGCCGGCCACGCGTGTATACGAAGGACAGGTCCGTCTATGAGTGAGCCAAGCTAATGACCGATAAGCCTCAAGTACCCGCACACGCAACCCCGAGTGAAAGCCTGGAGGCCGCTGCTGTCGCGGCGTACCTTGAGGCTAACCCGGACTTCTTCGTCGAACACGAAGAGCTGCTGCCGGCCCTGCGCATCCCTCACCAGCGCGGCGATACCGTATCGCTGGTGGAGCGGCAGATGAAGATCCTGCGCGAGCGCAATATTGAAATGCGCCACCGGCTCTCTCATCTGATGGACGTGGCCCGCGACAACGACCGCTTGTTCGACAAGACGCGCCGCCTGATTCTGACCCTGATGGATGCCACCAGCCTGGAAGAAACGGTGATCGCCGTGGAAGACAGCCTGCGTGAGGATTTCCAGGTGCCCTTCGTCAGCCTGATCCTGTTCAGCGACAACCCAATGCCGGTGGGTCGCTGGGTCACAGGTGGCGAGGCGCAGACGGCCATCGGCGGCCTGTTGTCCGAAGGCAAGACCGTCAGCGGCACCTTGCGCGAGCATGAACTGGACTTCCTGTTTGGCGCCGAACAGCGCAAGCAGATCGGTTCTACGGCCGTCATCGCCCTCAGCCATCAAGGCTTGCACGGCGTACTGGCCATCGCCAGCCGCGACCCGGCGCACTACAAAAGCTCGGTGGGCACGCTGTTCCTGACCTATATCGCCGAAGTGCTGGGCCGCGTCCTGCCGCGCCACACCACCAGCCTGCGCGCGGTGCGCTGATCATGGAGCGGCAACTGGACGCTTACTGCGCTCACCTGCGCAATGAGCGCCAGGTGTCGCCCCATACGCTGGAAGCCTATCGGCGGGACTTGAACAAGGTCCTGGCCTATTGCGAAAAACAGCACGTCAGCAGTTGGAAGGCCCTGGATATCCAGGCCCTGCGCAGCCTGATCGCTCGGTTGCATCTGCAGGGCCAATCCTCACGCAGCCTGTCTCGTCTGCTGTCGGCGGTGCGCGGCCTCTATCACTACCTCAATCGCGAAGGCCTGTGCGACCACGACCCGGCCAATGGCCTGTCACCGCCCAAAGGCGAACGGCGTCTGCCCAAGACCCTGGATACCGACCGCGCCCTGCAACTGCTCGACGGTGCCGTCGAGGATGACTTCCTGGCCCATCGCGACCAAGCCATCCTTGAGCTGTTCTATTCCTCGGGCCTGCGCCTGTCGGAGCTGACGGGCCTGAACCTCGATCAACTGGACCTCGCCGATGGCTTGGTGCAAGTGCTCGGCAAAGGCAGCAAGACCCGCGTACTGCCCGTGGGCAGGAAAGCCCGCGAAGCCTTGCAGCTATGGCTGCCGCTACGACTGCTGACCAACCCGGCAGACGATGCCGTGTTTGTCAGCCAGCAAGGCCGGCGCCTGGGGCCACGGGCGATTCAGCTGCGGGTTAAGGCCGCTGGCGAGCGGGAGCTGGGGCAGAATCTGCACCCGCACATGTTGCGTCACTCCTTTGCCAGCCATCTGCTCGAATCCTCCCAGGACTTGCGCGCCGTGCAGGAACTGCTCGGGCACTCGGATATCAAGACCACGCAGATCTACACCCACCTCGACTTCCAGCACCTGGCAACGGTGTACGACAGCGCCCATCCACGGGCCAAACGCATCAAGGGCGGCGACTCATGAGTATCAAGCTGATCACCTTCGACCTGGACGACACCCTCTGGGACAACGTACCCGTCATCATCAGCGCCGAAGCGTCGATGCGCGAATGGCTGGCAGTTCACGCATCCAAGGTTGGCGAGCTGCCCCTTGAGCATTTTGCCAGCCTGCGCCAGCAGATGCTGCAGCGTCATCCCGAACTCAAGCACCGTATCAGCCTGCTGCGTCATCGCGTGTTGATGCATGCGTTCGAGGAGGCCGGTTATCCCCAACCTGAGGCCACAGAGATGGCGGATGTCTGCTTCGAAGCGTTCATCCATGCACGCCACCAACTCAGCGTGTTTCCGGAAGCCGAGCCGATGCTCAAGGCGCTGCGCCAGCACTTCCTGCTCGGCGTGATCACCAATGGCAATGCCGATGTGCAGCGTGTGGGCCTGGCGGACTACTTTCACTTTGCCCTGCGCGCTGAAGATATCGGCATCGCCAAGCCGGATGCACGGCTGTTTCAGGAGGCGCTGCAACGTGGCGGTGTGGACGCCAGCGCGGCTGTGCATGTGGGCGATCATCCTGGGGATGACATTGCCGGCGCGCAGCAGGCGGGGCTGCGGGCGGTGTGGTTCAACCCCACGGGCAAGGCCTGGGAGGGTGACAAGCACCCGGATGCGCAGATTCGCAGCCTGACGGAGTTACCGACCTTGCTGAGTCGCTGGAGTTAACACGGCCCCCCAATGTGGGAGCTGGCTTGCCTGCTCCCACATTTGATTTATGGTGACCTGAGAGATTTAATTCCAGACATGAAAAAGCCCGCAGCGACGGCGGGCTTTTTCTCACAAGCAGGAGGCAGACCTCAGATAGGTCGGCTGCCGTACTTGTTATCCGGCTTCTTCGGTGGATCAGCCACCACGTTGGCCTCGACTTCCTGCACTTTGCCGCCTTTAGCGAGGAACTCTTCCATCGCACGGGCCAGGGCATCGCGCTCTTTGTTCTTGGCTTCAACGCTCGGCAACTCGTCTACCGAAACAGCCGCCTTGGCTTTGCCTTTGGCTTTGGGAGCCGCGTCATCGCCCACACTGTCATCGGCGTCGCCAGCAACGTCTTCGGCCGCTACTTCAAGACCTTCTTCGGTGTCGTCTTCATCACCTACTTCGAGGTCGTCTTGTTCCAGATCATCGTCGCTCATGTTCTACCTCATGACTTGCGAAAAGCAGATTAGTTATAGCCCAGCTTCACCCTCTGTCGAGGTCACTGGAAAAAAATCAACATCCACTGAATAGCCAGTGGCTTATGCCCCTTCACCGTGCAAGGTGGCGAGGACTTTACGAGCACCGCCATGATCACGGTGCTCGCCCAGATAAACACCTTGCCAGGTCCCTATCGCCAAGCGGCCGGCCTTGACCGGCAAACTCAGCTGGCAGCCCAGCAGACTGGCCTTGAAGTGCGCCGGCAGATCATCCGGACCTTCGTCGTTATGTTCAAACCCTGCGCGACCTTGTGGCACCAGCAGGTTGAAAAAACGCTCGAAGTCACGGCGAACCGCCGGGTCGGCATTCTCGTTGACGGTCAACGAGGCCGAGGTGTGCTGCAGCCACAGATGCAACAGGCCCACACGGCACGCCTTCAATTCAGGCAAGCCGGCAAGCAACTCGTCCGTTACCAAGTGAAAGCCCCGGGGCTTGGCCCGCAGGGTAATCAGGGTCTGTTGCCACATACAGTTCTCCGCCCATCGGCGCGCATTCTAGCGCGCTCTGAGAAAAAACAAAGGGCCGAATACGCCTTCATGCCTGTAAGACATTTGCACCCTTAGAAGTGCTGTGTGGATCCCATCACAAAGTCGATAAAAAACCCATGCACCTTTAGCCACAGACAAACGCCAGGCAAAAAAATGCCCGGCAAGCCGGGCATGTTTTTTTCGCCTGGTTACAAGTTGTAGCCGCGCTCGTTGTGTTGCGCCAGGTCGAGGCCAACCGCCTCTTCTTCCTCGGTGACACGCAGGCCCATGACCATGTCGAGCACCTTGAGGATGACGTAGGTCACGATCGCCGTGTAGATCACGGTGAAGCCCACCCCTTTGCACTGGATCCATACTTGGGCTGCGATGTCGGTCACGGTGCCGAAGCCGCCCAGTGCAGGGGCTGCGAACACACCTGTGAGGATCGCACCGACGATACCGCCGATACCGTGCACGCCGAAAGCGTCCAGGGAGTCGTCATAACCCAGCTTGCGCTTGAGGCTGGTCGCGCAGAAGAAGCACACCACACCAGCGACCAGGCCAATCACCAGAGCGCCCATCGGGCCCACGGTGCCCGCTGCTGGCGTCACGGCGACGAGGCCGGCGACCACGCCCGAGGCGATACCCAGCGCGCTTGGCTTGCCGTGGGTGATCCACTCGGCAAACATCCAGCCCAAGGCCGCGGCGGCGGTGGCGATCTGAGTCACCAGCATCGCCATGCCGGCGGTGCCGTTGGCCGCCGCAGCGGAACCGGCGTTGAAGCCGAACCAGCCGATCCACAGCATGGCCGCACCCACCAGGGTATAGCCCAGGTTATGCGGGGCCATCGGGGTGGTCGGGAAGCCTTTACGCTTGCCGAGCACGATGCACGCCACCAGGCCAGCCACACCCGCATTGATGTGCACGACGGTGCCGCCAGCGAAGTCCAGCACGCCCCAGTCCCACATCAGGCCGCCGTTGCCGCTCCAGACCATGTGCGCAATCGGCGCATAGACCAGGGTGAACCAGATAGCCATGAAGATCAGCATCGCGGAGAACTTCATACGCTCAGCGAAAGCACCAACGATCAGCGCCGGGGTAATGATGGCAAAGGTCATCTGGAAGGTGATGAACACGGCTTCCGGAAACAGCGCCGCCGGCCCGGTGATGCTGGCCGGGGTGACACCTGCCAGGAACGCCTTGCCCATGCCGCCAAAGAAGGAATTGAAGTTGACCACGCCCTGTTCCATACCGGTGGTATCGAACGCGATGCTGTAGCCGTAGACGACCCAGAGGATGCTGATCAGGCCAGTGATGGCGAAGCACTGCATCATCACCGACAGAATGTTCTTGGAGCGGACCATGCCGCCGTAGAACAGCGCCAGGCCAGGGATGGTCATGAACAGCACCAGCGCGGTGGCAGTGAGCATCCAGGCGGTGTCGCCGGAATTGAGGACTGGAGCAGCCACTTCATCTGCCGCCATGGCCAGGCTTGGCATTACGATGGACAGCAGGGCTCCGAGCCCTGCGAATTTACGCAGAGTCATATTGTTTTCTCCTGGGGCGTTGGGGTTTGGCGGCTTAGATTGCGTCGGTATCGGTTTCGCCGGTACGGATGCGAATAGCCTGTTCCAGATTGACCACGAAGATCTTGCCGTCACCGATCTTGCCGGTGTTGGCCGCCTTGGTTATCGCCTCGATAACCCGATCAAGATCCTTGTCGTCAATGGCGACATCGATCTTCACCTTCGGCAGGAAATCGACCACGTATTCCGCGCCGCGATACAGCTCGGTATGACCCTTCTGCCGACCGAAGCCCTTGACCTCAGTAACGGTAATGCCCTGCACGCCGATCTCGGACAGTGACTCGCGAACATCGTCCAACTTGAACGGCTTGATGATGGCAGTGACTAGCTTCATGAAAACTCTCTCCCGAATTTGGTGGACTTGCCCCAGGAAAACAAACCCGTCTCAAGTCTAAGCGCAGTGCCTGGCTTTGTAACGCATCGTCGCCTCGGCATTTGCCGTCGCGACGCCAGCGAACCACTGGTGACGAGCCCTGTACCCCGGATCCGTCGGCGCACTGCATTCGTCACAGCGACTGCATCAGTGCATGGGTCATGATCGTCTAAGCAGAAACCTTGCCAGCTCCGTAAAAACCACTGAAATCAATCCATTGCCCGCTTGTGCCCACCTACGGGGCGCCTGCGCGGCCGCAATGCGCATCAAAACAGTGCGTGGCCGCCCGCCCCAATGCGCGAAAACCGTGCGCAGCAGGGCGTAAAAATGACTATAGACGCTGCGTGATACACTGCCGGCCAACTGTTTTCCGGAATATGTCCAATGCTCGCGCCCAAAGACTTCCTCGACGCCCTGAGCGGCCACGCCTCTCGCCTGTTCAGCGGTGACACCCCGCTGCCCCGCAATGAAATCGAAAGCCAGTTCAAGGCTTTGCTACAGAGTGGTTTCAGCAAGCTCGACCTGGTCAGCCGGGAAGAGTTTGACAGCCAGATGGTGGTGCTGGCCCGCACCCGTGCGCGGCTGGAGAGCCTGGAGGCGAAGGTGGCTGAACTTGAAGCCCGGTTGACGCCACCTTCTGCTGAGTGAACGCGATTGTTGTGGGAGCTGGCTTGCCTGCTCCCACACTTGTTTTGCGTTGCCGCCCGGATACGTTCTGTAAAACCTCCCCCGCCCCGCTCCATCCCACCTCGTCTACCCTTGAAAAAACCGCAGGAAGCGGCCCTCCCATTCAAGGAACGAGCATGTCCCTCGCCATTGTCCACAGCCGCGCCCAGGTCGGTGTGGAAGCCCCAGCCGTCACTGTCGAAGTGCATATGGCCAATGGCCTGCCGTCTCTCACCTTGGTGGGTTTGCCCGAAACCGCAGTGAAGGAAAGCAAGGACCGCGTGCGCAGTGCCATCCTCAACTCGGCGCTGCAATATCCGGCCCGGCGCATCACGCTCAACCTCGCGCCCGCCGACCTGCCCAAGGACGGCGGGCGTTTTGATCTGGCGATTGCCCTGGGCATCCTGGCGGCCAGTGTGCAAGTGCCGGCGTTGATGCTCGATGACGTGGAATGCCTAGGGGAATTGGCGCTGTCCGGCGAGGTGCGCGCGGTGAAGGGGGTATTGCCGGCCGCGCTGGCAGCGCGCAAGGCCGGGCGCACCGTGATAGTGCCACGCGCCAACGCCGAGGAGGCCTGCCTGGCGTCGGGGCTGAAGGTGATTGCGGTGGACCACTTGCTGCAAGTAGTGGCGCACCTGAATGGGCACGTACCGATCGAGCCCTACAGGTCCGACGGCTTGCTGTACCTGAACAAGCCTTACCCGGACCTAAGTGAAGTACAGGGCCAACTCGCGGCCAAGCGAGCATTGCTGATCGCGGCGGCGGGCGCGCATAACCTGCTTATGTTGTAAAACAATACACCTAGGAATGAGTCGCCAAAGTCCCCCCTCCCCTTCCAGACGTTGGTGAAAAAGAAGGGAGGGAGGGAGGGCTATTCTGTACCTCATGGGATTTTGACTTCTGGCTATCCTATTGCCTCTGGCAAGTCCCCTTACCAACCAGATGTGCCAAGGCTGCGAGCGGTTGGCTATTTATGCAGCATCTCCATCGGAGATCAGATCAAGCAGACGATCAAGCATGCACGTAATTTCTTAATATTTTTCCTGGGCAGCATGGCAGAATGCCATGTCTGCTCTGGCCCGCCGGTAAGCAGCGCTATAAATCGAAAATCCTAAGGTAATTTATTAGGTATTAGACAATGAGTTAAGGAGCCTAGTGGTGCTGCTATTTAGATACTTCAAGTGGCTTTTAGCAAATATCATATAGTCGGACACTCTGCATATTTTTATATAACGGATGCAAAATTAAAAGGATAAGTGTCAAATGAGTTCAGCAATCACCCCTCAGCTTGTGCAGCGTGTTTTTGAGTTATATCTCGAGAACAAATTAGTTGTAAATCGTAGATATCAGCGAAAGCTAGTATGGGATATTGAGGAAAAGGAGAAGTTCATCGACTCATTGGCTAAGGGGTACCCCATCCCTATGATCCTGACCTCAAAGCAGGAAGGCGTCGGGGTTGATATCGGCGCATTGGAAATATTGGACGGGTTACAAAGGCTAAATGCAATAACATCTTTTATCGAATGTGACTTCTCTCTGGGTGGGAAGTTTTTCGATTTAGAGACAACATCTCTGACCAAAAGTTTGAAGGACGAAGGGAAACTAAAGCAAAGACAGCCAATGCTTGATTCCAAAGTTTGTTCAACCATATTGAATTACCAGATACCATTCTTGACCACGCACATAAACACGCCAGATTTTATTGATGAAACATTCAGAAGGATAAATACTGGCGGAAGAAGGCTGTCAATGCAAGACGTAAGACAGGCTGGATCACTAGGGATTATCCCTGAAACTATTAATAAGATATCTAACTATGTAAGAAAGGACTCATCAAGAACTGATATTGTCACATTGCGAAACATGAAAAATATCAGCATTGGAGATGACAAGTTAAACTACGGGATAAACATTAAAGATATTTTTTGGGTTAAGAGCGAGATAATAAGAAAGGAAGATATTCGGGAGTCCAGGGATGAAGAGCTGATTACTCACTTGCTCAGCTACGTTTCGGTGCCAAAGGAATGCCATACAACATCTGACTATCTAAATAAAGTATATGACTCGTCCACAAAAGAACATCAACAGCTAGCTAGCACCTTAGAAAAGTACAAAGAAGATTACATTATAAAGTCTTTTAATTTTATATTCGACGAGCTAAATAAAGTATTTAAAGACGATAGAGGTAGTTTTTCCAACACTATATTTACAAAACAAAAGCAGAAATCCTCTACATGCTTTCAAGTTATATTTTTATCCATGTATGAGCTTATCATAAATGAAGCTATGGCTGTAAACAACTATAAAGATTTGCATGAATCTCTTAGGGGTATATATGACAAGCATTATAGTTCAATCATGACTAATGGCAGAAAGTGGCATAACGAAGAAAGAACAAGCCTGATTGAGGCTACGAAAGGCATAATACGGAAGCATTTCGTAAAGTCCAAGGACAATAAATTTGAACCTGGAAACTGGATCAGGAACATTGAAAATATAATTAATGAATCAAAGACAGAGCAGCAATCTTATGACTTCAAGATGGGCTTAATGACTCTGTCAAATAGCAAAAAAGAATTAAACTTTGATCTTATAGATAAAATACTAAAGACTTTAGTGGCAATGACAAACAGCATCACTGGCGAGTGCACTGTAATTGTCGGCGTGGCGGAGAGCGAATCAGATGCGAAAGAGCACGAGTCAAAGTTCAATAGAAGCTTTATCAAATACTCCAGCAAGTTTATTGTAGGGATTGATTGCGAGGCTGATTACTTGCATGATGGAATTGACTCATACTTAAAAATAATTAAGGACTACATAGGGAAAAGCAAGCTTATATCAGAAGCCTTCAAGTTTAGAATATTAAATAAACTCTCTAACTTCACCTATAAAGAAAAAGAGATTCTAATATTCAGAGCTGAGCGAGGTGTGTCGCCAGAGGCATATGACAATAAGTATTTCGAACGTCATTTATCACATAACGCTGAAATAAAACCTGGTGCAGCTATGAATGATTTATTTAAAAGATTTTGACCTTAACATCAACTAACCAGGTTAGGACTTGGGCGGGCGCACCCACTCGTGGGCGCCCCACTCAAGTGCTTTTATTTACCACATGGGTCTCATGGCTTTTTCCGCTATATGGGCGCTATGTGAAAGCGCCTCAGTCAGCTTCGCCTGTCCATTGCAAATGAGTACACGTCGGGGATTGAAACCCGAACATTCAGCAGTGGGGCAAGGCTCACTTTTCAAGTAGCCGCGTGCGGAAAAGGCATGCTCGCGGGCGTTCGGGTAAGCGAGTTGAGTACCCAGCGTGTCCTCGTCGACACGGTAGCCGCCCATCGTTGCCCGCTTACAACGTTGCCTTCCTGGTGGGTTGATCAAATAGGTCTGGATGACGCTGGTAGGGGCTCGGCCTGACTAGGTAGAATGATCAGATGCCAGCATTCACCTGAGCTGATGGCCAGTCGGAAGGAAGCGGTTCTTCTTCATGGTATACACACCCACAGCAATTTGCCTGCGGGCAGATCAGGCCAACAAGGGAAGCCGAAGGCAAGGTATGGAAGACAAGGCATTTTGGAGAAACGAGCGTGTAGCATTCCTCGCGCTCACGACAGTAAATGGCATCGGCTTTTGGTCGCTTCATAAAATTGCGCAAGCGAACTACGGTTTCAAAGAAACGCTGAGGACGCCAGGGGCAGTAGGAGTGGAGAAGCCCCTTGCTGCTGCGGGTTATGACGGAGAGTCTGGCCAGGAATCGCTGTGGGCGGAGGGGATTGCGCTAGCGCGAACTCTTACGGGCCTAGGCATTAGGCTGGTATTCAAAGGCGAAGCAGAGTTTCCCGAGAAGTTAAGAGCCATCCCTGACGCTCCAGAATGGATTTTTATCCAGGGCCTACCCGAAAATCTCGGCAAACCGTCAGTGGCGGTCGTGGGAACAAGAAAGCCGTCTGACGATGGCCTGTTTCTGACCAAGTACGTGCTAGGCGTATTGGCCGGGATAGGTTGCGTTACCGTAAGTGGCCTGGCGTTAGGGATCGACCAAACAGCGCACATTTCGTCTATCCGGTATTCCCTACCCACCGTAGCAGTTCTCGGAACAGGAATTCTTCAAAACTATCCGAAGGGCTCCAATGAGCTACGGGAGGAGATTCTGAAAGCCGGTGGGAGTATCGTTTCCGAATACCTGCCGAATCAATCCTACAGCGCTGAGAATTTCGTCCGCCGTAACAGAATACAAGCGGCTCTGTGTGACGTCCTAATTCCCGCTGAGTGGAGCATAAAAAGCGGCACGGCCCACACAGTTAAATATGCAAGTAAGTATCAGAAACGGATAATAAATGTGTTTCTTCCAGGGACTCAAAGTTCTCGCCCGGAGATACCATTTTCAGCCGCCGAATATGGTGCCTCATGGTACGAAGTACCTACAAAAACAGAAAGCCTGATTCTATTTCTGAAATCAGTGTTGCTGGGCATCGCCGGTAGCTCAGCTGATAGTCAGACGGAACACATCTCTGACACAGAGACAGAGAAGAACACTTTAGAGTCGCCCCCAGATCAGGATTTGACGCTGCCGGCAGCGCCGAAGAAGCCGCCTCAGCCGGAGCAAAGGACTCCACCCACGCAGGAGCCAGAGGACGATCCCGACAGCCCAAACGAACCAAGCCAACTCCCCCTAATTTAATCAGGAAGCGTAGAAAGGATGCTAATTTTAACTACTTCCCCGGCAGCCATAATACGGAATGGCCAACCAGCGAAAGATATCGTCCAAGCAATGATCCGCATTGCCTCTAACGGCAACCTGGTTGGTGTGATATCTAATCATGAGAAACCTGCATGGTTCGACCAGGAGTTCGTCGGATCTAAGGTGACATTTATCCCAACGGATGCTCGCCAAAATGGTGAGATAATCAAAACCATCGCCAAAAACTGCAATGTAAAAACGCACGATATTTTGGTACTAGCCGTCAAAGCAGAAGACTTGCAGATGGCTAAAAATGGGAGAGCCGTACTTGTGGCGGCTGGTTGGTCTACTGACCCACAAATTAAGGGGCTTGGACTAAAAATCAATTCGGTACAAGAGCTTGAAGAACTGACCGTTTTGACGAACGGCTGGAACGGAAAATGGTGGTTTGAAGGAAAGGCAAACACCTACACCATTCATGCGCTGGTAGATTTGTCGACACTTCATAAAGGGGTAACGCAGCAGGTTTTTGCCCAGAAGCTGACTTCGACGGTGAAGAAAGGAGGATCTAGTCTCGCGGCGCTATTGGCAGTCACAGCCCGTTCTATGCTGATTAACAACATCGATCAAACGCCAGAACTATTGTGGGGCGTATATCCTTCATCTGGGAATACCTGTAGCGCAGATGAGGTATTAACGGACTTTACGCACCGGTTACGCACAACCACTTCTAGGGTTCGATTTGCGAAGCTGGGAGAACCCCTTTTTATCCGCCACACAGCATCAGAGAAACGCTCGGCCAATCGTGGTGGCGACCGCACGAACCCCGCTGGACAGATAACGACCCTTCACCTGAATCCTTTCTACAAAGGGAAGATAGGTGGCCGCAACGTGATCGTCATTGATGATTGCACCACATACGGCGTGTCGTTCGGTGTAGCAGCTGCTTTTCTGCTTAAGGCTGGCGCAAACTCTGTCCATGGGATTGCCCTTGGCAAATTCGGCAACCAGCTTTCGTATTACGATATAAGTATCAACAGTGACCCGTTTAGTCCAATAGCTGCGGACGGATTTACCAGCGCAAATCTAGGCCGCTTCCCTGGTGCAACCGACAGTACAGCACAACAGGTGCTTCAAGCGTTGATACCCTGATTAGCCTTGGGAGTCGCGATAAACGCCCCCCAGAGGCATTGAGGCTCTGCTTCTGCTCTGCCGTGGCCTCGTCCGTTGATCGTGCGCAGCGCAGCGAGCATTCGCCGGAGGCGGTTGCCTAGCCCTTGATCTTCAAACAATAGCGACATTACAAGAGCCAAAGCCTTAGGCCCGCAGGGGCCGGGGCAAGGCTCTGGACTGCACACACAAAAGCAGGATCTCGCACAGTTCGGCAGTTATCTCGGCGACCTAACTGAGATTTTGCTGTGCTTTACGATTACAGGCTTTTATTCGCTTTTGATTTGCACGATTAAAGATAGATTATTGGCTTTTCGCCAATCTGTATCTTGGCCTGTAATTTCAAGGGTTCCAGACGCATTACGAGCCGACCGGATAGGGGTGCTATGCCCTCTCGCCAGGGGTTCTATGCCCCATTACCAGGGGTTCCGTGCCCCAAAAAAGGGGTGCTATGCCCCCAAAATTTCAGGGGTGCTATGCCCCTTGCAGGGGTGCTATGCCCCGTCCAATGCGCATTCAACACTGGGATTTTTGGAAATTGAGCCTCCGTAATGACAACCCCCCGGTACAGGGGGGTATCGAAGAGATTGACAGAGGTTCTATGCGGTTTCTACGGTTGCTAGCTGTTCAGCATACGACTTAGATGACGTTGCTGACTCCGTGATGGTGGCTTCGTCATTGTGATGAGTCCCGTATCACCAATAACACCTGCCCAGCGGATCTCGCTATTCATAACTTCAAACGCTTTTCTCAAATCTTTCCTAAAATCAATAAGATTTTTAGACTGACTACCGCATAATTTATGGATGGTTTCAACTTTGTACCTCATCGGCTTGGCATGAGTTGAATAAAAACCATGAAGCCACAGCGCAAGCGGGTGATTCCTAAGTGCTAACCGTCCTTTCCAGTCAAGCATCGTCCAACCATCGGCTGAGTATAACTTCACAAGTTTTTTATTAATCGTAATACTTTGTAGGCCTGTAGTATCATCACGCATATGGTGATGTATAAGTTGACCCGCATACGATCTATCACCGTCAGAGACTTCAACAACGGAAGTCATGAGTCGCAAAAATGACTCTTTAAGCCACTCTCTCTGAGACTTCCCAGTCTGACGACCAATACTTTTAAGAAACCTGTGAGCTGAAAACTCAACGCTATCGCCAAGCTTTGAATTACGTGAGATATGTAAACACTGCTCCCAAACATCCAAATCTGCTTGATCGAGCTGCGGCCCAGTGTGTTTGATATATACGTCACCGGCAGCGGTTATCGAACCAGAATTGTAAGCGCGTTTTCCCCTACCAATCGCACCGAAAAGCGCGCTACGCAGAATCGAGTTTGGCACGCCGCGAGTATCTTCCGGCCAGTCTCCAAGTATGCCATCGCTACCGGCGCCCGTATTAAACGTCAACGCTCTTTGTAAGTTGCGAAGATTTTGGTCTTCACTATTATAAAACGAATCACTCATTAGCATCACCGCTTCTGAGTTCTTTCAATACCTGGTCAACCTGGCGAGACTCTACTACTGTAACCCAAATTGTTCTTTGCCTATATCCTTCTGCACGCATGCGGGCGGCGTATTCAGCTTGTCTGGTAGCCCCAGATCTTGTTTTGTGTACAACAGGCTCTTTCATAAAATATCCAATAATTGGTCACTGCTGACAGATTACGATTCAGTCAGAAGTGACGCAAATGGTATTTCAAGGTCAACTTAACAGACCTGCTTTTTTAGTTGAATTTACTGGGGTTTTAGAAAGAAAAATATTTTCGTCACTTCTGAGTTAATCGTTTTTTTAGCGCCCACCGGGCCTGGGGCCGTTATTTTGATCATCAAGGTCATGGCCGTTGCGCTTCCAGCTAGGCATGCGGCGCTCTTGCTCCCTCCTCGCTCGTTCGTCAGCGTCTTCTTGCTCGTGTATCCGTGAAGCCTGCGCTTCAGCTACTGCCGCATTGATGTGCTCTTGACGATCTTCCTCGACCATCACTGCGTGCTCCTTTTCGATGCCTGATGCTTTTGCTGTGGCTTCAGCTAGAGCTTTGCGATCAAACGCACGCCCAGGACGATCTATGTTAATACCGGTAGCGGCGCCGAATGCCGTCTTGAAGATAATTCCAACACGTTCTGCAAATAATTCGTCCGACTTTGGCGAAGCAAATGGCGTATTCCAGAGTTTCTTAGATGCTGCCGCTGCTCGCTTAACTTCTTTCTGCAATTGCTTTTTAAACTCATCTTGAAAAAACCGGATCACCGGATCGTCTGTCTGTAATATTGATATTTCACCAACATCCACACCGGATGTTATATCGCTTTTAGCGCTACCACACCTTTCACTATACCCAGCTATTTGATTACCATTACTGCTAGCAAAGTCAGCAGCAGCAGACTTAACGTCAGGATGATCGATAGTGCTATTTTCAAATTCTTCGTAAGCTGCAATGAGCTCGCTAAACTCTGATTCGAGTTCATTAACCTGCTCGTCAATCTCCAGTTCTCCGTTTGTAAATCCTTGATCTCTTGATCTTTGCGGGTTATGGCGTCTTTCCGTTTCCGCAGCTCGATCTGCCATAACGCCTTGGAATCTTTGCTCAATCGATCCTTGTGGAGTTCTTGTTTCTCCATAAATTTCGCTTTCGCTAATAGCTTTTGCTCCGAAGTTAGCCTTGTCATATATATCCCCTTTAAATCTCATGGCTTTTTGATCATCGCCAAACTTTACTGACAGATAATCGTCACCATTTCTTGTTATTGTACCGCCCAGCTCAACAAACAGATTTTGTATGTCTTCTCGGCAAGTTATATGCCCTGAGCCAACCAGTTCACACACAAGGTTGTGAACATCTTTTTTGGTCGCTGACTCCTTGTCGAATGAGTTTACTTTTAAGTCCCGTATAATTCCTGGATCACGTGGATTAGTTAGCCCAAACTTTTGGCAGGCATGGTCTACATAAGCATCATTCTCTTTAATAAATGCTTCGTTGTTTCCCTTGCCACGCTTACCGTCATAATTTGGCGGGAAGGGGTTCCTGTACTTGCCACTTTCCAAATGAACACGGGGCATCATGTAGTGTATTTCAAGCCGCCCAGTATGCGTGTGCTCAATTGCAAGAAATTGCCTTGCATCATCGGGCACCCCAGCGAAAGCAAAATCTTTGAAATCTTGTAATATTTGATCTTTAATTTCGGGATTAGCCGCAATCTTTACCGTTTCCTCCGGACTGAAACTTAGTACGCCGGTGGTGTACTTGTTTTTAAATTCCAGCTTATCGCATATAAATTTTATCGCTTGCGGGTCTCCCTCCAATATTACCGGTTCAGGGTCTCGCGGCTTCCATTCTTCGGCTTCCTTGTCGAAATAAGTCTCCCCCAAAAAGTAATCGATGGCCTTACCAGCGTTGGTTGTCCATTTCGATAGTCCATTAATCATTAGAGGGCCTCCCACGTCGTTTTTGGAGCTTTTCCGATTCCAGGGTGACGAGATATACGTCCTGCCGGATATCGTTCAGCACGTGCAGCATTAGCGCCGTCTGCGCGTTGTGCTTGTACGTATTCGCATGCTTACTCAACATATTTAAGTTTGAATTAATTCGACCATAACAGCTAACCAACTCGCGAATAACTGGTCGTACATCAGCCTTGGCTTCGACAACTTCCCGACTTTCGATCAACGCGACTACCAATTCTGCAAGGCCCATCCCGGCCTTTGCAGCCTTGGCCTTGAGCTTCGCGTGCTGAGCTTCAGAGAGTTTTGCCTGAAGGTGAATAGTTCGTTTCATGTTCGCCTCTTGTTTTAGGTCTTGTTTTAGGTCTTGTTGTTAGGGGCATGGGGGAACCCCATTGGGTCAAGGGCAAAGCCCTTGCAAGGTCAAGAACATGTGAAACATGTTCTTGAGGAGCCTTGTTCGCTCTTATTCCACGCCATGAGATTGCACAGTTTCAAGTGTTATTTTCCCTCACTCACATATATAGTGAACAAAAACAACAAGAAGAAAGGTCAATCATGAAAGCGCCAAAAATCACTGCATCCTTGATTTTACTGATACTTTCTCCATCATCCTTCGCTGATGTTTTAGTAAGTGATGAAGCCTCGTTTAAGCAAAAATATTCTGAGAACCTCACACGGACAATCGAAGCCGGTAAGCAATTCGTCATAGAAAATGCAAAATTAGTTGCCAGTGGGATAGCCGCAGAATATGAAGCCGAAGCAAACAATAACGGCCTTGCTAACTTGGCTGCTCGCTTAGAAAAGGGAGAAGAGGAAAGACAGAACCTTGAGCAGCTAGAACGCTCTCAACCTGCGCGGGGTGCTTGTGACACGCTTACGCTATCAAGCGACCTAGGTGAAACTGCATGCGCTGAACTTAATCAAATAGAACAGCTGTCCAAAAACCGCGCTAAGCATTATTCAGTCGCTACAGGCGGCGGAATCATGAACACTACCCGAGTAACTGACGTACAGGACGTTAACAACGCTAACAACAAAACCGCAACAGAAGTCATGGATCAGTGCGACCAGCTCGAAGGTAGCTGCAGTGACCCTAGGTTGTGGCTATCACAAACTGCGCTGACAGCTGATGAATACAGGGCACTGCAACTGCAAAACGACATTGCAGCTAATGTAAAAATCGCAGTACCGCAAGTCTCCGGGCTTATTCCCGGCTCGCCTGAGCACGCCAGAGCTCTCGTGCAAGATTTGAGAAGGGAAAATACACGCGAACAGAATAGAGCCAGTCTTGATGCAATCCAAGTCGCTCAACATGGCACGCTGATTAACGGTGTGCGTGCACCTGGTCGGGTGGAGCTTTATGAACAGTACGACGATAAGCACTCCGGTAGCAAAAA
Source organism: Pseudomonas sp. AL10 (assembly GCF_029960685.1). NCBI lineage: Bacteria > Pseudomonadati > Pseudomonadota > Gammaproteobacteria > Pseudomonadales > Pseudomonadaceae > Pseudomonas > Pseudomonas sp. AL10. Next base: position 218,386 of record NZ_JASBQZ010000001.1, read on the forward strand.
GTGGATATGTGCAATAACAAATAGTTGTACTGACAGTTATGTGCCGCCAGCAGAAGCTCAGCGCCAAAGCGCTGAAATGAAGGCTGTCGAGATTTCGTTAGCATTAGACCAATACAAATCTAATCTGAGGAGTGAAGCACTATTGAATAGTGCGTTGCTCAATGTACTTAATGACAGTAAGCCAAAACAATAATAAGAGGTTTAATATGGCAGACTTTTTACGGTTGACTCAAAAGCAGAAAGAACAATTTAACGAAATATACAAGAAGTATCACGAAAGCTTTGAGCTTAACGAAAGTGAACGGCTTAATGCTGCAATTTCAAACGAATATGATTCTTTGTCTATGGAACCCACTGGGCAATATGTTTTGATTTCAAAAACAGAAGTCCACCCTCAGGTATGGACTGCATTAGGTCGAGCAAGTGTCGGCAAGATTCAAGACTTCGATAACGGTGATGAAGATCCCGAATACAACAAAGCGAGAAAGGTTGATTTAAACGTGCTGGAAGCGCTGTTAAGACTTCTTGTCAGCCTGATCCAGTCCGCGACAAACGCCCTAACAGGTGGGTCAGGGGATGATGGAGACGGGGACGGGCAGACCCTTAAATCGAGCAAAAAGCCCCGGCAGCGCTCGGATGACGGCTATGTCCGCTAACGCCTATTCCCCTCGACTTGGAGCCAACCAATGAAATTCCATGCAACAATCACTTCAGCTGTTGTAGCCGCTGCGGCGACCATGGCGCATGCAAATGCGAGTGTTAACGTCATTTATTCGAAAGCATCGCTTGAGGCAAAGAACTCCGCCAAGGCTTTGCTCGAAAAACATGACTTTTCGCTTTTGGTCGATTCAAATCTCAACGACCTTGCGGCGGCAATGAAACTCGACGATAAACCGCTGAAAATCGACGTGGGCAAGCTTGTAGCGGCGTTTGAAGGTGCAGACTCAACGACCTTGAACATCTACAACCCGAATCTCAGTAGCTGCTATGGCAACTGTTACACGAATTGCCATGGTTCTAGAAGCTGGAGGTAGGTCAGGGATGGACGCAGTGACGCGTGACCAGCACAGCGGATGCGCTTGAGCCGCTGACAGCTAGCCGCCGAAACGGCGAAGCAGCGAACTCGCCCGCCCCGGCCATGCTGGGGTTTTTATTGCCTAGGCACCGATGAACTAAAAGTGAGTATGTGCCGATATATAAATAACCGGCGTCACGCACGACTCATCAAAAACACACAAGCAATCATATTGAATTTATCATTCAACCTGGTCGAAAAATCTCTAGAGCACAATAGCTAAAGCTTCGTGCACGCTCGGTTTGACCGCGATTCAGCCTTGGGTTTGGCGTACCCGGCTTTGCGTAAGTCACTACGTGTAGCGTCAAGTTCAGCCCAGAGCTCGTTGGCATGCGTGGCAGTAAATTCCTTCACTACTTCCTGATCTTTAAGCGCATCACGGAACTCGGAAAGCACCAGCGCAGCACAACGAAGCTGGTATAGCTTACGGCTCCACTTCATGTCCTCTACCTCTTTCTTCCTCTTGTCTTCACGAGCTTGAAACCAGTCCTCAAGCTGCTTGAACTCCTTCTCGTTGAGTGCCGATTTAACTTGCTCAGGCATGACGAGCGCATCTCTAGGGAAGCTACCAAGCATTTTTTCAACACCGCGTTTCTTCGTCTCGTCGTAGGTCGTGCGTATCAGTTGATACACCGTTTTAAGCTCGCGAATCTGCATGCTGGCAGTCTCCCATGGTTGTCTACATAAGATCATGATATCACCACATACCGATTGATCATATATGGGTATGCGGCCATATACGAAGAATTAATTAATCGGTATGCCGACTCGGCATACCGATTGTAATTTTATGATAATTAATCTGTATACCCATCTAGAGCATCTGGGTAATCGTAAGGTGGCTATCGGTCAGTGGGCAACGCCCGCTGGCTGGTAGGCGCCCGCTGCCGGCAGGCGATCTTGCCTTGCTATGTTGGGAGACCATGCGTAGGGAAGAGACCATTTGCAATGCAGCGGCGACCATAGAGCAAGGGTGACGGCTATGTGATCGCGTCGAGTCTGCATGAAGGCTTTACTGAAATCGAAGACACAAAAGCCCGCAGGAGCGGGCTTTTGCCGGAGGGATGTTAAACCACCCATTGCACCTTTATTTGGCGGCTTTCTCCACCTCAGCCGTCTGTGACATTTTCGCAGCTAGGCCAGATCCAAAGGCTGGTTTGACCTCAGTGCTGTAGCGACTGACATCACCAGCCTGCCAGGTTTTCATTTGAGACAGGTTGTAGATGAACAGTGCCGTCCAGGCAGACATTGCCAGACCAGACCAGATGCCGATCTGAAGGGTTGGCTCGTACAACGCTGCAACAGCATTACGGGAATAGATCATCGCTGGAATGAGTCCAATAACGTTTGCGGCAAACCAGGCGAGAAAACCACCGAAGGCCGACCGGATGACGATGTCGTAAAACTTCCATGCAAATGTTTCATTTTGGACAAATAACTCACCAGCTGCGTTTTCGACGCCCCGAACCATCAAAATGCGTTTGCCCAAAATATTCAGTGCTGCGAACCACACCCGGTTTTTTACATCTCCACGCAACCCAGCAAAGCACAGCTGCATTTCTGCCGGGATGACCATACGCTTGACTTGGCGACCGTCGATTTTTGCTGAAACCGACGTGATTGCCTTTGAGCCTGCAATAGGCTCGATATCAGTGATGGCACAGTCAGCATAGAAGTATTGAGGCACGAGAACATCCTGTTGCAAGCGTAAAAGGGGGATAAGGATCGCAAAGTGCCAGTCTCCCTTGCCATCCCCGTACCAGAGCCTTTTTCAAAATACAGCGGCCTCCAGAATACGGGTAAGTGGTCTACCAGAACCGGCAATTCTGGTATACGATGCGCGTCCTCACCAATGGCCGGAGGCCTCCCGATGCACACAGAAATTGTTATGTATAAGCGTCACGCAGAAATGAACGCGCAAGAGCGCCTGGAGTATCTTGCAGATGGCCTGGAGGAGTATATTCCCTGCCCCTTTTCCCGTGACGTGTTGGAAACCTGGCTGAAGCTCCAGCTCGACAGCGCTAAACACACTGGCCCCGAGGCCGGAACATCGCTCGATATCGCCTATGAGGATTGGATTAACCCAGATGATGACGACGAAGAAGAAGACGATTGATCAGGAAACCTTGAGCACGCTTGTCGAAAACAACGCGCTAAGAGAGTTACGGGCCGTTCGGGAAGGCCCGTGCTGGGCTCTAGAAGGCCGAATAGGCACTATTTGGCTACCAGTGCGCAGCAGAAGAGAAGAGAAGCGCCTATGGCGCTCTCTGACAGCCATTGAGCGATTCTGTACATCCGCAGGTGTAAAGCAACTGATTGTCGAGCTGTAGCTCAGGGATTCTTTGAGGAGTAGATCAAGCTTTACTAATAGCACTCATAGGCTTCTTTGCACAAGAGCACTAACAACCATCGGGTGGTTTTCGACCGCCCATCAAGTTGGAAACTTTTTTGGCACTGATTTATGGGCAAGCATCGCGTCTATTCTGTTTTGCTCTCGTACACGCTCAAGTAATTCAAATGCTCTAGCAACCATGGAGGAATGCATGGCTGCAAAGGCAGCATCATCACCCTGACTGCGTAATAGCTCAGTCAATTCGCCGGTATAAGGATAATAGTCGATTTGGTCAGAAGCTTGCTTCATAACGAAAGCTAGCACACCCTCCACATCAATGGCATAGCAAACTTTATCGTCCAGACGCTCGATACAAACCTTGACCTTTAATGCTTTTAATAGGTAGTTAGCCTTAGCCCTGCCCTCAAAAGTCACAAGATCGAGCTTTGAAAAAAAGTCTTCTTTATTAATAATTTTTTCACGCTGAGAATCACGCTTTAGTTCATTTCGCTGTTTTTTTAGCTCTTTCAACTCTTGATCGAATCGTGAAGCAGCCTGCATGACAAAACTAGGCAGGTCATCGTTCACGTCCAATATCTGACTTTCGATTTCGGCTTGGCGCTTTTTGATCTTAGTTATTTGCAGATCAACCCTGGAAATTTCTTTTTGTATCTTAGCCTGTGAATCTTGAATGAGACTCAGGCTGTCTACCTTAGCCAAAATTTCCATGAATGCACGTTCTGACCTACCAAGTTCTACGAGTTTATTGGTGCATCGGCCTTTGGCACTACCGTAGCACCTCAAGTATTTTCCGCCCTTGGGCGGCCTACCCTTGTTAACCAAGTGCATGGATTCGCCGCACAGAGAACATTTGGCTAGACCTTGCCATAAATTGAAGTTCAGCGCTGCCTTGGTAGCCTTAGACACATTCCGCGTTGATCTAGACGATTGGGCATCGAAGAATAAATCTTCGCTTATAACTACCGGAAAGAAATCGGATACAGGCTCCCCGATTTTATCGCGTTTACCGTCAACCAGCCCAGTAGGCTGATATTCACCTAGAACAGCGCGATTACATAATATTTTACCTACAGAACTACTTCCCCAAAGTCCAGAAGGGTTTCTTGTAGACGAGCCGAAAATAGGTGTGCTACTAGCATTTAATATTTTGGCTATCGCACGCTGCCCGTAGCCAGTTGTTCCAAGCCGGAAAATCTCGTCCAACACCCTGACTCGTTCGGGTATCGGTTGATATTTACCATCCACCAGTCTTAGCCAATACGGGCAAGCCTTACCCAACGGCTTTTTAGTCTCTCTGGCATCCTTCTGCTTCTGCTTCCAAGCCTCACTAACACGCTCGCCTTTCAAGCTTGACTCACTATGTGCCCGGCTCATCTCAAGAATGCTAAATATCAAATCAATGTTATTAAACTCTTTTGTATAAAGCTTCCTGTCTATAGAGGTGTAGATATTAATTCCACTGTCGAGGATTTCTAGAAAGCGCGGCAAGGCTGCCCTTAAGCGCTCGCGGCTCAGCCGATCTAAGCTTTCAATAATAAGGACTGAACCTGGCTCGATTATCCCTTCCTGTACATACCCCAAAAACCTAGCTAATTGGCCGGTATGTTCAAGGTGCTTGCCTTTGAAGGCAGATCTACCGCTGTCAAAAAAAAGGTAATCGTTATCAGCCACCAGATGGAGGCCCTGCTCCAAGCAATACTGCTTAGCAGCGTCCCGTTGGCGACGATAGCTATCACCTTTGGCCTGCTCTGGTGTAGAGAACCGGATGTAGCTATACGCTTTGGGTAGTGAATTAGTCACGATGGTCTCAGGTTTTTCAATGGGTGTAATGTATCACAACCTGTTGTTCAGCGGGCCACCGGGCACCGGCAAGACTTTATTGGCCAGCCGGCTGCCGGGCTTGCTGCCGCCGTTGAGCGAGCAGGAAGCACTTGAAGTGGCCGCTATCCAATCCGTAGTCAGCCTGGCCCCTCTGAGTCATTGGCCTAACCGCCCGTTCCGTCAGCCACACCACTCGGCATCCGGGCCGGCGCTGGTGGGTGGCGGCTCAAAGCCACAACCGGGGGAAATCACCCTGGCCCATCACGGGGTGTTGTTCCTGGATGAGCTGCCAGAGTTCGATCGCAAGGTGCTGGAGGTGCTGCGTGAGCCATTGGAATCTGGGCATATCGTGATCTCCCGCGCCCGTGACCGTGTGAGTTTCCCGGCGCGCTTTCAACTGGTCGCGGCGATGAACCCCTGCCCTTGCGGCTACATGGGCGAGCCCAGCGGGCGTTGCCGGTGTACACCGGAGCAGATTCAGCGCTATCGCAACAAGCTCTCCGGGCCGTTGCTGGACCGGATTGATTTGCACCTGACTGTCGCGCGGGAGGCCACTGCCCTGAGCCCCACCCAACAGGCGGGCGATACCACGGCCGATGCCTCGGTGCGGGTAGCGCAAGCACGCGAGCGTCAGCAGCGACGCCAGGGGTGTGCCAATGCTTTTCTGGACCTGCCGGGGCTGCGCCAGCACTGCAAGCTGCCAAAGGTCGACGAGGGTTGGCTGGAGACCGCCTGCGAGCGACTGACACTGTCACTGCGGGCGGCCCATCGGCTGCTGAAGGTGGCGCGCACCTTGGCGGACCTGGACCAGATGGACGCCATCACCCGTGACCATCTGAAGGAGGCCCTGCAGTACCGCCCCACATCCGTGACTTGAGCCTTACGCAATATCAATGTGGGAGCGGGCTTGCTCGCGAATGCGGAGTGTCAGTCACCCATTTGCTACTGATTTACCGCATTCGCGAGCAAGTCCGCTCCCACCGTTTGATTGGTGGTGCGTCAGCGAAACCGATCCACCTCATGGCGCAAGCCTGCTGCCAAGGTCTCCAGTTCCTTGGCGGTAACCGCCAGGTTGGACACCACTTCACGCTGCTCGCTGTTGGCCAGGGCAATGCTCTGAAGGTTGGCGCTGAGCAAAGTCGCGGTGCTGCTCTGCTCTTGGGTGGCGGTTGTGATCGCAGCAAACTGCTGGCCGGCCGAGCGACTCTGCTCGTCGATACGCGCCAGGGCCGAGGCCACGTCGGCGTTGCGCGACAGGCCTTCCTGCATCAGCGCATTGCCATGCTCCATGGTGCTGATGGCGTTGCCGGTTTCCTGCTGGATGCTCTGGATCATGCCGGAGATTTCATCGGTGGCCTGGCGGGTACGCGAAGCCAGGTTGCGCACCTCATCAGCGACCACGGCGAAACCACGGCCTTGCTCACCGGCACGGGCGGCTTCGATGGCGGCGTTGAGCGCCAGCAGGTTGGTCTGTTCAGCGATGGCGGTAATCACGCCGACGATCCCGCCGATTTCCTGGGAACGCTGGCCCAGGGTGTTGATCACTGCCGCGGTGCTGTTCAGCGCAGTGGCGATATGTTCCAGGGACGATGAAGCCTCTTGCATCGAGGTACGGCCGATACGGGTTTGCTGGGCATTCTCTTGAGCCAGGCGCTCGGTGTTGCCCATGTTGTCGGCAATGTTCAGCGAGGTAGCACTGAACTCTTCCACCGCACCGGCCATGCTGGTGATCTCGCCGGACTGTTGCTCCATGCCTTCGTAGGCACCACCAGACAAGCCCGACAACGCCTGGGCGCGGCTGTTGACCTGTTCGGCGGCAGTACGGATATGCGACACCATGGTCGACAGCGCTTCGCCCATCTGGTTGAAACTGCGCGCCAACTGGCCGATTTCGTCATGGCTGGACACGTTGAGGCGCGCACTCAAATCCCCCGCGCCCAGCGCCTGGGCCTGGCGCACCAGTTCGCTCAATGGCGCCAGCTTGCTGCGCAACAGCCACACCGTGGCGCCCACTGCCAGCAACATCGCCAGCACGCTGCCGATCACCAGGCGGATGCCGACTTCCCAGGTCACGGCGCGAATCTCAGCCTTGGGCATGCTCGCTACCACCGCCCAAGGACCGCCTTCGAACGGCACCGAGACGCTATAGAAATCTTCGTTCTTGTCACTCCAGAAACGGCCTGCACCCGGCTTTCTCGCCAGGTCGAGCATCACCGCAATCGCCTGATCCGGCGCTTGCACGCCAGCTGGCGGCACCAGCCAGTGCTTTTGCTCATCGAGCAGCGCGAGGGAGCCGGTCTGGCCAATGCGGAAGCGCTTGAGGTTTTCAAACTGGGCGTTCTGGGCATCGGTGTAATCGAAACCGATGAACAGCACGGCAATGACCTGGCCACTGCTGTCACGCACGGGGCTGTATTGGGTCATGTAGGAGCGGTCAAACAACACGGCACGGCCGATGTAGGTCTGGCCACTCACAACGCGCTGGTAGGCCGCGCCCTGACGGTCAAGTACGGTGCCAATGGCGCGATTGCCATCCTGCTTGGTCAGGGAGGTGCTGACGCGGATAAAGTCGTCGCCGCTGCGCACGAACACCGTGGCCACGCCGCCGGACATCTGCTTGAACTCATCCACTTCTTCGAAGTTGTTGTTCAGCACCTCGTTGCCCAGATAGAGGCTCGGCGTCTGCACGCCGGCCACGGCCACGGGCTGGTCCGCACGCACACTCAAGCCTGCGCCGAAACGCTTTTCAAACAGCCCGCTCAAACGCTGAGTGCTTTCGCGCAAGGTGCTGTGGAAGGTGTTGAGTTGGTCGGCGAGCAAACGCGCCTCGCTGGCCAGGTGTTCCTCGCGGGTGGCGAGGTTGGCGGAGTCGAGGGTACGCAAGGCAAAGACCGTACTGCCGCTGATCACGACAGCGAGAATCACGGCGAGTGCGAGGCCTAACTGGGAGGCAATCCGGGCACGGGGTTGAGACATGACAGCTCCTGGCCGAGGCCAGGATCATCCTGATCTCATAGCGCTGCTCGGCAAATTATCTAGTGGGAAACGATGATGCACGATGGTTCCAACCCCCTTCTTCGGCGGCATTTGGCAATACTTGAGCGAATCACAGGGGTATCCCGCAAACGATTGCACTAACAACTCGCCGCCACTCAATCGAGGCGTTCAACCTGGGGCAATTCCATCGCCTTGACTTCACCTTGAAGAAATTCCGCCAGCCGTCGCAAACGTTCCCCACCCGGGCGGGTTTTCGGCCACACCAGGTAGTAGCTTTCCCCACTGGCGACCGCCGTAGGCCACGGCAGGCTCAAGCGCCCCTGTGCCACGTCTTCGGCCACCATCAGCAAATCACCCATGGACACGCCATAGCCTCGGGCGGCGGCGATCATGCCCAGCTCAAGCGTGTCGAACACCTGCCCACCCTTGAGTGAAACCTGAGACGACAGCCCCATGCGCTGCAGCCAGTAACGCCAGTCGCGGCGGTCCGGGGTCGGGTGCAGCAGTTCGGCGGTTGCCAACCGCGTCACGTCCCAGGGACCGTCGTCCAGCAGATTGGGCGCTCCCACCGGGATGAGCATTTCCGCAAACAGATAACTGGCCTCCCAGTCCGCCGGAAAGTGCCCGTTGCTGAGCAACACCGCGCAGTCGAACGGTTCTTGGTTAAAGTCCACTTCATCGATGCTCATCCACGCACTGGTGAGCTGCACCTCATTGCCTGGCTGCAGGGCCCGGAAGCGACTCAGCCGCGCCAGCAGCCAGCGCATGGTCAAGGTGGACGGCGCCTTCATACGCAGGATGTCATCTTCGGCATTCAAGGTATGGCAAGCACGCTCCAGGGCAGCGAAGCCCTCCCGTACGCCAGGCAGCAACAAACGCGCCGCTTCCGTGAGCTGCAACGTGCGACCGCTGCGCTGGAACAATCGGCAGGCGAAATAATCTTCGAGCGTACGGATATGCCGGCTGATCGCACTTTGGGTAATCGACAATTCCTCAGCCGCGCGGGTAAACGAGTGGTGGCGGGAGGCGGCTTCAAATGCCCGCAAGGCATAAAGAGGAGGAAGACGACGAGACATGCTGAAAGCTCCGACTGCGCAATCTGGAAACCCTACCAGAATCACTCATGCATGAGTTTTAATCATGCCAATGATCGCTTTTATCCTTTTGTGCAATGCGCTGAATGCGCCGAGAATCAACCCTTCCCCACCTTCCTGACCATTCGAGTGTGATGATCATGCAACATCCGGCACGTACCGAACTCTGGGCCATTCTGCGGCTATCGGGGCCGTTGATTGCCTCACAGTTGGCGCACATGCTGATGGTGCTGACCGACACCCTGATGATGGCGCGCCTGAGCCCCGAGGCTTTGGCGGGCGGCGGCCTGGGCGCGGCGAGCTATTCGTTCGTGGCGATTTTCTGCATCGGCGTGATCGCAGCCGTGGGCACCCTGGTCGCCATTCGCCATGGCGCGGGCGATATCGACGGCGCCACTCGCCTGACCCAGGCCGGGCTGTGGCTGGCGTGGTTGATGGCGCTGGCGGCGGCGTTGCTGTTATGGAACTTGAAGCCGGTACTGCTGATGTTCGGCCAGACCGAAACCAACGTGCAAGCAGCCGGGCAATTCCTGACGATTCTGCCCTTTGCCCTGCCCGGCTACCTGAGCTTCATGGCCCTGCGCGGCTTTACCAGCGCCATCGGCAAGGCCACTCCGGTGATGGTGATCAGCCTGTGCGGTACCGTGGTCAACTACCTGCTCAACCATGCGTTGATCGAAGGCATGTTCGGCCTACCGAAACTGGGCCTGATGGGCATCGGCCTGGTGACCGCCATCGTCGCCAATGGCATGGCGCTGGCATTGATGTGGTACATCCGCAGCAACCGCGCCTACGCCGCCTACCCGCTGGGCACCGGCCTGCTGCGCCTGAATACCCACTACCTGCGCGAGCTGTGGCGCCTGGGCCTGCCGATTGGCGGCACCTATGCGGTAGAGGTCGGGTTGTTTGCCTTTGCGGCGTTGTGCATGGGCACCATGGGCAGCACGCAATTGGCGGCGCACCAGATCGCCCTGCAGATTGTGTCGGTGGCCTTCATGGTGCCGGCGGGGATGTCCTACGCGGTGACCATGCGCATCGGCCAGCATTACGGCGCCGGGCAGTTGCTGATGGCGCGCATGGCCGGGCGGGTCGGCATAGGATTCGGCGCCATGGTGATGTTGGGGTTTGCGGCGGTGCTGTGGCTGTTCTCCGACCCGCTGATAGGACTGTTCCTCGACCATGACGACCCGGCATTCCATGACGTTATCGTCCTGGCGGTGAGCCTGCTGGCCGTCGCTGCCTGGTTCGAATTGTTCGATGGCGTGCAGACCATCGCCATGGGTTGTATCCGTGGCTTGAAGGACGCCAAGACCACCTTCCTGGTGGGGCTGGGTTGCTATTGGCTGATTGGTGCACCGTCGGCCTGGTTGATGGCGTTCACCCTGGGCTGGGGGCCAACCGGCGTCTGGTGGGGCCTGGCACTAGGCCTGGCGTGTGCGGCGGTGAGCCTGACCTGGGCGTTTGAGGCGAAGATGAAGCGGATGATTCGGCAGGAGCCGGATGCTGATGTCGGACTCCGAGCGGCACTGCCTGACTAGCGAGTGCACGCGGTTCATGTGGGAGCTGGCTTGCCTGCGATAGCGGTGTGTCAGGCTAATCATTATTAGCTGAACGACCGCTATCGCAGGCAAGCCAGCTCCCACATTTGAACCACTTTAAAGGCTTAACCCAACAGCGCCTGCTGGCTTTGCCCGAACATCAGGTATTCCACCAGCTCCGGCAACGGCAACGGCTTGCTGATCAGGTAACCCTGGACCTGGTCGCACCCAAACAAGCGCAAAAGCTCAAGTTGCTCAGGGGTTTCCACGCCTTCGGCGACCACTTCCAGGTTGAGGTTGTGGGCCAGGTTGATCATGGCGTGCACCAGCTTGCGGTTTTCTTCGCGCTCTTCCATGCCGCCGACAAAACTCTTGTCGATCTTCAACAAGGCAATCGGCAGGCTGTTGAGGTGCACAAACGATGAAAAACCGGTGCCGAAGTCATCCAGGGAAAACCGCACACCCAACCGGCCAAGGGCATCCATGGTCTGTTTGACCAGGTCGCTGCGGCGCATCACGGCGGTTTCGGTCAGTTCAAATTCCAGCCATTGCGCTTCCACGCCGCGCTCGGCAATCAGGCGGCTGAGGGTGGACAGCAACTGGCTGTCCTGAAACTGGCGAAACGACAGGTTGACCGCCATGTGCAGCGGCGGCAGGCCGCGTTCGCGCAGGTCTTGCATGTCGCGCAGGGCTCGGGAGATCACCCAGTAGCCCAATGGCACGATCAGGCCACTCTGTTCGGCCAGCGGCACGAATTCGCTGGGCGGCAACAAGCCGCGCTCGCCGTGGCGCCAGCGCACCAGGGCTTCGAGGCCAACGATATGGCCGTCGTCCAGGTCCAGGCGCGGCTGGTAATGCAGCTCCAACTCATCGCGGCGCAAGGCCCGGCGCAGTTCGCTTTCCAGGTCGGCCAGGCTGCGGGCGTTGCGGTTGATGCGTTCATTGAAGATATGGAAAGTGCAGCCCTGGGTGCTTTTGGCCTGTTGCATGGCGATATGGGCATGCCACATCAACGGGTCGGCGCCAGCGCGGGCTCGAGCATGAGCCATGCCCAGGCTGCAACCGATCAACAGGCTTTCGCCATCCACCCAATAGGGTTCGGCCATCACTTCGGTGATGCGCTCAGCCATCCACTCGGCGCGCTGGGGCGCCCGGCGGGTATCGATCAACAAGGCAAACTCATCGCTGCCCAGGCGCGCCAGTTGGTCCCCAGCTTCGAGCTGGCTCTTGAGCCTCGACACCACTTGCAGGATCAAACGGTCGCCCGCCTGATGACCGAGGGCATCGTTGGCATGACGAAAATTGTCCAGGTCCAGGTGACCGAGGGCCAGGCCACGGCCGTCGTTTTCTGCCAAGCGCGCGGCCAGCAAGGTCTGGAAGCCCTGGCGGTTGGCAATACCGGTGAGCGGGTCCTGCTCGGCCAGGCGCTGCAAGGTGTTCTCCAGCACGCCGCGCTCGCGCACATGGCGCAGGCAGCGGCGCAATGTGTCGGCATCCAATGCATCCAGCACCAACCAATCGCTGACACCCAGCGGCGACACCAGGGGCTCCTGCTCCAGCAGCAATACACACGGCAAACTGCACCGGCCCGGGCCGGGCTGCAGGCTGGGCGTGGTCAATAACACAGCACCCTGGTCGTCATCGAACAGGCGGCTCACCGAGTCCCAGTTGGGCGCACTGATCAGCACAGCCCCTTCGCCCATCGGCGCCAGGCACTCGCGCAACAACGCTGCCCACTCGGGCTCATCGGCCAGCAGCAGCAAACGCAAGGGTTTGACAGGCGTAGACACGCTAACTCCCTAGACTCTGCAAAATTTCATTAGCGGTGCCATTATGACGTGCGGCCTGACAATGACAAAGGATGACAAATGATAGGTGTTATCAAATACGCAGACTGTAAATAATCGTCTCGGCTATTCCTCCACATCCTGCGGCAAAGTAGCAAAACCGGCAAATTTAGATCGAGTGGTACGTCACACCGTCGTTCTATGGCAGCAGAATCTTTCCAGCCTGTTAAAATGCCCGCCCTTTTGAACAACGACTCCTAAAATTCCGTATGTCCCGACTCAATCCCCGGCAGCAAGAAGCCGTGAACTACGTCGGCGGCCCTCTATTGGTGCTCGCCGGTGCAGGCTCCGGCAAGACCAGCGTGATCACCCGCAAGATCGCGCACTTGATCCAGAACTGCGGCATCCGCGCCCAGTACATCGTCGCCATGACTTTCACCAACAAGGCGGCGCGGGAAATGAAAGAGCGGGTCGGCACCCTGCTCAAGGGTGGCGAAGGCCGTGGCCTTACCGTGTGTACCTTCCACAACCTGGGCCTGAACATCATCCGCAAGGAGCATGTGCGGCTGGGCTACAAGCCGGGCTTCTCGATCTTCGACGAGACCGACGTCAAGGCCTTGATGACCGACATCATGCAGAAGGAATACGCGGGCGACGACGGCGTCGACGAGATCAAGAACATGATCGGGGCCTGGAAAAACGACCTGATCCTGCCCGCCGAAGCCCTGGAAGCCGCGCGCAACCCCAAGGAGCAGACCGCCGCCATCGTCTACACCCACTACCAGCGCACGCTCAAGGCGTTCAACGCGGTGGACTTCGACGACCTGATCCTGCTACCGGTCAAGCTATTCCAGGAGCACAAGGACATCCTGGAGAAGTGGCAAAACAAGGTGCGCTACCTGCTGGTGGACGAATACCAGGACACCAACGCCAGCCAATACCTGCTGGTGAAGTTGCTGATCGGCACGCGCAACCAGTTCACCGTGGTAGGCGACGACGACCAGTCGATCTACGCCTGGCGCGGCGCCCGCCCGGAAAACCTGATGCTGCTCAAGGAAGACTACCCCTCCTTGAAAGTGGTGATGCTGGAGCAGAACTACCGCTCCACCAGCCGCATCCTGCGCTGCGCCAACGTGCTGATCTCCAACAACCCCCACGAGTTTGAAAAACAACTGTGGAGCGAGATGGGCCATGGCGACGAGATCCGTGTGATCCGCTGCCGCAACGAAGACGCCGAAGCCGAGCGCGTGGCCGTGGAAATCCTCAGCCTGCACTTGCGCACCGACCGGCCCTACAGCGACTTTGCGATCCTGTATCGCGGCAACTACCAGGCCAAACTGATCGAGCTGAAGCTGCAGCATCACCAGGTGCCGTATCGCCTGTCGGGCGGCAACAGCTTTTTCGGACGCCAGGAAGTCAAAGACCTGATGGCCTACTTCCGGCTGATCGTGAACCCGGACGACGACAACGCCTTCCTGCGCGTGATCAACGTGCCACGCCGGGAAATCGGCTCGACGACCCTGGAAAAGCTCGGTAACTACGCCACCGAACGCAAGATCTCGATGTACGCCGCCACCGACGAAATCGGCCTGGGCGAACACCTGGACACGCGCTTCACTGATCGCCTGTCACGCTTCAAGCGCTTCATGGACAAGGTGCGCGAGCAGTGCGCCGGCGAAGACCCGATCAGCGCCCTGCGCAGCATGGTCATGGACATCGACTATGAAAACTGGCTGCGCACCAACAGTTCCAGCGACAAGGCCGCGGATTACCGCATGGGCAACGTCTGGTTCCTGATCGAGGCGTTGAAGAACACCCTGGAAAAAGACGAAGACGGCGAGATGACCGTCGAGGACGCCATCGGCAAGCTGGTGTTGCGCGACATGCTCGAGCGCCAGCAAGAAGAGGAAGACGGTGCCGAAGGCGTGCAGATGATGACCTTGCATGCGTCCAAGGGCCTGGAATTTCCCTACGTGTTCATCATGGGCATGGAAGAGGAAATCCTCCCGCACCGCTCCAGCATCGAAGCCGACACCATCGAGGAAGAACGCCGCCTGGCCTATGTGGGTATTACCCGCGCACGTCAGACCCTGGCCTTCACCTTTGCCGCCAAGCGCAAGCAATACGGTGAAATCATCGACTGTGCCCCCAGCCGGTTCCTGGATGAACTGCCGCCGGACGACCTGGCCTGGGAAGGCAATGACGACACGCCCACCGAGGTGAAGGCCGTTCGCGGCAACACCGCCTTGGCGGATATACGCGCGATGCTAAAGCGCTAGAATCGACTACTTTTTAATCTACTTTCGGCGCACAACGCGCCATTAGAGGAAGCTTTCCGTGGAAGCACTGCACAAGAAAATTCGCGAAGAAGGCATCGTGCTTTCCGATCAGGTCCTCAAGGTTGACGCCTTTTTGAACCACCAGATCGACCCGGCGCTGATGAAACTGATCGGCGACGAATTCGCCGCACTGTTCAAGGATTCGGGCATCACCAAGATCGTCACCATCGAAGCCTCGGGCATTGCACCGGCCATCATGACCGGGCTGAACCTGGGCGTGCCGGTGATCTTCGCCCGCAAACAGCAATCCTTGACCCTCACGGAAAACCTGCTGTCGGCCACGGTGTATTCCTTCACCAAGAAAACCGAAAGCACCGTGGCGATCTCCCCGCGCCACCTGACCAGCAGCGACCGCGTGCTGGTGATCGATGACTTTTTGGCCAACGGCAAGGCGTCCCAGGCGCTGATCTCGATCATCAAGCAGGCCGGCGCGACCGTCGCCGGTTTGGGCATTGTGATCGAGAAGTCGTTCCAGGGTGGGCGGGCGGAGCTGGACGCCCAAGGTTATCGGGTTGAGTCGCTGGCGCGGGTGAAGTCGCTGGCCGGTGGTGTCGTGACCTTTATCGAGTAATCACTATGTGGGAGCTGGCTTGCCTGCGATAGCGGAGTGTCAGTCGACAGAGATGTCGACTGAAAGGCCCTCATCGCAGGCAAGCCAGCTCCCACATGGGGTTTTGCGTTGGGCTGTCAGTGGGCGGTGGCCTGCAGGCCGGCAAGCAGCAATCGTTGATACAGGTCTTCCTTGATGCCCTCCGGCTTATCCAGGCACATGCGCTGCAAATGCTTGGGAAATGCCTCCGGCTCCGGCGCGTCGAGTGCCGCCTTGCCCAACTCCAGAATTTCCGTGAGCTTGAATTTGCTCTTGAGCCAGTTCAGCGCTCGTAACAAATCCCGCTCTTCATCCGTGAAGTCGCTGCCCAGGGGGTATTCCGGGAACAGGCGACGATGCCTGGCCTGAATCGCCTGAAGCCGCTCTGGCGTGTTGTCGGCAAAACGCGGATCCAACTGGAAATCCTTGGGCAGTTTGCCGGCCTTTTGCGCTTGTTCAATCAAGTCGTGCTGGAACCTGGAGTCGGCGATGTTCAGCAGCGCTTCGATCACCTTGGCATCCGTCTGACCGCGCAAGTCGGCAATGCCGTATTCGGTAATGACAATATCCCGCAGGTGCCGGGGAATGGTGCAGTGGCCGTACTCCCAGACGATATTGGAACTGACCTCCCCCGCCGACTCACGCCAGCTGCGCAAAATCAGGATTGAGCGTGCACCTTCCAGCGCATGCCCCTGGGCCACGAAATTGTATTGCCCGCCCACGCCACTGAGCACGCGACCGTCTTCCAACTGATCGGCCACGCCAGCGCCGAGCAAGGTGACCATGATGGCGCTGTTGATAAACCGCGCATCCAGGCGCTGCAGGCGCTTGAGTTCTTCCTGCCCGTACAGCTCGTTGATGTAGCTGATGCGGGTCATGTTGAATGCCTGGCGCTTGGCGTGGGTCATTTCCTGCAGGCGCTGGTAAAAACTGCGCGGCCCCAGGAAGAAACCGCCATGGATCGACACGCCGTCGGGTTGCGCCGCGTCGTCCAGGGTGCCCGCGTTGGCCTGCATCTGGGTCGCCACATCCGGGTAGACCTTGCGCCGCACAATCCCGGCATCGGCCAATACCAGCAGGCCGTTGACGAACATCTCGCTGCAACCGTAAAGGCCACGGGCAAACGGCTCAACGCCGCCTTCGCGGCTGATCAACGGCGCCCACTGGTACACATCCAGGTCGGTGAGCAACAGGCGATAGGCCTCGTTGTCGGCCTGGCGCGCCAGCAAGGCAGCGGTCAGCGCATCGCCCATGGAGCCGATACCAATCTGCAACGTACCGCCATCACGCACCAGGGTGCTGGCATGCAGGCCGATAAAATGATCTTGGAAGCCCACTGGCATGTTCGGCGTGGAGAACAACGTGGTGCTGTCTTTTTCATCCAGCAGGTAGTCGAATTCATCCATGCCCAACTCGGCATCACCGGGCATGTAGGGCAAGTCGCTATGGACCTGGCCAACGACCAGGATGGTCTCCCCGGTCGCGCGGCGCTTGGCGATCATGGGCATCAGGTCGAGGGTGATATCCGGGTTGCAGCTCAGGCTCAGGCGGTCGGGATGCTCGCTGCTACTGGCAACCAGTTGCGCCACCAGGTTCAGGCCGGCGGCATTGATGTCGCGCGCCGCATGGCTGTAGTTGCTGCTGACGTAATCCTGCTGCGCCGCGGCGCTGTGGAGCAGGCTGCCAGGCTGCATGAAGAATTGCTGCACACGGATATTCTTCGGCAGGCTGCCCTTGTGCAGGTCGGCGAGA
Organism: Pseudomonas sp. AL10; assembly: GCF_029960685.1. NCBI lineage: Bacteria > Pseudomonadati > Pseudomonadota > Gammaproteobacteria > Pseudomonadales > Pseudomonadaceae > Pseudomonas > Pseudomonas sp. AL10. The sequence goes on from NZ_JASBQZ010000001.1 coordinate 235,731, forward strand.
AAGTCTAGTTCGGGGTAGTCGCCAAACACCCGTTCGATAAAGGGTTCGAGAAAGCGTTTCTGCAAGCCATCCCCCATCGTCGGGCGACCCAGGCTCAACGCGGTGTAGATAGTCAGCGCCCGCTCCGGCAACTTGGCGATGCGCCGGTACAGTGCGTTGACGAACAAATTGGGCTTGCCCAGGCCCAAGGGCATGCCCATGTGGATATGCGCCGGCAACCGCGCCAGTACGTCGTCAACTGCTTGCTCGATTGAACACAACTGCACCATCCGACTGCTCCCGAACATTCCATGAATTGGAGTTGGACCGAGCTTGCCGGGTCTTTGCTGCAATGAACAGCCTCAATACATAAATCGCAGGCACAAAAAAGCCGCTCGTAAGCGGCATTTTTGGCGAAATCGATCGGTTACAGCCCGGACATCTTCTTGATCGCACCCTTGAGGTCGTCGTCCGAGCAATCAGCGCAAGTGCCTTTGGGCGGCATGGCGTTGATACCGGTGATGGCCTTGGCCAGGATGCCATCGAGGCCGCCTTGATGGTCGGCGCGTTCTTTCCATGCGGCGGTGTCGCCAATTTTCGGCGCACCCAACAGGCCCGTGCTGTGGCAGGCATTACAGTGCTTGGCGATGATCTCATCCGGGGTTTTCGCGCCGCCGCCGCCCGCTGCCACGGCCACTTCCATGCCCTTGCATTCCTGGCCCTGGACGCAAACCTGACCCACAGGCTCCAGGCGCTTGGCAATGTCATCATTGGTCGCAGCTTGAGCGCTGACAGCCCATAGGGCCAGTACGGTTGCTGGTGCAGCCAGCATTTTCATAATTAGGTTCACGCGTTCACCCTCAATGGTGGCTATTCACGCCTGCGGCCACGGTTTCGCAGGCGGCGAAAGTATAACGGTTAGCCCGCCCGGCCGAAACAACCCTATTAAATAAAGGGAGATTCGGCTTCACGGTGTACAGCTGCGGGAACCTCTGCAACGCTGGCAGGGCGCCTCTGTTCTTAAAAGTTCGCGGGGGTGGCTGCGCTGATTAGTCGCGCCGGCACGTCGAACGGATTGCGAAAACGATGGGGCCTGGTACTTTCAAAGTAGTAGCTATCGCCAGCCTCGAGCACAAAAGTTTCAAGGCCGACCACCAACTCCAGGCGACCTTCCACCAGAATCCCGGTTTCCTCGCCTTCATGGGTGAGCATTTCTTCGCCCGTGTCGGCACCTGGCGGGTAGATCTCGGTGAGAAAAGCGATGGCCCGGCTCGGGCGCGACCGCCCCACCAGTTTCATGGTAACGGCACCGTCGGAGATGTCGATCAGCTCATTGGCTTTATAGACGATCTGCGTCGGTATTTCCTGGAGCACTTCCTCGGAGAAGAACTCGACCATGGACATGGGGATACCGCCCAGCACCTTGCGCAGGGAGCTGATCGAGGGGCTGACGCTGTTTTTCTCGATCATCGAAATGGTGCTGTTGGTGACGCCCGCACGCTTGGCGAGCTCACGCTGGGAAAGACCTTTGAGTTTACGGATGGATTGCAGTCGTTCGCCGACGTCCAATGCAGGAGCCTCCTAGGATTCAGGCTTTGTTGTAATTGAGCGTTATCATGGCGACAGCGTTCAGTATTTACAACACTTGGGCCTAAATCCCGGCCTGCCCGGTTCGTTGCCGGCGGCTAAGCGCCGCAATAGAGCCTTGGCACTCGGCGCAGGTTGCAAAAAATCTGATAGGGGATGGTCTCGGCGGCCACGGCAACATCACTGGCGAGGATGTGCTTGCCCCACAGTTCCACAGGGGAACCAAGGCCCGCCTGGGGCAAGTCGGTGAGGTCGACACACAGCATGTCCATGGAAACGCGCCCCAGCAGCCGGCTGCGCTGGCCAGCGACCAGCACCGGTGTGCCGGTGGGCGCATGGCGCGGGTAACCGTCGGCATAGCCCATGGCAACCACGCCGATGCGCATCGGCTTGGGCGTGACGAACCTCGCGCCATAGCCCACCGGCTCACCGGCAGGCAATTCGCGCACGCAGATCACTTTGGACTCCAGAGTCATTACCGGCTGCAAGCGCGCGGCTAGGGCCTGGTCTTCGCCAAAGGGCGTTGCACCGTAAAGCATGATGCCAGGTCGCACCCAGTCGCTCGCCACGCTCGGCCAGCCCAATACCGAAGGTGAATTGCGCAGGCTGACCTCAGCCGCCATCCCCTGGCGCGCCGCCTCAAACACCGTTACTTGTTCGTTGCTGCTGACGCAATCGAGCTCATCGGCGCGGGCAAAATGGCTCATCAACACGATTTTCGCCACTTTGCCGCTGGCCAGCAGGCGCTGATACGCCTCCTGGTAATCCTTGGGGTGCAGGCCCACACGGTGCATGCCCGAGTCCAGCTTCAGCCACACTGTCAGCGGCTTGCTCAAATGAGCTTTCTCGATGGCTTCCAACTGCCACAACGAATGCACCACGCACCACAAATCCTGCTCGATGATCAGCGGCAACTCGTCGGCTTCGAAAAAACCTTCCAGCAGCAACACCGGCGCACGAATGCCGGCGGCGCGCAGTTCCAGCGCTTCCTCGATGCACGCCACGGCAAACCCGTCGGCTTGCGCCTCCAGCGCCTGGGCCACGGGCACCGCACCATGGCCGTAGGCATCGGCCTTGATCACGGCGAGGGCCTTGGCCCCGGTGACTTCTCGGGCCAATTGGTAGTTATGGCGCAGGGCTTGGAGGTCGATCAGGGCACGGGCTGGACGCATGGCGGCAGGCTTCTAGGCAGCAAAGTCAATAAAAAACCGGTGCCGACCAACAACGTCGGCACCGGGAGAGGGATGGTTGTTAAGGCAGCGCAGCCACGACAGACAGTTCTACCAGAATCTCGGGTTCGCACAGCTTGGCTTGCACCGTGGCGCGGGCCGGGGCGACGCCTTTAGGCAGCCACTTGTCCCATACCGCGTTCATCAAAGCGAAGTCGGCGTCGATGTCCTTCAGGTAGATCGTTACCGACAACAACCTGGACTTGTCGGTCCCGGCAAGGTCCAGCAAGCGCTCGATATTGACCAGGGTTTCACGGGTCTGCTGCTCAATCCCGGCGCTCATGTCGTCGCCGACCTGCCCTGCCAGGTACACGGTACCGCTGTGGACAACGATCTGGCTCATGCGCTCATTGGTGAGCTGGCGCTGGATTGACATGTTGTGCGGACTCCTGGTGGTTGCCATAACGGGAAATATCGAGGCCTGCGGCGCTGATCTGTGGCGTTTTTTTCGCCATCAGGTCGGCCAGCAAGCGACCGGAACCACAGGCCATGGTCCAACCGAGGGTACCGTGGCCTGTGTTCAGGAACAGGTTCTTGAACGGCGTGGCACCCACAATCGGTGTGCCGTCTGGGGTGGTCGGGCGCAGGCCGGTCCAGAAACTGGCTTGGGCCAGATCGCCGCCCTGAGGATAAAGGTCGTTGACGATCATCTCTAGGGTTTCACGTCGCCGCGGGTTCAGCGACAGGTCAAAACCGGCTATTTCAGCCATTCCACCGACGCGAATACGGTTGTCGAAACGGGTGATCGCGACTTTGTAGGTTTCATCGAGAATGGTCGAGGTCGGCGCCATTGCCGGGTTAGTGATCGGCACGGTCAGCGAGTAGCCCTTGAGCGGGTACACCGGCGCCTTGATCCCCAACGGCTTGAGCAGCTTGGGCGAGTAACTGCCGAGGGCCAGGACATAGCGGTCGGCAGTTTCCAGCTTGCCGTCGATCAACACGCCGTTGATGCGGTCGCCTGCGTAGTCCAGGCGCTGGATGTCTTGTTCGAAGCGAAATTCCACGCCCAGTTGTTTGCACATGTCGACCAGGCGCGTGGTGAACATCTGGCAATCGCCCGTCTGGTCGTTGGGCAGGCGCAGGGCCCCGGCGAGGATATCGGTGACGCTGGCCAGGGCTGGTTCAACCCGGGCAATGCCGGCGCGGTCGAGCAATTCGAACGGCACACCGGACTCTTTCAGCACGGCGATGTCCTTGGCGGCGCCATCGAGCTGGGCCTGGGTGCGGAACAGTTGGGTCGTCCCGAGGCTGCGGCCTTCGTAGGCAATGCCGGTCTCGGCGCGCAATTCGTCGAGGCAGTCGCGGCTGTACTCGGACAGGCGCACCATGCGTTCCTTGTTCACCGCATAGCGGCTGGCCGTGCAGTTGCGCAGCATCTGCGCCATCCACAGGTATTGATCGATATCGGCGGTAGCCTTGATCGCCAGCGGCGCGTGGCGTTGCAGCAGCCACTTGATCGCTTTGAGTGGCACACCCGGCGCGGCCCATGGCGAAGCGTAGCCTGGGGACACCTGACCGGCGTTGGCGAAACTGGTTTCCATGGCAGCGGCAGGCTGACGATCGACCACCACGACGTCGAAACCGGCCCGCGCCAAATAGTAGGCGCTGGTCACCCCAATGACGCCGCTACCCAAGACCAGAACGCGCATTTTTATATCCTCATCGCGGGCTTGGCCGCTGACGTGTGTTATTCGAGCAATGATGAGCGCAGTGTAAAAAACAATCGGCAGTGCATTTCACTATATAAATGCCTATATTTGGCGACAATTCTTGGCAAAAACCCTTTTGACAGAGGCGTATCCCCTATGCGTACCAACACCCAGACCAAGCGGGAGCTGGACAAGATCGACCGCAATATCCTGCGCATCCTGCAAACCGACGGGCGCATCTCGTTCACGGAGCTGGGGGAAAAGGTCGGGCTGTCCACCACGCCCTGCACCGAGCGCGTGCGGCGCCTGGAGCGCGAAGGGATCATCATGGGCTACAACGCACGGCTCAATCCCCAGCATTTGAAGGGAAGTTTGCTGGTATTTGTCGAGATCAGCCTGGATTACAAGTCGGGTGACACCTTTGAAGAATTTCGCCGGGCCGTGCTGAAACTGCCCCATGTGCTGGAGTGCCATCTGGTGTCGGGGGATTTCGACTACCTGGTGAAAGCGCGGATTTCCGAGATGGCGTCGTATCGCAAATTGCTGGGCGATATCCTGCTCAAACTCCCCCATGTGCGCGAGTCCAAGAGCTATATCGTGATGGAAGAGGTGAAGGAGAGCCTGAACCTGCCGATCCCGGACTGACTCACTGACACAACACGGTCAACTGTGGGAGCTGGCTTGCCTGCGATAGCGTCGGCTCAGAGGCATAGGTGCTAGCTGACCCACCGCTATCGCAGGCAAGCCAGCTCCCACAGTTTTAACCGAGTACATCCGCTAGACCAACACCTGCCGGGTGCTCGCCATGTACTCATGAATCTGCTTCTCCACCCGCGGATGAATCAGCTCGACCGGCCGGCGACCATTAGGGCACGGCAAGGTCTTGGTGGTGCCGAACAGGCGACAGATCAGCGGCCGCTCGTCATACACCGTGCAGCCCTTGGGTCCCAGGTGCACGCAGTTCAGCTCGTCCATCGCCGCCTCTTGCTCGGCGGCGGTCTTGCGCGGCAGGCGCGACATTTCTTCGGGTGAAGTGGTCACCGGCCCGCAGCAGTCGTGGCAACCGGGGACGCACTCAAACGATGGAATCTGGCGACGCAGCGCGCTGATTTTCTGACTGTTGCAACTCATCGAAACCCATACCGAACGGCAAATAGACGTGGATTCTGACGCAAAACGCCCCGCGCAGACAGCGTCGTGCGACCACTGTATCCTGCGTCAAATTTTCCAGACAGGGAGGTTCCCCATGACCGCCAGCGCCCGGCACACCGCTTCCTACTACGCCGCCAGCAGCGTGCCGCAACCGGATTACCCGACGTTGACGGGTGAGGTAAACGCCGATGTCTGTGTGATCGGCGGGGGTTTCTCCGGTCTTAACACCGCCCTGGAATTGGCCGAGCGCGGCTTTCGCGTGGTGTTGCTGGAAGCGCGCAAGATCGGCTGGGGTGCCAGCGGGCGCAATGGCGGCCAGTTGATTCGCGGGGTCGGCCACGGGCTGGATCAGTTCACCCAGGTGATCGGCAGCGACGGCGTGCGCCAGATGAAGCTGATGGGCCTGGAAGCCGTGGAGATCGTGCGCGAGCGTGTGGAGCGCTTCCAGATCCCCTGTGACCTGACCTGGGGCTACTGCGACCTGGCCAACAAACCCCGCGACCTGCAGGGCCTGGCCGAGGATGCCGAAGAGCTGCACAGCCTGGGTTACCGCCACGAAGTGCGCCTGTTGCAAGCCAGCGAGATGGGCACGGTCATCGGCTCCGATCGCTACGTAGGCGGCATGATCGACATGGGTTCCGGCCACCTGCACCCGCTGAACCTGGCACTGGGTGAGGCCGCCGTTGCCCAGCAGTTGGGCGTGGCGCTGTACGAGCAATCCCAAGTGACCCGCATCGACTACGGCCCTGAGGTCAAGGTGCATACCGCCCAAGGCACAGTGCGCGCCAAGACCCTGGTACTGGCCTGCAACGCCTACCTGAACGGACTCAACCCGCAACTGAGCGGCAAGGTGCTGCCCGCCGGCAGCTACATCATTGCCACGGAGCCCTTGAGCGAAGCACAAGCCACCAGCCTGTTGCCGCAGAACATGGCCGTGTGTGACCAACGCGTGACGGTGGATTACTTCCGCCTGTCCGCCGACCATCGCCTGTTGTTCGGCGGCGCCTGCCACTATTCCGGACGCGACCCCAAGGATATCGGCGCCTATATGCGACCGAAAATGTTGCAGGTATTCCCGCAACTGGCCGACGTGAAGATCGACTACCAGTGGGGCGGCATGATCGGCATCGGCGCCAACCGCCTGCCGCAGATTGGCCGCCTGGCCGATCAACCCAACGTGTATTACGCCCAGGCCTATGCCGGCCATGGCCTCAACGCCACGCACCTGGCGGGCAAGCTGTTGGCCGAGGCCATCAGCGGCCAGCAACAGGGGCGCTTCGATCTGTTCGCCCAAGTGCCACACATCACCTTCCCCGGCGGCAAACACCTGCGTTCGCCGCTGCTGGCCCTGGGAATGCTGTGGCACCGCCTCAAAGAACTGCTCTGATCAATCGCGCCAGAAGGGTTTCAAACCCTCACGGCGCGCCTGCTCGGCGGTCAGCCCGATGTCGCGTAACTGCTCGCGGCTCAGGTCCAGCAGGGCCTTGCGCGTATGACGACGGCGCCAGAACAGACTCCAGCGGCCAGGCGCAGGGGCAGTGAGCACCGGCTCCTGCCCCGCTTCCAGTTCCTGACTGCGTAACGCCAGCCGTACATCGCTCATGCCGCTCATTTGACTGCCCCTCATTGGCCCGTTGCCTTGAGTGATCAGCATGCGTGGGCGGCCAGAACCATGACAGATTCAGCCAACTTTTATTAAACCCATACAGAGACTGCCGCTGCGTGGCTGAATCCTGTATTTTCCCTCTATCTGTACTGGTCCCTCGGGAGCGAGCACCATGACCCTTTACGTCAACCTCGCCGAATTGCTCGGCACCCGCATTGAACAGGGCTTTTATCGTCCGGGCGATCGACTGCCCTCGGTGCGGGCCTTGAGTGTGGAACATGGGGTAAGCCTGAGCACCGTGCAGCAGGCATATCGGTTGCTCGAAGACAACGGCCTGGCGATGCCCAAGCCCAAGTCAGGCTATTTTGTTCCGGTGGGCCGTGAACTGCCGGCGCTGCCCGAGATAGGCCGCCCGGCCCAACGCCCAGTGGAAATCTCCCAGTGGGACCTGGTGCTGGAACTGATTCGTGCGGTGCCGCGCAAAGACGTCATACAGATGGGCCGCGGCATGCCGGATGTATTGTCGCCCACCTTGAAGCCGTTGCTGCGTAGCCTCGCCCGTGTCAGCCGCCGCCAAGACCTGCCGGGGCTGTATTACGACAATATCCTTGGCTGTATGGAGTTGCGTGAGCAAATCGCCCGGCTGTCATTGGACTCCGGTTGCCAACTGAGCGCCGAAGACATCGTGATCACCACCGGTTGCCACGAAGCCCTCTCCGCCAGCATTCACGCCATCTGTGAGCCCGGCGATATCGTTGCGGTGGATTCGCCCAGCTTCCACGGCGCCATGCAGACCCTCAAGGGCCTGGGCATGAAAGCCCTGGAAATCCCCACCGACCCGCTCACTGGCATCAGCCTCGAAGCCCTGGAACTGGCGCTGGAACAGTGGCCGATCAAAGTCATCCAGCTCACCCCAAACTGCAACAACCCCTTGGGCTACATCATGCCGGAAGCGCGCAAACGCGCCTTGCTGACCCTGGCCCAGCGCTTTGACGTGGCGATTATCGAAGACGATGTGTATGGCGAACTGGCCTACAGCTACCCACGCCCGCGCACCATCAAATCCTTCGATGAAGACGGCCGTGTGCTGCTGTGCAGCTCGTTCTCCAAAACCCTGGCGCCCGGCCTGCGCATTGGTTGGGTCGCACCGGGACGCTACCTGGAACGGGTGCTGCACATGAAATACATCAGCACCGGCTCTACGGCCACACAGCCGCAGATCGCCATTGCCGAATTCCTCAAAGGCGGGCATTTCGAGCCGCATTTACGCAGGATGCGCACCCAATACCAACGTAATCGCGACTTGATGCTTGATTGGGTCAGCCGCTATTTCCCCGCTGGCACGCGCGCCAGCCGGCCCCAGGGCAGCTTCATGCTGTGGATCGAACTGCCTGAAGGGTTCGACACCTTGAAGCTCAACCGCGTGCTGGTAGAACAAGGCGTACAGGTGGCGGTAGGCAGTATTTTTTCTGCCTCCGGCAAATACCGTAATTGCTTGCGCATGAACTACGCTGCCAAGCCAACGGCGCAGATTGAAGAGGCCGTGCGCAAGGTGGGGGCGGCCGCAGGCAAGATGCTGGAAGAGACGGCGGACTGACCTTTCCCGAGCAATTGCCGTCATATGCCACAACCGCCCTGACCTGGAAGCAGTTTCCTTGATGATTCGACGGCTTTTACCGTTTTGCCTGCTAGGCGCCCTGGCCCTGGGCGGCTGTGCCACGGTCGACACCCCGCGCATCCCCAGCGATGCCCTGCCGGCGAAGGACTCCTCGTTCGGTCGCTCGATCCAGGCCCAGGCCGCCCCCTACCAAGGGCGCTCGGGCTTCCGGTTGCTGCCCAACAGCAGTGAAGCCTTCATGGCGCGCGCCGAGTTGATCCGCAACGCCCAGACCAGCCTCGACTTGCAGTACTACATCGTGCACGACGGCATCAGCACACGCATGCTTGTGGACGAACTGCTCAAGGCCGCCGACCGCGGGGTGCGCGTGCGCATTCTGCTGGACGACACCACTAGCGATGGCCTCGACCAGATCATCGCCACCCTCGCCGCCCATCCCAAGGTGCAGATACGCCTGTTCAACCCCTTGCACCTGGGGCGCAGCACCGGCGTTACGCGCGCCATGGGCCGGGTATTCAACCTGTCACTGCAACACCGGCGCATGCATAACAAACTGTGGCTGGCCGATAACAGCGTGGCCATCGTGGGCGGGCGCAACCTGGGCGACGAGTATTTCGACGCCGAACCGAGCCTGAATTTCACCGACATCGACATGCTCAGCGTGGGGCCGGTGGCCGAGCAATTGGGTCACAGCTTCGACCAGTACTGGAACAGCGCCCTGAGCAAGCCAATCGATGACTTCGTCTCGAACAAACCCTCCAAAGTCGACCTCGCCGTCGCCCGTGGGCGCCTTGAGGCCTCACTGGCCCAGTCCCGCCAGCAGAACCACGCGCTGTATAACCGCCTGCGCACGTACCAGACCCAGCCCCGCATGGACATCTGGCGCCGCGAGTTGATCTGGGCCTGGAACCAGGCGCTGTGGGACGCACCGAGCAAGGTACTGGCCAAGGCCGACCCCGACCCACGACTGCTGCTGACCACTCAGCTGGCGCCAGAGCTGGCGGGGGTCAGCCATGAGCTGATCATGATTTCGGCTTACTTCGTGCCGGGCCAACCTGGGCTGGTCTACCTCACAGGGCGCGCCGATGCGGGTGTTTCGGTGCGCCTGCTGACCAACGCCCTCGAAGCCACCGACGTGCCGGCTGTGCATGGCGGTTACGCACCGTATCGCAAAGCGTTGCTGGAGCACGGGGTGAAGCTCTATGAACTGCGCAGGCAACCCGGCGACCCCAGCGCAAGCAGCGGCCCGCATCTGTTTCAGCATGGCAGCTGGCGCGGCTCGGACTCGAGCCTGCACAGCAAGGCGATGATTTTTGATCGAGAAAAGTCGTTCATCGGCTCATTCAATTTCGACCCGCGCTCAGTGCTGTGGAACACCGAAGTCGGCGTACTGGTGGACAGCCCCGAACTGGCCGAACACGTACGCAACCTGGCGCTGGAAGGTATGGCGCCAGCGTTGAGCTATGAGGCCAAATTGCAAGACGGCCAGGTGGTGTGGGTGACAGAAGACAACGGCCAGATGCACACCTTGACCCGCGAACCGGGCAGTTGGTGGCGGCGGTTCAACGCCTGGTTCGCCACCAGTGTTGGCCTGGAACGCATGCTCTAAAACCCCTGTAGGAGCGAGCTTGCTCGCGAAAAACCGGAGGGCGCCGCGTTAAACCAGATGCGCTGCGTTATCGTTGGCGTTTTTCGCGAGCAAGCTCGCTCCTACAATGGGTTGCATTTCGAGATCAGGCCGGCTGCGCGGCGCCGAATGCCCCCTGGCGCAGCAACAGCACTACCAACCCCAACGCCCCGGCCGCCATCAGCAGCGGCAGCGCATGCCCGCTGATCCACTGGCTGCCCGCTCCTGCCACCAGCGGCCCGATCAGGCAGCCAATGCCCCACAGCTGCGCCACGTGAGCGTTGGCACGCACCAACGCATCGTCGCGGTAGCGCTCGCCAATCAAAATCAGCGACAAGGTAAACAAACCGCCGGCACTGGCGCCGAACAGCACCCACACCGGCCAGATCAGCAACGTGTGCATCAATAACGGCACCGCCAGGCTCGACGCCAGCAACAGCAGCGCACAGGCCAGGAACAAGGTCCGTCGCGGCAGGTAGTCGGCCAACGCGCCAATAGGCAATTGCAGCAACGCATCGCCCACCACCACCGTACTGACCATCGCCAAGGCGATCTCGGCGGTAAAACCCTGTTGCAGGCAGTACACCGGCAACAACGTCAGGATCATCGCTTCGAAGGCTGCGAACAACGCCACGGCCCAGGCAATCGCCGGCAGGCCCAGGCAAAAGCGCCACAGGTCGCCAAACGTCACGCTGAACGAATCCGCCGTCGGTGCCCCGGTACGTCCCAGCAACAGCAGCGGCGCCACCACCAAAAGGCCCGCGCCGACCCAGAAACCGTAGTCATGGTCGGTGCCAATCAGGCCCAGCAGCAACGGCCCCGACAGCTGGCTCAAGGCATAGCTGCAGCCATACAGCGCCACCAGGCGGCCACGCCATTGCTCGACCACCAATTGGTTGATCCAGCTTTCGCCAAGGATGAAGACGATGGTCAGGATCACCCCGATCATCAGCCTGAGCACCAGCCACACCGGGTAACTGGGCAGGATCGCCAGCAAGCCGATGGACACCGCACCGGCCCACAGGCACAGGCGCATCAGGTTGGCAGTGCCGAGCCAGGACGCCATACGGCTGGAGACCTTGGCCCCCAGCAGCACGCCGAACGCCGGCATCGCCGCCATCACGCCAATGGCGAAACTGCCATACCCCCAGCCTTCAAGACGCAGGGACACCAACGGCATGCTGACACCCAGGGCCAAGCCAACGCTGAGTACCGAGGCCAGCACGGCGAAATAAGTCGCCCAACGCATTGCCACGCTCCTGTGGATAATTCTGGTTTGCAAAACGAACTGTAGGAGCGGACCTGTGCGGGAGCTGGCTTGCCTGCGATGCAGACGCCTCGGTGTGTCAGCCACACCTCGGAGATGCTATCGCAGGCAAGCCAGCTCCCACACAAGCTCGCTCCTACAGGAGGATCAGCAGTGTTGCTTAGAGCTTGATCCAGGTCGCTTTCAGCTCGGTGTACTTATCGAATGCATGCAGTGACTTGTCGCGGCCATTACCCGACTGCTTGAAACCACCGAACGGTGCGGTCATGTCGCCGCCGTCGTACTGGTTAACCCACACGCTGCCGGCACGCAGAGCCTTGGCCGTCAGGTGCGCCTTGGAGATATCCGCCGTCCACACCGCTGCGGCCAGGCCGTATTGGGTGTCGTTGGCGATGGCGATGGCTTCTTCAGCGCTGTCGAAGGTGATCACCGACAGGACTGGGCCAAAGATCTCTTCCTGGGCGATCTTCATGGCATTGGTCACGCCGTCGAAAATCGTCGGCTCGACGTAGGTGCCGCCGGACTCTTCCAGGGTGCGCTTGCCACCTGCGACCAGCTTGGCGCCGTCGGCGTGGCCGGCTTCAATGTACGAAAGCACGGTATTCATCTGCTGCGTATCCACCAAGGCACCCACAGTGGTGGCTGGGTCCAGTGGATTGCCGGGTTTCCAACCCTTGAGGGCTTCGATCACCAGCGGCAGGAAGGTGTCCTTGATCGAACGCTCGACCAGCAGGCGCGAACCGGCGGTGCAGACTTCGCCCTGGTTGAAGGCAATGGCACTGGCGGCGGATTCGGCGGCCGCTTGCAGGTTCGGCGCATCGGCAAACACGATGTTCGGGCTTTTGCCACCGGCTTCCAGCCAGACACGCTTCATGTTCGACTCACCGGAGCGGATCAACAGTTGCTTGGCGATCTTGGTGGAGCCCGTGAACACCAGGGTATCAACATCCATATGCACCGCCAGGGCGTTACCCACGGTGTGGCCATAGCCAGGCAGCACGTTGAACACGCCTTTAGGAATACCGGCCTCTACGGCCAGCGCGGCAATGCGGATGGCAGTCAGCGGGGATTTTTCGGACGGCTTCAGGATGACAGAGTTACCGGTGGACAGCGCTGGGCCGAGTTTCCAGCAGGCCATCATCAGCGGGAAGTTCCACGGCACGATGGCGCCAACGACACCCACGGGCTCGCGGGTCACCAGGCCCAGTTGATCGTGGGGCGTGGCGGCGACTTCGTCGTAGATCTTGTCGATCGCCTCGCCGCTCCAGCTCAGGGCTTGCGCCGCGCCGGGGACGTCGATGTTCAGGGAATCGCTGATGGGCTTGCCCATGTCCAGGGTTTCGAGCAGCGCCAGCTCTTCGGCATTGGCCTTGAGCAGCGCGGCGAAACGGATCATGACGGACTTGCGCTTGGCCGGCGCCAGGCGCGACCACACGCCGGAATTGAAAGTGGCACGCGCATTTTCCACGGCGCGCTGGGCGTCGCTGGCATCACAGCTAGCGACAGTGGCCAGCAAGCGCCCATCCACCGGGCTGATGCATTCGAAGGTGTCGCCGGAAACGGCGGCGGTGTACTCGCCATTGATATAGGCGCGGCCTTCGATCTTCAGAGCCTTGGCGCGTTGTTCCCAGTCGGCACGGGTCAGGGTGGTCATGCGAGTGTCCTCCTCTTATTGAATACAAGGGCCTGGGAGGTTTATCCCGGCGCCATCACAAATGCTTGCCCGACCAGCCTGCTGTTCGGCTCAAGGCAGCTGCCACCCTAAACCAGCGGCTGGGGATGTTTCAATATATTTGACATAACGGCGGCAAACGCCCTTGCGATGTTCATTTTAATAAACATAGACTTTGGGCTCTCCAACCGCAGGCCAGACGGGAAATGCACATGAGCATCCAGGACATCGTCGATTTCAGCCAAGCCAACACCGCCCCCGAACGTTACCGCCCTGCCGCCGAGAAAATCCTCAAGGGCGATCCCGAGCAGACACTCTACAACCACTACAACAGCCCATGCGGCCAGATGAACGCCGGCGTCTGGGAAGGTGAAGTGGGCCAGTGGAAGGTCAACTACACCGAGCATGAATACTGCGAGATCGTGCAAGGCGTGTCGGTGTTGCGCGATACCGAGGGAAATGCCAAGACCCTGCGGGCCGGCGACCGCTTTGTGATCCCTGCCGGCTTCAGCGGTACCTGGGAAGTGCTGGAAGCGTGCCGCAAGATCTACGTGGTGTTCGAAGAGAAAGCCTGATCATTGATTGATCGACAACGGGACGCTGAGCGTCCGAGACGGCATTCCCACGCAGAGCGTGGGAACGATCAGCAGAGCGTGGGAACGATCATCCCAGGCAAAAAAAAGCCCGCATCGTGAGATACGGGCTTTTTTTCACAAGGAAGAAAATCAATTACTTGATTTTGCCTTCTTTGTAGATCACGTGCTTGCGAACGCGCGGGTCGAACATTTTCTTTTCGAGCTTGTCCGGGGTAGTACGCTTGTTCTTGTCGGTAGTGTAGAAGTGACCAGTACCGGCGCTAGAGATCATTCGAATCAATTCACGCATGATAGAGCTCCTTAGATCTTGCCAGCGGCACGGATTTCGGCCAGCACGACAGTGATGCCACGCTTGTCGATAATACGCATGCCTTTAGCAGATACACGCAGGCGAACAAAACGTTTCTCTTCTTCAACCCAGAAGCGGTGATGCTGCAGGTTCGGCAGGAAACGACGACGGGTTTTGTTATTTGCGTGGGAAATGTTATTCCCAGTCACCGGACCCTTACCGGTAACTTGACAGACTCTCGACATGCCTCAGCCCTCTAAAACCACATGCCCAACCCGGCATGGGTTGGCCGCTTAATCTCTCAGTCATTTGGCGCCAGGCGCCGCGTTTCTTTAGGGTCTTACCGGCTACACCTACAGTGAAGGAACCGGGCCCCTAGAAAAGAGCGCTGCTTTATACCAGAAAGACCCCAGTGCAACAACAACCTGTGTATTTTTAGCAGCGTAAATCTTGGCCACAAGTGCCTGAACCGCTGCCAGGAGGGGCCGCTGTAACAGCCGACCGCTCGTCGCACAGAATGATTTACAACGCCTGCGGTCACAGGGAAGTGCACGGCGCAACACGCGCAGGCGCCATCAAAACAGCATTTGCGCCAAAAGCACAGGCAAAAATGGGCTAGTCATTTATCAATCAGACCTCTACGGTAGGCTTTTTCCAGACTGCACTCGCAGATGGGCCTTCGATCTGCACAGGAAACCGAATATGCGCCTCGCTGCCCTACCGCTATTGCTTGCCCCTCTCTTTATTGCGCCGATGGCCGTTGCGGCCACCAATTTGAGCGTTTGCACCGAGGCCAGCCCCGAAGGGTTCGATGTGGTGCAGTACAATTCGCTGACCACCACCAACGCCTCGGCCGATGTGCTGATGAACCGCCTGGTGGAATTCGACGCGGCCAGTGGCAAGTTGGTACCCAGCCTTGCAGACAGTTGGGAAGTGTCGCCCGATGGGCTCACGTACACCTTCAAGCTGCATCCCGATGTGAAATTCCATCGCACCAGCTATTTCAGCCCAAGCCGCACCCTGACCGCCGAAGACGTGCGCTTCAGCTTCGAGCGCATGCTCGACCCGGCCAACCCGTGGCACAAGATCGCCCATAGCGGCTTTCCTCACGCCCAATCCCTGCAATTGCCTACATTGGTCAAGAAAATCGACGCCCTTGACCCGCTGACCGTGCGCTTTACCCTCGACCACGCCGACTCCACCTTCCTACCGGCGCTGAGCATGGGTTTTGCCTCGATCTACCCGGCCGAATATGCCGACAAACTGCTCAAGGCCGGTACACCCGAAAAGCTCAACAGCCAGCCCATCGGCACCGGCCCGTTTGTGTTCGTGCGTTTCCAGAAAGACGCCGTGGTGCGCTACAAGGCCAACCCGGACTACTTCGCCGGCAAACCGGCGGTGGATAACCTGATTTTCGCCATCACCCCGGACGCCAACGTACGCCTGCAGAAGCTGCACCGCGATGAATGCCAGATCGCCCTGTCGCCCAAGCCTCTGGATGTGGGCGAAGCCGAAAAGGACCCAGCACTCAAAGTCGAGAAAACCGCTGCGTTCATGACCGCATTCGTCGCCATCAACAGCCAGCACCCGCCGCTGGACAAGCCCGAAGTACGCCAGGCAATCAACCTGGCCTTTGATAAGGGCAGCTACCTCAAGGCCGTGTTCGAAGGCACCGCCGAAGCGGCCAACGGTGTCTACCCGCCGAATACCTGGAGCTATGCCAAAGAGTTGCCAGGCTACCCGCAGGACCTCGCCAAAGCCAAGGCGCTGCTGGGCCGCGCCGGGCTCAAGGACGGCTTCAAGACCACGATATGGACCCGCCCTACCGGCAGCCTGCTCAACCCCAACCCGAACCTCGGCGCCCAACTGTTGCAGGCTGACCTGGCCAAGGTTGGCATCCAGGCCGAGATTCGCGTGATCGAATGGGGCGAGTTGATCCGCCGCGCCAAGGCCGGCGAGCACGACTTGCTGTTCATGGGCTGGGCCGGCGACAACGGCGACCCGGATAACTTCCTGACGCCGCAGTTCTCCTGTGCCGCGGTAAAGTCCGGCACCAACTTCGCCCGCTATTGCGACCCCACTCTGGATAAGTTGATCAGTGCCGGCAAAACCACCAGCGAGCAAGGCGTGCGCAGCAAGCTGTATCAGCAGGCTCAGGCGCAGATCCAGCAACAGGCGCTGTGGTTGCCGTTGGCGCATCCGACGGCGTTTGCCTTGACCCGCAAGAACATCGAGGGGTACCAGGTAAGCCCTTTCGGGCGCCAGGATTACTCGAAGGTCAGCCTCAAACCCTAAGGAACACTCCCACCTGTAGGAGCGAGCTCGCTCGCGAAAATCGACAACGATGACGCGGCAAGCCTGACGCCCCGCGGGGTTCTCAGGTTTTTCGCGAGCAAGCTCGCTCCTACAGACAGAGGCGGGGTTATTACAGCCAACCGTATTCAGCCATCGACAACGGATCACCATCGCCCACGATGATGTGGTCCAGCACACGCACATCCACCACATCCAGCGCCTTTTGCAGCAATTTGGTCAATTTTCGATCAGCCGCGCTGGGCTCCGCGCTCCCCGACGGGTGGTTGTGACACAGGATCAACGCCGCCGCGTTGTACGCCAAGGCGCGCTTGACCACTTGTCGCGGATAGACAATCGCAGCGTCGATGGTGCCTTGGAACATGGCCTCGAACCCCAGCACCCGATGCTTGGAATCCAGGAACAGGCAACCGAAGATCTCATGGGGCTCATGGCGCAGCAGTGCCTTGAGGTACTCGCGCACGGCCAGCGGGCTTTCCAGCACCGAGTCAGCCCGCAAGCGCTCTGCCAGGTGGCGCCGGGACATTTCCAGCACCGCCTGCAGTTGAGCGAACTTCGCCGGGCCCAGCCCCAGATGCTGGCTAAACAGCGTCTGGCTGGCCTCCAGTAACGGGCGCAGGCCACCGAATTGCGCCAACAGATGGCGCGCCAGGTCGACCGCACTTCGGCCGGCAACCCCCGTACGCAAAAAGATCGCCAACAGTTCGGCATCGGACAGGCTTGCCGCGCCGCCTTCCAACAGCTTCTCCCGCGGACGCTCCGCCACGGGCCAATCACGAATACTCATCCCACCTCCCTGTATCTGCTCCGCTGTTGCCCGGCGGGCGCTGTGTTATCGTAGGGCCCTCTTTTTTGCCGGCGATTTCACCTGGGGAGGGGTCATCGCAGGCGTCACTGAACTGGCATCACTGAACTGGAAAGGCAAACCAATGCAGCGTCTGTATCGGAAACGCATCGTTCTCGGCGTCGGCGGCGGCATTGCCGCCTACAAGAGCGCAGAGTTGGTTCGCAGGCTCCTGGACCTGGGCGCCGAAGTGCGCGTGGTCATGACCCGTGGTGGTAGCGAGTTCATCACCCCGCTGACCATGCAGGCCCTGTCCGGCCACCCGGTTCACCTCGACCTGCTGGACCCGGCAGCAGAAGCCGCCATGGGCCATATCGAACTGGCCAAATGGGCCGACCTGGTGCTGATCGCCCCGGCCACCGCCGACCTGATCGCCCGTCTGGCCCAGGGCATTGCCGATGACCTGCTCACCACCCTGGTATTGGCCACCGACGCCACCGTCGCTATCGCACCGGCCATGAACCAGGCCATGTGGCGCGACCCGGCCACCCAGGCCAATACCCAACTCCTGCAAACCCGTGGCCTCAAGGTGTTCGGCCCGGCGTCCGGCAGCCAGGCCTGCGGCGACGTCGGCCTGGGCCGCATGCTCGAAGCCACGGACCTCGCGCAGTGCGCCGCCGAGTGCTTCCAGCACCTGGCCCTGACCGGCAAGCACGTGCTGATCACCGCCGGCCCAACCCAGGAAAACATCGACCCGGTGCGCTACATCACCAACCATAGCTCAGGAAAAATGGGCTTCGCGTTGGCAGAAGCTGCGGTCGAAGCAGGCGCACGCGTCACACTGATCACCGGTCCCGTGCATCTGCCCACCCCTGATCGCGTCACGCGAATCGACGTAGTCAGCGCTCGGGACATGTTGGCGGCCTGCGAAGCCGCCATCCCCTGCGACCTGTTTATCGCCTCGGCAGCGGTTGCGGATTACCGCCCGGAGGTCGTCGCCCCGCAGAAGCTCAAGAAAGACCCTACGAGCGGCGACGGCCTGCTCCTGCAAATGGTGCGTAACCCAGACATCCTGGCCACCATCGCTACCCGTCCAGACCGCCCGTTCAGCGTCGGCTTCGCTGCCGAGACCGAGCACCTGCTGGACTACGCCGCACGCAAACTGAAAGACAAAAACCTCGACCTGATCGTTGCCAATGATGTCGCCAACCCGAGCATCGGCTTCAACAGCGAGGAAAATGCGTGCAGCGTGATCGACCGCGAACTGCACGCCACCCTTTTCGCCCAGACCAGCAAGGGCAAGATTGCCCGCCAACTGATCTCTTTTATCGCCCAACGGCTGAACCAGGTTTAATCTCCATGCACGCTTTGCAAGCCAAGATCCTCGATCCACGCCTCGGCAACGAGTTCCCCCTGCCGGCCTACGCCACGCCGGGCTCCGCCGGCCTGGACCTGCGCGCCATGCTCAAGGAGGACACCGTCCTTGAGCCGGGCCAGACCATCCTGATTCCCACCGGCCTGTCGATCTATGTCGGCGATCCTGGCTTGGCGGCGCTGATCCTGCCGCGCTCCGGCCTGGGCCACAAACATGGCATCGTGCTCGGCAACCTGGTCGGCCTGATCGATTCGGACTACCAGGGCGAGTTGATGGTGTCGTGCTGGAACCGTGGCCAGACTGCTTTCAACATCGCCATCGGCGAGCGCATCGCCCAACTGGTTCTGGTGCCGGTGGTGCAGGCGCATTTTGAATTGGTGCAGGAATTTGACGAAACCCAACGCGGCGCAGGCGGTTTTGGGCATTCCGGCAGTCACTGACTAAGCTGAACGTGGCCGGACGCCATCGTCCGGCCACGCGCCACCGCCCGGCTTTTCAGGATGAAGAATGCGCGGAAATAATCATCGAGATTTCTCTAATGAAATCAAAGGACTACGTAAAAATAATGCTAAAGCCAGAGCGCCGATGGCATTTTTACACCACGAACTCTCTGCCGAAAACGCCGTCATACCCTTCAGTTTGAGCCTGCCGGCCAGCCACATCAGGCCAGCCTTGCCCCCTTTCAGATGGAGTTTCCCCCGCGATGAGTACCGCAGCCCGCGTAGCCCCGACCTTTCCCGACAGCATTTTTCGCGCCTATGACATCCGTGGCGTGGTCCCCAAGACCCTGACCGCCGAAACCGCCTACTGGATCGGCCGCGCCATCGGCTCCCAGAGCCTGGCCCAGGGCGAACCCAACGTTTCGGTAGGCCGTGACGGCCGCTTGTCCGGCCCGGAGTTGGTCGAGCAACTGATCCAGGGCCTGGCTGACAGCGGCTGCCACGTCAGCGACGTCGGTCTGGTACCAACCCCCGCGCTGTACTACGCCGCCAACGTACTGGCGGGCAAATCCGGGGTCATGCTTACCGGCAGCCACAATCCGTCGGACTACAACGGCTTCAAGATCGTCATCGCTGGCGACACCCTGGCCAATGAACAGATCCAGGCCCTGCACACCCGCCTGAAGACCAACGACTTGACCAGCGGCACCGGCAGCATCACCAAGGTCGATATCCTCCAGCGCTACTCCGATGAAATCACCCGCGACGTCAAGCTCGCCCGCCGCCTGAAAGTCGTGGTGGACTGCGGCAACGGCGCAGCGGGCGTGATTGCCCCGCAACTGCTCGAAGCCCTGAACTGCGAAGTGATCCCACTGTTCTGCGAAGTGGACGGCAACTTCCCCAACCATCACCCAGACCCAGGCAAGCCGGAAAACCTGGTGGACCTGATCGCCAAGGTCAAGGAAGTGGGCGCCGACGTCGGCCTGGCCTTCGATGGCGACGGCGACCGTGTAGGCGTGGTGACCGAAACCGGCGAGATCGTGTTTCCGGACCGCCTGCTGATGCTGTTTGCCCGTGACGTAGTGGCGCGCAACCCCAACGCCGAGATCATCTTCGACGTGAAATGCACTCGCCGCCTCACGCCATTGATCAAGGAATACGGTGGTCGCCCGCTAATGTGGAAGACCGGTCACTCGTTGATCAAAAAGAAAATGAAGGAAACCGGCGCGCTGTTGGCCGGCGAAATGAGCGGCCACGTGTTCTTCAAGGAGCGCTGGTTCGGGTTTGACGATGGTATTTACAGCGCCGCTCGTCTGCTGGAGATCCTCAGCAAGGAGAAATCCACGGCGCAAGAGCTGTTTCAGACCTTCCCGAATGATATTTCTACGCCTGAGATCAATATCCATGTGACCGAGGAGAGCAAATTCAGCATCATTGACGCATTGCACGATGCGCAATGGGGTGAAGGCGCCAACCTGACCACCATTGATGGTGTGCGAGTCGATTACGCCAAAGGCTGGGGCCTGGTTCGCGCGTCCAACACCACACCGGTGCTGGTCCTGCGTTTCGAGGCGGATACCGAAGCGGAGTTGCAGCGCATCAAGGACGTGTTCCACGCCCAGTTGAAACGTGTTGCCCCTGATCTCCAATTACCGTTCTGATTTTTTGCCCGGAGCCCTGAATGACCCTCGAACGCGAAGCCGCTGCCAACACCGCCAAGGTCCTGTCCGAAGCGTTGCCTTATATTCGACGCTACGTCGGCAAGACGCTGGTGATCAAGTACGGCGGCAATGCCATGGAAAGCGACGAGCTGAAAACCGGCTTTGCTCGCGACATCGTGCTGATGAAGGCCGTGGGGATCAACCCGGTGGTCGTTCACGGCGGCGGCCCGCAAATCGGCGACCTGCTCAAGCGCTTGTCGATCGAGAGTCACTTCATCGATGGCATGCGTGTCACTGACGCGCAAACCATGGACGTGGTGGAAATGGTCCTCGGCGGCCAGGTCAACAAAGACATCGTCAACCTGATCAACCGCCACGGCGGCAGCGCCATCGGCCTGACCGGCAAGGATGCGGAGCTGATCCGTGCGAAAAAGCTCACCGTTACCCGCAAGACACCTGAAATGACCCAGCCGGAAATCATCGACATCGGCCAGGTGGGTGAAGTGGTGGGCGTGAACACCGACCTGCTCAACCTGCTGGTCAAGGGTGACTTCATCCCGGTGATCGCGCCGATCGGCGTGGGCGCCAATGGCGAGTCGTACAACATCAACGCCGACCTGGTGGCGGGCAAAGTGGCGGAAGCGTTGAAGGCTGAAAAGCTGATGCTGCTGACCAACATCGCCGGCCTGATGGACAAGGAAGGCAAGGTACTGACCGGCTTGACCACCCAACAGGTGGACGACCTGATTGCCGACGGCACCATCTACGGCGGCATGCTGCCCAAGATCCGCTGCGCGCTGGAAGCGGTGCAAGGCGGCGTCGGCAGCTCGCTGATCATTGATGGCCGCGTGCCGAATGCGGTGCTGCTGGAAATCTTCACGGATACCGGTATGGGCACGCTGATCAGTAACCGCAAGCGTTCTTAATCGCCGCAAAGCAAAAGGCCCCGCTCAATTGAATTGAGCGGGGCCTTTTGTTTGTACACAGTTCAAATGTGGGAGCTGGCTTGCCTGCGATGACGGCAGTACATTCAAAAATGCACCGCCTGACACACCGCTATCGCGGGCAAGCCTGCTCCCACAGGGGTCAGTGTCAGACGCCGAACTGCTCGCGGTATGCACGCACAGCTGGCAAATGCTGCTTGAGCTGCGGGTCATCTTCCAGGAACTGCAACACCTGGTTCAACGACACGATGCTCACCACCGGAATGCCGAAATCGCGCTCCACTTCCTGGATCGCCGACAACTCACCGTTGCCGCGCTCCTGGCGGTTCAAGGCGATCAGCACACCGGCAGCCTTGGCGCCGTCCTGGGAAGCAATGATCTGCATCACTTCACGGATCGCAGTACCCGCGGTGATCACGTCATCGATGATCAGCACATCGCCGGTCAACGGTGCGCCAACCAGGCTGCCGCCTTCACCATGGGCCTTGGCTTCCTTACGGTTGAAACACCACGGCAGGTCCTGCCCGTGATGCTCCGCCAGAGCGACCGCCGTCGCCGCAGCCAGGGGAATACCCTTGTAGGCCGGGCCAAAGAGTACGTCGAAGGAAATACCGCTCTCAACGATGGCTGCCGCATAGAAACGGCCCAGCTGAGCCAGGGCCGAACCTGAATTGAACAGGCCCGCATTGAAGAAGTACGGGCTGGTGCGCCCGGACTTGAGGGTGAACTCACCGAAGCGTAAAACGCCGCGATCGATGGCAAAACGAATGAAATCGCGCTGATACGCCTGCATGAAAAAAGCCTCAGATACCACGGATTTAGCTAATTGGGTGGACGGCGTGTATCATACACGCACGCGATTTTTGGGGCCATTTATGCGGATCATCAGTGTGAACGTTAATGGTATTCAGGCTGCAGTCGAGCGTGGTTTGCTCAGTTGGCTGCAAGCACAGAATGCCGACGTCATCTGCCTGCAGGACACCCGTGCCTCCGCCTTTGAACTGGACGACCCAGCCTTCCAACTGGATGGCTACTTCCTTTATGCCTGCGATGCCGAAGTGCCCACCCAAGGTGGCGTGGCTTTGTACTCGCGGTTGCAACCCAAGGCGGTCATCAGCGGCCTCGGCTTCGAGACAGCCGACCGCTACGGGCGTTACCTGCAAGCCGATTTCGACAAGGTCAGCATCGCGACCTTGCTGCTTCCTTCCGGGCAGAACGGCGATGAAGACTTGAACCAGAAATTCAAGCTAATGGACGATTTCGCCCGTTACTTGGATAAACAGCGACGCAAACGTCGCGAGTACATTTATTGTGGCTCGCTGTACGTGGCGCAACAGAAGCTGGATATCAAGAACTGGCGCGACAGCCAGCAATCCCCAGGTTTCCTGGCGCCGGAACGCGCCTGGATGGACGAGATTGTCGGCAACATGGGCTATGTCGATGCCCTGCGCGAAGTCAGCCGCGAAGGCGACCAGTACAGCTGGTGGCCGGATAACGAACAGGCTGAGATGCTCAACCTGGGCTGGCGTTTCGACTACCAGCTGCTGACCCCGGGCCTGCGCCGGTTCGTGCGCAGTGCACGCCTGCCGCGCCAGCCGCGCTTCTCGCAGCACGCGCCGCTGATCGTGGACTACGACTGGACATTGACCATCTGAGGTCATTCTCCAGGCACAAAAAAACCGACAGTGATGTCGGTTTTTTTGTGGCCGCTCGGTTACTTGACCAGGCGCCAGGTCCACGGATACCGGTAGGCAATGCCTTTGTTGGCCTTGATACCGGCGATGATCGTGAGTATCAACGCCCCGATCACCAGCACGGTCATCAGCAAGAAGCCGACCACCACGAAGCCCAGCAGCAGGCACACCAGCCAGGCGATCGCCACGGTGATCTGGAAATTCAGCGCCTCCTTGCCCTGGTCATCGACGAGCGGGTCCATGTCCTTCTTGAACTGCCACAGGATCAACGGCCCCAGCAAGCTGCCGAAGGGGAATACCAACCCCAGGAATGCCGCGAAATGACACAACATTGCCCACTGGCGTACTTCCTTGGACGGTGCCGGAACCGGCAACTGGCTGTCATTCATGGCGCTTCTCCTTGGGGCCGGCTCAGTCAGCCAGCGCGGCGTTCTGCAATTCAAAAATTTCGGTCATGCCCTTCTGGGCCAAGGCCAGCATGGCGTTCAGCTCAGCCGGCTGGAATGGCGCGCCTTCGGCAGTGCCCTGCACTTCAATGAAACCACCGGTGCTGGTCATGACCACGTTGAGGTCGGTCTCGGCGGCCGAGTCTTCCAGGTAGTCCAGGTCCAGCACAGGCTCGCCCTGGTACATGCCAACCGACACAGCGGCGATCATCTGCTTGAGCGGGTCACCCGCTTTCAGGCCGCCACGCTTCTTGATCACTTTCAAAGCGTCAACCAGGGCCACCATGGCGCCGGTAATGGATGCCGTGCGGGTACCGCCGTCAGCCTGGATCACGTCGCAGTCAACATAGAGGGTGACGTCACCCAGCTTGGACATATCCAAAGCGGCACGCAGGGAACGACCGATCAAGCGCTGGATTTCCAGGGTGCGCCCGCCTTGCTTGCCACGGCTGGCTTCACGCTGGTTACGCTCGCCAGTGGCGCGCGGCAGCATGCCATATTCAGCGGTCAACCAACCCTGGCCCTGGCCCTTGAGGAAGCGCGGCACGCCGTTTTCGACGCTGACCGTGCAGATGACCTTGGTATCGCCAAACTCGACCAGTACAGATCCCTCGGCGTGTTTGGTGTAGTTGCGGGTGATGCGGATCGAGCGGAGCTGATCGGCAGCGCGACCACTTGGACGTTTCATAGGGGATACCTGTACTGAGGACGAAAAACTGCCGAGCATTATAGAGCCGCAAGCCGGTTCGAGGCACTTCTAAAAAATCCGGTTACTAATGCCCGTGTTTGGGTGCCCCCTCCCACTGCGCTACAATCCTGCGCCTCCAGACGGTAGGAGCGAGCTTGCTCGCGAAAAACGTCAACGATTACGGGGCCTTCCTGATTCAACGCGGTGCCCTTGCGTTCTTCGCCAGCCAGCTCGCTCCTACAGGTCGGCCTGGTCAATTTCTATTTATCCAACGCGAGGTACCTCCATGGTGCACAGCATGACCGCCTTCGCCCGTGTCGAAAAAGCCGGGGCCCAAGGCACCCTCAGCTGGGAACTGCGCTCGGTCAACAGCCGTTACCTGGAGCCGCACCTGCGCCTGCCAGAGTCGTTCCGCGACCTCGAAGGAGCGGTGCGTGAAGCGCTGCGCCAGGGGATCTCCCGTGGCAAGCTGGAATGCACCTTGCGCTTTACCGAAGAAACCACCGGCAAGCCGCTGCAGGTTGACCGCGACCGCGCCGCCCAACTGGTGGCCGCGGCCGAAACCATCGCTGGACTGATCAAGCAGCCGGCCGCATTGAACCCTCTGGAAGTATTGGCCTGGCCCGGCGTGCTGGTGGCCGACGCGGCCGACCCGCAGGCCCTGAATGCCGAAGCCCTCGCCCTGTTCAACCAGGGCCTGAAGGAACTCAAGGCCGGCCGCGAGCGCGAAGGCGCCGAGCTGGCGCGCCTGATCAACGAGCGGCTGACGTCGATCGAAGCCGACGTGGTGACCCTGCGCGAACTGGTACCGCAGATGCTCGCCACCCAGCGCCAGAAGGTCCTCGACCGCTTTACCGACATGAAAGCCGACCTCGACCCGACGCGCCTGGAACAGGAAATGGTCCTGCTCGCGCAGAAGAGCGACGTGGCCGAAGAACTCGACCGCCTGAGCACCCACATCCTTGAAGTGCGCCGCGTACTCAAGTCGGGCGGTGCCGCCGGTCGGCGCCTGGACTTCCTGATGCAGGAACTCAACCGCGAAGCCAATACACTGGGCTCCAAGGCGTTCGACCCGCGCAGCACCACGGCGGCGGTCAACCTCAAAGTGTTGATCGAGCAAATGCGCGAACAAGTACAGAATATTGAGTAAGGCACCCTCCATGACCCACAGCACCGGCACCCTTTACATCATTTCCGCCCCTTCGGGCGCGGGCAAGAGCAGCCTGGTCAAGGCCTTGACCGACGCCGACGAGCAGATCCGCATTTCGGTCTCCCACACCACCCGCGCCATGCGCCCGGGCGAGGTCGACGGCGTGCACTATCACTTCGTCGAGCGTACCGAGTTCGTCAAGATGATCGAACACGGTGACTTCCTCGAGCGCGCCGAAGTGTTCGGCAATCTCTATGGCACCTCGCAAAGCCACCTGCAGCAGACCCTGGACGAAGGCCACGACCTGATCCTGGAAATCGACTGGCAGGGCGCCGAACAAGTGCGCCAACTGATGCCCAAGGCTCGCTCCATCTTCATCCTGCCGCCCTCGCTCCAAGCCCTGCACCAGCGCCTGACAAACCGCGGCCAGGACAGCGACGAGATCATCGAGGGGCGCATGCGTGAGGCCGTCAGCGAAATGAGCCACTACGTCGACTACGACTACCTGATCATCAATGATGACTTTGCCCACGCACTGGACGATTTGAAGGCGATTTTCCGCGCCAACCAACTGCAGCAAAAGCGCCAACAGCAACGTTTCGGCAAATTACTCGCCGAATTGCTCGGCTGATTGGCTCTTCCCAAAACAGCTGCAAGGGCCTTACATTGGCACTTGTAGCGGTTTTGCGAAGGCCTGCCAAAAATCAGCGCTTCCCTAAACGCTGGTGATTTTTTAAACTGCTCAGTCCGCTCGCCCAACCGGGCAGCGCGCATCTTGCATTCGCTCCGAGGAATACCATGGCCCGCGTAACCGTTGAAGACTGCCTAGAACACGTGGATAACCGCTTTGAGCTGGTCATGCTCTCTACCAAGCGTGCCCGTCAACTGGCCACTGGCGGCAAAGAGCCCCTGGTCCAGTGGGAAAACGACAAGCCTACCGTTGTAGCCCTGCGTGAAATCGCTGAAGGCCTGATGAGCTACGAGTTCATCGCCAACGCCGAAATCGTTGAAGACGAACCGCTGTTTGCAGCGTTCGAAGGCGAGTCCAACGAGGACGTCTAAGCCTATGCCTGGTCGACGTAGCACGGCGCGGGGTCACAGCCATCGGCAGGAGTTCACACTTTGCCGAGCATAGACGCCCTCGCCGATCGCTTATCGGCCTACCTCGGCGCCGACCAGGTCAACCTGGTTCGCCGAGCGTATTTCTACGCCGAACAAGCCCACGACGGCCAACGCCGCCGTAGCGGCGAGGCGTATGTCACCCATCCTCTTGCGGTGGCTAATATTCTTGCCGACATGCACATGGACCATCAGAGCCTGATGGCCGCGATGCTGCATGACGTGATCGAAGACACCGGCATTGCCAAGGAAGCGCTCAGTGCGCAATTTGGCGAAACCGTGGCCGAACTGGTCGACGGGGTCAGCAAGCTGACCCAGATGAACTTCGAGACCAAGGCCGAAGCCCAGGCGGAAAACTTCCAGAAAATGGCCATGGCCATGGCCCGAGACATTCGGGTGATCCTGGTCAAGCTGGCCGACCGGCTGCACAACATGCGCACGCTGGAAGTGCTGTCCGGCGAAAAACGCCGGCGCATCGCCAAGGAAACCCTGGAAATCTATGCGCCCATCGCCAACCGGCTGGGCATGCACGCCATTCGTATCGAATTCGAAGACCTTGGCTTTAAAGCCATGCACCCCATGCGCTCGGCGCGCATCTATCAGGCGGTCAAGCGCGCACGGGGCAACCGCAAGGAAATCGTCAACAAGATCGAAGAGTCCCTGAGCCATTGCCTGGCGATCGACGAGATCGAGGGCGAGGTCAGCGGTCGGCAAAAGCACATTTACGGCATCTACAAGAAGATGCGCGGCAAGCGCCGGGCCTTCAACGAGATCATGGACGTGTACGCGTTCCGGATTATCGTCGACAAGGTCGATACCTGCTACCGCGTGCTGGGCGCTGTACATAATTTGTACAAGCCGCTGCCGGGCCGGTTCAAGGATTACATCGCAATTCCCAAGGCCAACGGCTACCAGTCGCTGCATACCACCCTGTTTGGCATGCACGGCGTGCCGATCGAGATCCAGATCCGCACCCGCGAAATGGAAGAGATGGCCAACAACGGCATCGCCGCCCACTGGCTGTACAAATCCAGCGGCGACGAGCAGCCCAAAGGCACCCATGCCCGTGCGCGCCAATGGGTCAAGGGCGTGCTGGAAATGCAACAACGTGCCGGCAACTCCCTGGAATTTATCGAAAGCGTGAAGATCGACCTGTTCCCGGACGAGGTCTACGTGTTCACGCCTAAAGGTCGGATCATGGAGCTGCCTAAAGGCTCCACGGCGGTCGACTTTGCCTACGCAGTGCACACCGATGTCGGCAACAGCTGCATCGCCTGTCGCATCAACCGGCGCCTGGCCCCGCTGTCCGAACCGCTGCAAAGCGGTTCCACGGTGGAGATCGTCAGCGCACCGGGCGCTCGCCCGAACCCGGCCTGGCTCAACTTTGTGGTCACCGGCAAGGCACGTACGCATATTCGCCACGCGCTGAAATTGCAGCGCCGCTCCGAGTCCATCAGCCTGGGCGAACGCCTGCTGAACAAGGTACTCAACGGCTTCGACAGCGCCCTGGACAAGATCCCGCAAGAGCGCGTGCAAGCGATGCTCCACGAGTACCGCCAGGAAACCATCGAAGACCTGCTGGAAGACATCGGCCTGGGCAACCGCATGGCCTACGTGGTTGCGCGCCGCCTGCTGGGCGAAGGCGAACAGCTGCCGAGCCCGGAAGGCCCGCTGGCGATTCGCGGCACCGAGGGCCTGGTGCTCAGCTACGCCAAATGTTGCACGCCGATCCCGGGCGACCCGATTGTCGGCCACTTGTCCGCAGGCAAAGGCATGGTGGTGCACCTGGACAACTGCCGCAACATCACCGAAATCCGCCACAACCCGGAAAAATGCATCCAGCTCTCGTGGGCCAAGGATGTCACCGGCGAATTCAACGTCGAGCTGCGGGTGGAGCTGGAACACCAGCGCGGCCTGATCGCCCTGCTGGCCAGCAGCGTCAACGCCGCCGACGGTAATATCGAGAAAATCAGCATGGACGAACGCGATGGTCGCATCAGCGTGGTCCAACTGGTGGTCAGCGTGCACGACCGCGTGCACCTGGCCCGCGTGATCAAAAAGTTGCGCGCCTTGACCGGTGTGATCCGCATCACCCGCATGCGTGCATAACCGATCCATTACAAGGAGTCATTCATGACCAAGACAGTTATCACCAGCGATAAAGCTCCAGCTGCCATCGGCACTTATTCCCAGGCGATCAAGGCGGGCAACACCGTCTACATGTCCGGCCAGATCCCGCTGGACCCAAAGACCATGGAACTGGTTGAAGGCTTCGAAGCCCAGACCGTACAGGTCTTTGAAAACCTCAAGTCCGTGGCTGAAGCTTCCGGCGGTTCGTTCAAGGACATCGTCAAGCTGAACATCTTCCTCACTGACCTCAGCCACTTCGCCAAGGTCAACGAGATCATGGGCAAGTACTTCGAACAACCTTACCCAGCCCGCGCCGCCATCGGCGTTGCCGCCTTGCCAAAGGGCGCACAGGTTGAGATGGACGCCATTCTGGTCATCGAGTAAAACACCCGGCGCAGCCCCAACAGGCTGCGCCGACTTCGTTTCAGAAGGATTTCGTAATGCGCAAAGCGCTTGTAGCCTCCTCGTTGCTCGCCCTGTTGCTCGGCGGCTGCGCCAGCAACCCCGCCGACCTGGATGTGAGCGGCACCTGGATCAACCAGGCCGCCATCGACGCGGCAGCCAAGGGCGGCCCTTTGCGTGAAGCCCTGCAATCCTATGGCCCCAACCTTGAGTGGGAGGTCAACACCAAGGCCTTGCAGGCGCGCTACTACAACGGTTTTGAAGTGGCGGAAGGCAAGTTGTCGGGTGAAAAACCCGGCGCGTGGAACGTGGACTTCTATGGCAGCTCTGCCACCGAACTCAAACGCAAAGGCAAGCAACTGCTGCAAGTGGCCAACGACAATGAGCCCGAGCAGCTGTTTGCCCGCGCCCAAGACCCGGCCCCAGAAGGCGCGCCACTGGGCGCCAACTTCGAACGCGCACTTTACGCGGCCTACATGGGCGGCGACTGGAAGATCAGCGACGGCACCGGCAGCGGCGCCACGGTGCAGTTCCAGGCTGACGGCAAGGTCGCCGGCCTGCCGGGGGTTGATCGTTATTCACTCTGCCTGGCAGGCGACTGCGCCTCCATGAGCGGCGGCTATGACAGCATCTGGCTGCAACTGAACGGCCAGGGCAACCCTTGGATCTTCGCGCGCAAGGGTGAGCAACTGGAGATCTTCCAGGCGATCAATACCGCGCAGGCCGATGAAGTGCCTTCGTTTACGCCAGGCCCGCGCCAATGGCTGCTTGAAAAGTAATAAAAGCCTCACACAAATCCAAATGTGGGAGCTGGCTTGCCTGCTCCCACATTTTTTGCCGCGCTTCAGCCTTTCAGAATCGCCGCATAGCCTTCCCGGTAAGTCGGGTATGTCGGCATCCAGCCAAGCGCCTTGATACGCGCATTATTGCACTGTTTGCTGCCAGCACGGCGCACACTTGCATCTTCAGCCCACTCGGTCACACCCAGGTACTCGCGCAACCAGGCCACCACCTCGGCCAGTGGTGCCGGCGCATCGTCAACGCCGATGTAGACCTTGTCCAGCGAACCGCCCTTTTCCACATGCCGCAGCAAAAAGGCGAGCAGGCCCGCGGCGTCATCGGCGTGGATACGGTTGCCATACAACGGCGGGTCAACCGCTACGCGATAGCCTTGGCGAACCTGAGTGAGCAGCCATTCACGACCCGGGCCGTAAATCCCGGTCAGTCGCACGATGGTCGCTGGAATACCGCTGTTGAGCGCCACCTGTTCAGCCTCCAGCATCACCTGCCCAGAATAGCCCTTCGCTTGCGTCTCGGACGTTTCGTCGACCCACTCGCCGTTTTGCTGCCCATACACACTGCTGCTGGAGACAAACAGCAAATGCTTGGGCGTCTGGCCGTAGTCTTCCAGCCACTCCAGCACATGCAGCAACCCTTGCACGTAGGCGGCGCGATAGCCGGCTTCGTCGTGGTCAGTGGCAGCGGCGCAGTACACCAGGTAATCCACCCCGCCGATGGGCCAGGTGTCAGGGCAGTCCTTTTTGAACAGGTCGCCGGCGATGCCGATCACCCCGTCGGGCAGGCGCGAAATATCGCGGCGCAGGCCGTGAACCTCCCATTCCGAGGCCAGCAATTGGCTAGCCAGCCGACTACCCACATCACCGCAACCGGCAATCACAACAGAAGGCACAGACATCACAAAACTCCATTCTCAAAGGCGCAGATTAGCCGCGCGAGTGGATCAACGGCCAGTAAAAAGCGAAATAAAGTAACAGTGCCACTTTAGTTAACAAGAATTACTTGCAATAATAACCGCCCATTTGTCCTCGACCCGAAATGGTCTGGAAGGACGATCACCCATTTTTTCTCTCAGGTCCGGCCAGCATGACACGTCATACAAACCCCGCTTCGCCAACCAAGCTTCACAGTCCCTCCCGCGCCTGGCGTGCGATTGCTGCGATGCTGTTCAGCGTGCTGCTGGCACCGACCGCCGCATTCGCTGACGCCACCGCTCCCGCCGCTCCAGCAGCCGCCGAGCAAAATGCCGCGACCCCGGCAGCGCCTGCCGTCGCGCCAGTGTCCACCGATCCGGCCCAGGCCGCCGGCGCTGCCGCACCTGCCGACGAAACCGGCGTGGTGCTGGAAGAAGACAACACCCTGGGCATGGCCCACGACCTGTCGCCATGGGGCATGTACCAGAATGCCGACGTGGTAGTGAAGGCTGTGATGATCGGCCTGGCCATCGCCTCGATCATCACCTGGACCATCTGGATTGCCAAAGGCTTCGAGCTGTTGGGCGCCAAGCGTCGTCTGCGTGCTGAAATCGCCCACCTGAAAAAAGCCACCACCCTCAAGGAAGCGAGCGAAACCGCGACCAAGAAGGGCACCCTGGCCAACCTGCTGGTGCACGACGCGCTGGAAGAAATGCGCCTGTCGGCCAACACTCGCGAAAAAGAAGGCATCAAGGAACGCGTCAGCTTCCGCCTGGAGCGCCTGGTTGCCGCCTGTGGCCGCAACATGAGCAGCGGCACCGGCGTACTCGCCACCATCGGTTCCACCGCGCCCTTCGTCGGCCTGTTCGGTACCGTGTGGGGCATCATGAACAGCTTCATCGGCATCGCCAAAACCCAGACCACCAACCTCGCCGTCGTTGCCCCCGGCATCGCCGAAGCCCTGCTGGCGACCGCCCTGGGCCTGGTTGCCGCGATTCCTGCGGTGGTCATCTACAACGTCTTCGCCCGTTCGATTGCCGGCTACAAGGCCCAGGTGTCGGATGCATCGGCTGAAGTCCTGTTGCTGGTCAGCCGTGACCTCGATCACCTGCCTACCGAGCGCAGCTCGCAACCGCACATGGTGAAAGTGGGGTAATCGGCCATGGGCCTGCATTTGAATCAAGGCGACGACGAACTCGTCGAGAACCACGAAATCAACGTCACGCCGTTTATCGACGTGATGCTGGTGCTGCTGATCATCTTCATGGTGGCGGCTCCGCTGGCGACCGTGGACATCAAGGTGGACCTGCCTGCGTCCAGCGCCAAGCCGGCGCCGCGGCCAGAGAAACCGATCTTCCTCAGCGTCAAGGCGGACCAACGCCTGTTCCTGGGCGAAGAAGAAGTCAAGGCTGAAACCCTGGGGCCGGTGCTGGATGCCAAGACCCAAGGCAAGAAAGACACGACGATCTTCTTCCAGGCCGACAAAGGCGTGGACTATGGCGACCTGATGAGCGTGATGGATGCCCTGCGGGCTGCCGGCTACCTCAAGGTAGGCCTGGTCGGACTTGAGACGGCAGCCAAGAAATGATCACGACGCGCCACAAACTGACGCGTTATGGCACCAGCCTCGCCGTCGTGCTGGGCGTGCATGCCGTCGCGATCATCATCGCGCTCCAATGGTCCGCGCCGCAGGCGATCCAGCTGCCACCCGCCGCCATGGTCATCGACCTGGCGCCGCTGCCAGCACCGCCGCCGCCTCCAGCGCCGCCCAAGGTCGTTGCGCCGCCGCCACCACCGGTCGAAGAGCTGCCCCTGCCGAAGCTGGCCGAGGCGCCCAAGCCAACGATCCAGGTGCCCAAGCCGGTCAAGCCCAAGCCTAAGCCACAACCGCCAAAGCCGGTGGAGAAGAAGCCCGAGCCGCCCAAGGAGAAACCTTCCGAGGAGCCACCGAGCGAAACGCCGCCGAGCAACGCACCTGCGCAGAAGTCCGCACAGCCTACGCCGGGCCCATCGGCACAGCAGCTGGCCGCCCAGGCTTCCTGGCAAAGCACATTGCTGGCGCATCTGCAGAAGTACAAGAAGTACCCGCCTGGCGCCCAACGCAGTGGCAAGGAAGGTATGAACCGCTTGCGCTTCGTGGTCGATGGTGAAGGCAATGTGCTGTCTTACGAACTGGAAGGCCGCTCCGGCAACGCCGACCTGGACCGTGCAACCCTTGAGATGATCCGCAAGGCTCAGCCGCTACCCAAGCCGCCTGCGGACCTGTTGAAAAACGGCAGCGTCGAACTGGTCGCGCCGTTCGTTTACAACATCGACAAGCGTCGCCGCTGACAGAGCACTGTGGGAGGGACTTGCTCCCTCCCGCATGTGCTTTATTACCTCAGCAAAATTCCGACATTCCCCACTCAATCCCCAGCAAAGTTCTGATAACGTGCGTCTATCGATTGCAGCCGGTATGCTTGGCCCGCAACCTCATGGACGCCCGCTATGACTCTTACAGAATTACGCTACATCGTGACCCTCGCCCAAGAACAGCACTTCGGCCATGCAGCCGAACGTTGCCACGTCAGCCAGCCGACGCTGTCGGTGGGTGTGAAAAAGCTTGAAGACGAACTCGGTGTGCTGATTTTCGAGCGCAGCAAGAGCGCCGTGCGCCTCACCCCGGTGGGCGAAGGCATCGTTGCCCAGGCCCAGAAGGTCCTGGAACAGGCGCAAAGCATTCGCGAACTGGCCCAGGCCGGCAAGAACCAGCTGACCGCACCGCTCAAAGTCGGCGCCATCTACACGGTCGGCCCGTACCTGTTCCCGCACCTTATTCCGCAACTGCACCGCGTCGCGCCGCAGATGCCGCTGTATATCGAAGAAAACTTCACCCACGTGCTGCGCGACAAACTGCGCAACGGCGAGCTGGACGCGATCATCATCGCCCTGCCCTTCAACGAGGCGGACGTGCTGACCCTGCCGCTCTACGACGAGCCGTTCTACGTGCTGATGCCGGCCTCCCACCCGTGGACCAAGAAGGACACCATCGACGCCGGCCTGCTCAATGACAAGAGCCTGCTGCTGCTCGGTGAAGGTCACTGCTTCCGCGACCAGGTGCTGGAAGCCTGCCCGACCCTGACCAAGGGCAACGACGGCGCCAAGCACACCACAGTGGAATCCAGCTCCCTGGAAACCATTCGCCATATGGTCGCGTCCGGCCTGGGCATCTCGATCCTGCCGCTGTCTGCGGTAGACAGCCATCACTACGCCCAGGGCGTGATCGAAGTGCGCCCACTCACGCCGCCCGTGCCGTTCCGTACCGTGGCGATTGCCTGGCGCGCCAGCTTCCCGCGCCCCAAAGCGATTGAGATCCTCGCGGACTCGATCCGCCTGTGTTCGGTGGCCAAGCCGCCCGTTGCGAGCTAAGCCACGGTATGACTGAGCTGTCGCAGGTGTCGGTGACGGCACTCAAGGGTGTCGGTGAGGCCATGGCCGAGAAGCTGGCCAAGGTCGGCCTGGAGAACCTTCAGGACGTGCTTTTCCACCTGCCCCTGCGCTACCAGGACCGCACCCGCGTGGTGCCCATCGGTCATTTGCGCCCTGGGCAGGACGCGGTGATCGAAGGCACCGTAAGCGGCGCCGACGTGGTGATGGGCAAGCGCCGCAGCCTGGTGGTGCGTCTGCAGGATGGTACCGGTGGCTTGAGCCTGCGCTTCTACCACTTCAGCAACGCACAGAAAGAAGGCCTCAAGCGTGGCACCCGCGTGCGCTGTTACGGCGAGGCACGCCCAGGCGCCTCTGGCCTGGAAATCTACCACCCGGAATACCGCGCCATTACCGGCGATGAGCCGCCACCGGTGGACACCACGCTCACGCCGATCTACCCGCTGACCGAGGGCCTGACCCAGCAACGTCTGCGCCAGTTGTGCATGCAGACCCTGACCATGCTCGGCCCGCAAAGCCTGCCCGATTGGCTGCCCCTGGAGCTGGCCCGCGACTATCAATTGGCGCCCCTGGCCGATGCGATTCGGTATTTGCATCACCCGCCCGCCGATGCCGATGTGGACGAACTCGCCCTCGGCCATCATTGGGCCCAGCATCGCCTGGCCTTTGAAGAACTGCTCACGCACCAGCTGTCCCAGCAACGCCTGCGCGAAAGCATGCGTTCCCTGCGCGCCCCGGCGATGCCCAAGGCCACGCGACTGCCTGCGCAATACCTGGCCAACCTCGGCTTTGCACCCACCGGCGCGCAACAGCGCGTGGGCAATGAAATCGCCTACGACCTCAGCCAGCAAGAGCCGATGCTGCGGCTCATCCAGGGTGACGTAGGCGCTGGCAAGACCGTGGTGGCCGCCCTCGCCGCCCTGCAAGCCCTGGAAGCTGGCTATCAGGTGGCGCTGATGGCACCCACGGAAATCCTCGCCGAACAACACTTCATCACCTTCAAGCGCTGGCTCGAACCCCTGGGTCTGGAAGTGGCGTGGCTGGCTGGCAAGCTCAAAGGCAAGAACCGCGTGGCCGCCCTGGAACAGATCGCCGCCGGCGCACCGATGGTGGTGGGCACCCATGCACTGTTCCAGGACGAAGTGCAGTTCAAGAACCTCGCGCTGGTGATCATCGACGAACAGCACCGCTTTGGCGTGCAACAGCGCCTGGCCCTGCGCCAGAAAGGCGTGGGCGGGCGCATGAACCCGCACCAGTTGATCATGACCGCCACGCCGATCCCACGCACCCTGGCCATGAGCGCCTACGCCGACCTCGACACCTCGATCCTCGACGAACTGCCGCCAGGGCGAACGCCGGTCAACACCGTGCTGGTCACCGACACGCGGCGGGTCGAAGTGATCGAGCGCGTGCGCGGTGCCTGCGCCGAAGGCCGCCAGGCGTACTGGGTGTGTACCCTGATCGAAGAGTCCGAAGAACTGAC
This sequence comes from Pseudomonas sp. AL10, assembly GCF_029960685.1. Taxonomy (NCBI): domain Bacteria; kingdom Pseudomonadati; phylum Pseudomonadota; class Gammaproteobacteria; order Pseudomonadales; family Pseudomonadaceae; genus Pseudomonas; species Pseudomonas sp. AL10. The sequence goes on from NZ_JASBQZ010000001.1 coordinate 271,769, forward strand.
CTGCCAGGCCGCCGAAACCACCTATGAAGACCTCACCAGTGCCTTGGGTGAGCTCAAGGTCGGGTTGATCCATGGCCGTATGAAGCCGGCGGAAAAAGCCGCGGTGATGGCCGAGTTCAAGGCCGGCAACCTGCAATTACTGGTGGCCACCACCGTGATTGAAGTGGGCGTGGACGTTCCCAACGCCAGCCTGATGATCATCGAAAACCCCGAGCGCCTGGGCCTGGCGCAACTGCACCAGTTGCGCGGGCGGGTGGGCCGGGGCAGCGCCGCCAGCCACTGCGTGTTGCTCTATCACCCGCCACTGTCGCAGATCGGTCGCCAGCGCCTGGGCATCATGCGCGAAACCAACGACGGTTTTGTCATCGCCGAAAAAGACCTCGAACTGCGCGGCCCCGGTGAAATGCTCGGCACGCGCCAGACCGGCCTGCTTCAATTCAAGGTCGCCGACCTGATGCGCGATGCCGACCTGCTGCCCGCCGTGCGCGATGCTGCGCAAGCCTTGCTCGAACGTTGGCCCGATCACGTCAGCCCCTTGCTCAACCGCTGGCTGCGCCACGGCCAGCAATACGGCCAAGTCTGACCCCGTCCTGTAGGAGCGAGCTTGCTCGCGAAAAGCGTCAACGATAACGCGGACATTCTGGGTGATCGCGCCGTCAGGAAGCTCTTCGCGAGCAAGCTCGCTCCTACAGCGGGATCGGCGCACAGCCAACCTCGTCACAAAGAACACTTATCCGACCAACACCCGTATCAAGCTGGTTATACTCCAATGACTGTAAGAAATTGGATCAGGCCATGTCAGAAGTTGCCCTCGCCACAGCCCCACTGACCGCCCCGCCGGTCATTCGGGCGCTGCTCGCAAAGCTCGCCATCCCCTACACGGAAGTCCTCGAACAGCCTGGCCTGAACCCTGCCCGAAAGGTCCAGGCGGTATTGCTTGAGGATGCGGTTGGCGCGCTCATGGTGCTGTTCCCCCAAAGCCAGTTGCTGGACCTCAACCGCCTCGCCGAACTCACCGGTCGCCGCCTCACGGCCGTGGCCCCCGAGCGTGTCGAGCGGATGTTGGGCAAGCATGACTTGAGCCTGCTGCCAGGCTTGCCGCCCTTGACCAGTTCGCCATGCCTGTACGAAGGCCGCTTGCTCAATGAGCCGAGCCTGCTGGTGCATTCGGGCGAAGCCGGGCTGTTGCTGGAAATCCCCACCGACGCCTTCAAGAGCCTGCTCACCAAGGCCAGCGCCGCGCAGTTTGGCGAACCCTTGAGCAACATCCGCCCGAACCTCGACCGCCCCAATGATGACCGCGAGGAAATCACCCAAGCGATGCAAGCGTTCACTGCGCGCCGTATCCAGCAACGCCTGGAAGCGACCATCGAAATTCCGCCGCTGGCCGACACCGCGCAGAAGATCATCAAGCTGCGTGTCGACCCCAACGCCACCATCGACGACATCACTGGCGTGGTGGAAACCGACCCAGCCCTTGCCGCCCAGGTCGTAAGTTGGGCCGCGTCGCCCTACTACGCCTCGCCGGGCAAGATCCGCTCAGTCGAAGACGCCATTGTGCGCGTGTTGGGCTTTGATCTTGTGATCAACCTGGCGCTGGGCCTGGCCCTGGGCAAAACCCTGAGCCTGCCCAAGGACCGCCCGCACCTGTCCACGCCGTACTGGCACCAGTCGATCTACACCGCCGCCGTCATCGAGGGCCTGACCCGCGCCATGCCCCGTACCCAGCGTCCGGAAGCCGGCCTGACCTACCTGGCAGGTTTGCTGCACAACTTCGGCTACCTGCTGCTGGCCCACGTGTTTCCGCCGCACTTCTCGCTGATCTGCCGGCACCTGGAGGTCAACCCGCACCTGTGCCACAGCTACGTCGAGCAACACTTGCTGGGCATCAGCCGCGAACAGATCGGCGCCTGGTTGATGCGTTACTGGGACATGCCGGACGAACTGTGCACCGCCCTGCGCTTCCAGCACGACCCCACGTATGACGGGCAATACGCCGAATACCCGAACCTGGTGTGCCTGGCGGTGCGCCTGTTGCGCAGCCGGGGGATTGGCTCCGGGCCGGATGAATCCATTCCGGACGCACTGCTTGAGCGCCTGGGTTTGAGCCGCGAGAAGGCGGAGGATGTGGTGGGTAAAGTGTTGGATGCCGAGGTGCTGTTGCGCGAATTGGCTTCGCAGTTCAGTCAGGGATAGACCTGCTGCCTGTTACACCGCTATCGCAGGCAAGCCAGCTCCCACAGTTGACCGTATTTCAAAGTCCTGTGGGAGCTGGCTTGCCTGCGATGAATTCAACTCGGTCTACCTGACCGCCTACTTCTTTTTCTTCGGCTTCAAATACTTGGTCAGCCCCTGAAACCAGATCACCAGTGCCGGGTTGCCCTTGATCTGGATCGACTTGTCCTGAATCCCCGTCATGAACGCCAGTTGCTTGTTCTTCGCCTGCATCGTGGCGAAGCCGTAGGCGGCATCCTTGAAGGCAATCGCGAAGGCCGGCGCCGGGTGGACACCTGAGCGGCTGGTGATGCGCTGGTCTTTGACGATGAAGTGACGGGCAACCTTGCCGTCGAGGGTCTGCAGCTGGAAGGCCAGGTCTTTGTCACCCAGTTGCTGCTGGAAGGCGGGGTTGGTGCGGCTGGCTTTGCCCATCATCAGGCCCAGCACCCACAGGAGAAGACGAAATTTCATGCACACGGCCTCGGTGTATTTATTGGAGTGGCCGCAGCAGTGTAACGATTTGCAAAAAGAACGCCACCGATCTCGCGCTTTAGGCGCAGATCGGTTGGCGTTTAACGCTTATAGCAACAAGTACTTAAACGTTAGGGCAAGGCACTGGCGCCCAGTCGGCCAGGTTTGGATTGCGGCAGGTCGCTTCGATCTGGGTCTTGCCCGCACTGGCGACCTGCTTGCTTTCAGCTTGCTTGGCCTGCACGGTCTGGATGCTACGTTCGGTGGTTACCGCTTCTTTCGGCACTGTCGGCAGCACCGGCTTCTTGGCCGGTTTGACGGCTTTCTTGCCCTTGGCCGGAGCGACCACTGGCGTGGTATCGGCGGTGGCCACGGTCACCACATCGCTGCGCTGTACGCCGACCTGTTGCAGGTCTTTCTCGTAGGCCTGGGTGTAGTTGTTCAAGTCTTCGCTGGCTTTGCCGTTGACCGTCACGATCAGGTCATTGGATTCCTTCAGGCCCGCGACGATTTCCGCCAGGCGCTTGCGGCCTTCGGTGTCGTTGACGGTCTTGGCCTTGCGATCAGCCACCAGCTTGGTGAATGCGCTCTGGTAGCACTGCTGCGAGGCCTTGGCATAGGCGGTGCTGCGGTCGATGTCCGAGGCGCTTTTGTTGAAGTCAGTGGAGTAGGACGCGATGCGCTGGTTGTCATCGGTGATCTGCTTCTGGCGCTCGGTGTAGTACCCCGCCGCGCCGCCAGCCAGGGCGCCGCCTGCGGCACCGATTGCGGCATTGCGGCCACGGCTGTCCTTGTCGCCGGTCAGGGCGCCCAGCAGGGCACCGCCAGCCGCGCCGAGGGCTGCACCGGTGACGACCGACTTGGTCATGTCCGAATCGGTGGCGCGCAGGTGCTGCACCGGCTCGTAGCAGTTGGGGTAGTACTCGACCTTGGTGCTCGACGCTACCTTGGACGCAGGCGACGTAGCGCAACCAGTCAACACGGTGCTGAAACCAGCTGCGATCAGCAGCAGGTGACGCTTGGAAACCGCCTTACGGGAAAAAAGCATAGATGTGATCTCTGTTAAGTTTGACTTGCCCAGCACGGCCCACCGCCGCCTGAGTCCCTTCCAAGCTCGCTAGACAGCCAACGATCAAGACCGCTGACCGCTCGCTGCGAGCAATTCCTTCAAGATCGTTGCCGGGTCGGCCCGCTGTTGCTTGCGGTAGTTGCCGACATGGCGAACGAACAGTGTCGCGCGCGTCACCAGGCTCTTGCCGAGCACTGGCTTGCGATCCAACTCTTCCTTGATCCGTTGAAACTGCGCCTGGATCACCGCATCGGTGTAGCGCGTGCCGGTGGCCAGGTTGTCGATGTAAATCGCCACCGCGCCGTCCAACGCGCTGCGTCCATTGGTGATGGCCATGTCGAACAGCTGCGTGCTGGCCTCGTCCTTGCTGTCCACCGCCTGCTGGCGACTCTTCTGCAGGTTGGCCAGGCGGATGTTGTAGTTGCTGATGGTCTCGGCCACCAACGCCGCCGACTGGATCAAATTGCCCGCCGCTTCTTCGCGTTGCTGGGCGATCAGCGACACGTTGCGCTTGAGCTCTTCGTTGACCAGGCCCAGTTCGGCTTGCAGCTTGGGATCGACACTGGCGGCGATGATGCTGTCCAGGCGTTTGGTCGGGTCCTGGGCGTCGTCGATGGCGTCGGTCAGGGAGGCCAGGCGGCCTTCCTTCTGCCACTGGGCGAACAATTCCTTGTAACGCGAGCGCGGCGCCGACAACGCGCCAATCGCCACGCGAAAACCGGTGGTCTCGTTGCTTTGCTCGGTGCCATCAGCGGCAAACAGCGGGTATTCGCGGCGCATGCCGGTGAACAACGTGCCCTCGCCTTCCAGGTAGTTGCCGCCCTTGACCACAAAGCCGCCGTAGGTGCCCTGGCGGCGGCCGGCGTGGACCAGTTGGAAGGATTCCTGGACCATTTCCGCGGCGTTGCCGATCACGTCGAACATGCCGATGGGGTTAGGCAATTTGGTACCGATGGGCATCAACCGCGCCGCCTGGCCGGTGCCGCCGGCCACTTGGTTGAACACCGCGTAATCGGCCAGCGGGCCATCGCTTTCACTGCCTTCGGCGCGCCGTGGATACAGGCGGCCTTCGAGGTCCTGGCGGCTCACCGCCTGGCCGCCGCGTGCGGCGTACTCCCACTCCACTTCGGTGGGCAGGCGCACGAAGCCCAGGCCGCCGTCTTCGGCCGACGCACCGCGCCCGCTTACCGGCAGCAGTTCGCGGTGATATTTCATCAGCCAGGCGCTGTACACCGCCGAGAAACGCTCGGCTTCAAAGCGCGACAGCTTCACCTTGGGCAAACGCCCGGCCATGCCCGTGGGCGCCTCACATGCGGGAGCCGGTTCACCGCTGGCCAGGGATTGCGCCTGGGCCATCACCTGGGCGTATTGGCGGGTGGTCACTTCGTACTTGCCGATGAAGTACAGCATCGGCTTGAGCGGAGTCTTGGCGTCGGTCTTCGGCATCTGCGGCGCGATGACCTTACTCCAGTCCTTGGGCAAGTCTTTGAGGGTGAACTGGCCGTTAATGAAGTCGCGGCGGTAGCCGGAAATAAACGACTGCTGATAACCCGCCTCGCCTTCGGCAAAGGGGTAGCCCAGGTTGATTTCACGGTCATCCAGGGTGCCCTGGGCCAGAATGTAGGCGTAGCGGAATACCATGTTGCCTTCGCAGGGCAGCGGCAGGCTCACGTCGTCCGGCAACGGTTTGGGGTTGTCGAGCTTGTCACTTGCCTCATCGGCCCAGGCCAGCGAGGCCAGGCTCAGCGCCACGCAGGCGCCCAGTAATTTATACATCTCTGATTCCTTCAGAAGCCTGGATACGGGCCACCCGCCAACCGCCACAGGCGGCCGCCATGGCACTGACGCCGAGCACCGCCACCAGGGCCAGGCCGTAATGGCGCGCCAACAGGTGGCTGGCGTACTCACCCGGCACCTGCACAAAAAGCTTGTTCAACGCGGCCTCAGCCAGGCCATACAGCCCAACGCTGAGCACAGCGGCAAAACCCGCGCTGTAGAGCGCTTGCAGCAGTACAAACAGCAACAACGCTGCGGTGGAAAACCCCAGCAGGCGCAACACCGAGAGTTCCCGATGCTTGCGCGCCACCGCCGCCAGGGTGCCCGCGAAAATAGCCGCAAACGCACCGGCCAACGCCAGCCCGGCGATGATCCAGAACACAATCGACAGGTTGCGGCTCAACGATTGCACTTGAGCGATGGTGTGCGCCTGGGTTGAAACCAACAGGTGCTGCCCGGCGAAATACACCCGCAGCGGTTCCACATCACTGAGGCTGCGCGCATACAGGCGAAACGCCGGGTAGATACGCTGTTCACTCACGCTCGCCGCTTCACCAGCCCAACCCAACGCCGGCACCGCACGGCCATCGCGGTAATCTTCCGCTGCCTCCAGCAACGCCAGATCGGCAAACAGGCCCTCGCGAGCGAAGGCCTCCAGCGGCAACACCGCCAGTACCTGCAACCGCGTGCGCTGGGCCTCGACGCGCCCCGCCACTTGCCGCGCAAAGCTGGTTTCCAGCCAGTCACCGGGCCTTGCCGCAAGCTTTTCGGCGGCGGTATGGCTGAGCACGATCTGGTCCAGGCCGTGGGGCATCGGCAAGCCTGCCAACAGCGGGTCCCCTGCGGCAGTCGGCAGCATTTCCAGGGTCAAGGTGCCCACCTGCGCCGTGGCCGCAATTTGCCGTGTGCGCGGCACAGCAAAGGCCACATCGCTGCGCTCACCCAGTTGCGCGATAAACGCCGCGCTGAATCGGCCACCACCCAATGGGATGATTTCACGGCTGGCGGGGTCGGTCTCCAAGCGTTCGGTCAAACTGCTAACCAGTCCAAATTTCAGCCCGAATAACACCAGCAATGGCGCGATAACCGCTACCAGTGCCAACACCGAGCAGGCCGACAGCCACCCATCGTTGCGGTAGTCCTGCCAGGCGAGCGAGGCAACCAGGCCGATGCGCATCAGCACGCCTCCCCGAGGGTTGCGGTGACGCCGCCGTCTGGATCGCGCTGGCAACTGATACGCCGCACCTGCAAGCCACTGGCGCGGGCCAGCGGTTCGTCATGGGTGGCGATCACACAGGCCGTACGGTGTTCGCGGGCCTGGGCCAGCAGCGCCTGCATCACGCGCTCGGCGTTGAGCGGGTCCAGGGACGCCGTCGGCTCATCGGCCAGCACCAGTTGCGGCCCATGGGCCAGGGCCCGCGCGCAGCTGACCCGCTGGCGTTGGCCCACCGACAACGCCGCCGGTCGCTTGGCCAACTGATCGCTGATCTGCAACTGCTCAGCCAGGCGCGCCACGCGGCCGTCGTCCTGCAAGCCCAGCAGTTGGCGCGACAGCGCGATATTGCCGCGCACATCCAGAAACCCCAGCAAGCCTCCGGTCTGCGGCACATAGCCCAAGTGCTGGCTGCGCAACGCGGCCAGCGCCGATTGCCGGTCGGCACGCCACAGCGCGCCGATGTCCTGTTGGTTGAACGCAAACTGCCCCACCTGATCCGGCGCCAACACCAGCGCCAGCAGGTCGAGCAAGGTGCTCTTGCCGCAACCGCTGGGGCCGACAATTGCCAGTTGTTCACCCGCGCCCAGCTGCAACGCAGGGATCACCAGGCTGTAGCGCTGGCTACCGAGGCCCCGGCTCTTGTGCACCGCGTTCAGGCTCAGCATTACGGCAGCGTCGACAGTGGCACGCGGTACAACGCATCGCCCGGTTCGGCATCGCCGAAACGGACCCAGTTGGCCACGTCGTTATGGAAGGTTTCATACAGGCGGATTTTCGAATCCAGCTCGTCGATAAAGTCTTCCTGCTCGGCCACGCTCAATGACAACCACAGGTCCTGGGTCATGTTCAGCGACTTGCTGCGGTACGGCAGGCCCTCCAGGTATTCACCGAGCAGGCCGCCGTCAGCCAGGTTGCCGCCCTTGCGCAGGGCCTGCGGGTCACGGCTCATATAGGCCGAGGCGCTGGCGATTTCCTGGAAGAAATCCTTGGGCGAGCTTTGGGTCTTGCGCGCCGCATCCACGATCAACTTCAACGATTGTTGCAGGTCGTTGAGTTGCAGCTTGGTCAGCATCACGCACACCTGGAACGCTGGCAGCGCCGGGTTGGTCAGGTCACGATCAGCGGTCCAGGCGCTGACCAATTGCGGTGCCTGGCTCGCGGTTTTGCGCCCGAGAAAGTCCATGTGCATGGCATAGCCGACGGCGGCGGACTTGTCCGCCAGGCTCGGCGCGGCACTGAGCAACGGCACGGGCTGCGGCGTGTTGCTGCGCACCTGATGCACCAGGTTGGCGAACACCGTGCCGATCTCATCGACGCGCTCACCCAGCTTGCGCACATCGCCCCCTGGCACTGGCGTGTACAGGTCGCCGATCTGCGGGTTGGCGTCGGCGGTGAGGACGCGGTACTGGCTCTCGGCGCCGGCATGGGTTTTCTTGCCGGCGTCGGTGCGCAGGTGCAGCGCGTAGATTTTGATCTGCTTGCCCAGCGCCGCCTGGCGCACTTCGGCTTCGTTCATCTGGGTGGCGGCGAACGGGTCGTTCTTGCGCAGCGCGCCGGCATCGGAGACCAGCAGGATGATGCGCCCGCCGTAGCCGGACCAATCCATGCCGTCCACTGCCTGCATCACCCCGGCAAACGCATCTTCGTTGAACGAGTGGCTGGACACCGTCGACGCTTTGACCTGGCGCGCCATATCCAGGAAGCGCTGCGGATCGCGGCCTTGGTCGAGGGTAATGAGGGTCTTGGCGACATACTCAAGGCCCGGGGTTTTCTGGATGCTGCTGCGAAAGCCGACCATGCCGAAGCTGACGCTGTCCAACTCGCCACGCTCGGCAATACGGGTTTGTAGCTCATGCACCACGTCGCGAATCTGGTCGATGTAGGGCTGCATCGACACGGTGGTGTCCACCACCAGCACCACGGCCGTGCGGAACGCGTCGGCATTGGCGCTGAGCGTCGGGCTGGCCGGTTTGGCCGTGGCGCGGCTGCCTGGGTCGATGGAGGCCACGTTGAGCAACTGCACCGGCTGGCCGTTGTCGTCGAAGCTCTCTTTGGAATCGAAAATCGGCAACAGGTAGAACTGGTTTTGCGGCACCGCGCTGGCGGTGGGTTCCAGGGCCAGGACTTGCTGGTTGTCTTCACGGTTGCTCTGCGCCTTGGCCAACACGCTTTTCGCGGCGGCAGGGTCGGCCAGCAGTTTTTCCACCTCACCGGGCTGGCGCAGGAACATCACGGGGGCCCGGCCTGAGCGCTCGGTGAACTTGAGCACCAGGCTTTGTTTCCAGTCGCTGACCTGGGAGGCCGGCAGCCAACCGTCGCTGCGACCATCGGTGGCGGCGCCGACGCGTACCCACGGGCTGCCGTCGACGTCTTTGCGCTGGTACACGTAGAGCACGGAAAACGCCGGCAGCGCTTTACCCGGCGAGCTCCCTGCGTCCGCTGAAAGCTGGGCGCCGGGTTTGCTGAGCACGCGCTGGAACAAGGTTTTCTTGCCTGCCATCAGCAACGGGCGTTGACCGCCATCCACTTCAGCGACAGCCACCGCTGGCGTCACCTTGGGCACCACGGCGGCTGGCGGCGGGGCCGGTTCATCGCCGCCGCTCAACCACCAGTAGCTGGCGCCACCAATGGCCAACGCGACGGCGACCGCCACGGCGGCCAAGGCCAATACCGGACCACGGCGCTGCTCGGACGGGGCATTGTGCTGGGTCGGCGTGACCACCGGTTGGCGCGCTATTGGCTGCGGCTGCGGTTTATCAGTCGGAATGTCGATGGTGACAGGAGTCATGCCCGCCAGATCAAAGCTCAATGGAATCGGCAGCGGCCGTACCAGCGTGGCGTCCGATTCATCCGCCGGCAGTTGATCCAGCGCCAACAACAACGCTGCCGCATCTGGATAACGCTCCGCCGGGTCCTTGGCCAACAACTTGCGCAGCACACCCTGGTAGCGCCCGTGATGCACCGGCAATTCCGGCAAGGGTTCAGTCAAGTGCGCCAGAGCGGTAGAAAGTGCATCGGTGCCGTTGTAAGGCAGCTTGCCGACGAGGATTTCATACAGCACCACGCCCAGCGCGTAGAGGTCGGCGCGGCCATCGATCTCCTGGCCCCGCGCCTGCTCGGGGCTCATGTAGCTGGGTGTACCCACGGCAAACCCGGCCTGGGTGAATTGGGTGCGGTCGTCCAGCGACTTGGCGATACCAAAGTCGGACAGTACTGCCGTGCCATCGGCCCGAAACAGAATGTTCGCCGGCTTGACGTCGCGGTGCACCAGCCCTTGGGCATGGGCATAGCCCAGGGCCGAAGCAATCTGGCGGATCAGCGTCACGCCCTGCTCCGGGGTCAGCCCAGCAGCAATGCGCTCCTTGAGCGTGCCGTTGGGCAGGTATTCCATGGCCATGTAATACAGCTCACCGACGTTGCCGATGTCATGGATGGTCACCGTGTGCGGGTGCGACAAGCGCGCCAGGGTCTTGCCCTCGCGCAGGAAGCGTTCGCAGAAACTCGCGTCGGCTGCCAGCGCTGCCGCCATCACCTTCAGCGCCACTTTGCGCTCCAGCGAGCGCTGGGTCGCCAGGTACACGCTGGCCATGGCGCCTTCGCCAATCTCGCCTTCGATGTCATAACCCGGGATGACGATGTTCATGACGAGACCTTCACGACGAGGGTGGTGATATTGTCCGGTGCGCCGCGGTTGAGGCCCAAGTGCACCAGGCTGCGCACGATTTCATCCGGTGCGTCATGGCTGAGCACCTCGCGGATTTCGTGGTCTTCGACGGTTTTGTTGAGGCCATCGCTGCACAGCAAATAGCTGTCGCCGGGCGCGATCAACAGGTCCACTGAAGCGACATCCAACTGGGCCTCCACGCCAATGGCGCGGGTGACGATATTGGAGCGCGGGTGGGTGCGGGCGTCGGCTTCGCTGAGCAGGCCGCTGTCTTGCAGGTCTTGCACGTAGCTGTGGTCGCGGGAAATGCTTTCCAGCACGCCGTCGCGCAAGCGGTACAGGCGGCTGTCGCCGGCCCACAGGCACACCCCGCGCAAGCCGCGCGCGGCGAACACCACCACGGTGCTGCCCATCATGGTTACGCCTCGGTTGGCGGTTTCTTCGCGCACGGCCGCGTTGATGCGCAGCAGGTCATTGCGCAGCGCCGCCGAGTATTCGTCCAGGGAGCGGCCCAGCGGCACATGCCGCAGGCTGTCGACGATCAAGCTGCTGACATAGTCCCCCGCCGCGTGCCCGCCCATGCCATCGGCCACCACCCACAAGCGGTTTTCCGGCAGGTCCAGAAAGGCATCTTCGTTGACTTGGCGAACCATGCCCACATGGCTTTTGCTCGCGGATTCGTACGTCACGCCCATCTACACCACACCTTCTTGTCCGAGCAAAAACTGCGCAAAATCGCTGGCGGCAGGCAAGCCCTGGCACCGTAATAAACCGGGAGAGATACGCTGCGAACCTCGCCCCCACCACAGGCTTGCGCCCTCGCACGCCTGTTCAGCCAGCGCGGTCATACGCTGGTGCGGCACGGTGGCTGCCACCCTTTGCAGGCCGGCGAAACAGCTGTCCACCGCCCGCGGCTCGCTGGCCGGCACACCCAACTCGTCGAGCCCGGCGTTGAAGCTTTCGAAGGTCGCGCCGCTGTCGAGGGTGCTGAGCAACAAGGTTTCAGCCTGCTCGAACCAGGCGTCCGAACCGCCCACCAGCGACGCCGGGTTGGTGTTGTGATCCAGCAAGGTCACCACCGCCAGCGGAAAGTACCGTCCGACCCGGTCAATGCTCGGCATCACCACGCCCGCCGCCGCATCCGGCCCGCACACGCCCGCCGCCAGCACAAAGCGCCACAACGGGCTGACCAGGTACGCATTCAGCCAGTCAGCGCCGAGGCTGTTCTGGCTGGCGAGCAAACCCGCAGCCAGCCAGCTGTCCCACGGGCCGATAAAGCTCTGGGGCAAGGCGCGGCTGACAAAGTCGCCGCGGCTGGCCAACTTGCCGTAAAAACCCAGGGCCGTCATAGCCGCTCCGGCAGGCTGAAGCCGCTGAGCACGCGGCTCTTGAATGGGTTGAACGCACTGTTGGCGCGCAACTCGTAGGCGATGCTCGCGCCATCGACCCGCAGGCGCAGGTTGAAACGGTCCGGCGAGTTGCCTGCGGTGAGGTCTGATTGCTCCAGCAGACGGAACCAGGCCCACGGGCCGTCCAGAGTGATGCCGGAGCGACCACTGGCCGACGGCGGCATGATGGAAATACGCACCACGCCAATGCTGCCGGGGTTCGGCCATTGCATCGCTACCGGGCGGCTCGGGCCGTGGTCGTAGCTCAATTGCTGGCCGTCCAGGTCAAGCAGGAACTGAGTGATGGTGGGGTCCATCGACACCGGCTTGAGCTCGAAACGCACGATGGGTTGGGTGCCACCGGAGCGGAAGAACGCGTCCCGAATCGTCGCCGCACGCTGGAAGGTTTGCAGCACGCCAGGGGCAATCCCCAGCTTCTGCGCCGCCCCCGGTTGCCAGCGCCAGGTCTGTGCCGACGTGTCCACATAGGGTTGCAGGTATTTGCGGAAGTAGTTGTCCATCACCCCGCCCACGCCGAAGAACTGGCCGAAGTCATCCAGGGTGGCGTCCCGTGCACTGCCCGGTGACATCGGGTAGCGCCCGGCCAACGACTGGCGATACACGTTGACCACTTCACTGACCCAGGCCGCGTTCAGCTGGTTACGCACCCCGCCCATCATGCTGTTGGTGGTGGAATTGACCACCGACTTGACCATGCCCTGCACCAGCGGCGGCTGGCGCTCGGCGTTCAGGCTGACCCGTGTGGCCGCAGCCGCCGCCTGGTTCTTGGCCTCGCCGAGCAAGGCATCGCCGCTGGCACCGACCATGGCGCTGACCTGCACATACAGTGCATTCATGTCCGACAGCAGGCCGTCGATGGCCGCCGGTTCACCTTCGTTTTTACTCACGGTGCTGTTGAGTTCGGCAAAGTGCGCGGTCACTGGATCATCCGCCGGCGCCGGGGCATTCGCCGTCGGTTGCGCCTCGCCCAGCAAGCTGCCGAGGCGTTCCTTGAGCTTGTCCACGCCGCCTTCCACCGGTACGCCTTTGGCGGCCAGTTGGCGTTCTTCAGCTTGCAGGTCGGTTTCCCTGGCAACCGCCACCAGCAGCTTTTTCAGCGGCGAGGTGGGACCGGAAATCACCCGCAGCACATCGGCGGCCTGGGCCACGCTGGTGATCGGCACAAAGTCGATGTCAGCGAGCAACGCGTCCCACTGGCGCTGGTAATCCTGGAAGTACAAGCGGCGCACGTCGGCGGCGAGGCTCACCACGTTCTGCTGGTCGGCCTGTTCATGGCCCAGCACCCATTGCTCTTCGGCCAGGGTGCCGGTCTGGTTCAGGCTGCTGAGCAAGAACGCCTGGCGATAGCCCTTGGCGGTAAAGAAACCACTCAACGGCTCACCCAACGGCTTACCGCTCTTGCGGCTGAACACCAGTGCGGCATCGCGACCGGCGGCCTCGTTGAGGCGAAAGTCCGGGATACCTTCGGGCAGTTTCTGGCGCTTGACGCGGTCGTACACGCGCTGGGCTACCGGCAATTGCTGCAACTGCCGACGCAGATCGTCGATCAGACGTGGGTCCAGGCGCGCGTTCGGCGGGTGGCGTTCGAACAGCGCCTGCAAGTGCCCGGCCAGGGCCTGACGCTGGTCGGCCGGCAGGTCGCGGGGCAGGTTGCGGTCCCAGTCCAGGGCGATCCAGGCCTTGATGAAGTCCGGGTCATAATGCTCGGTGTCGGCGAGCATCAGGTAAGCCTTGAGGCCCTCGAAGAGAAAGTCCGAGTTGCCGCCGCCGTGCAGTTGCTCTTCGATACGCGTCACCAGGCGTGGCGCGAACACGGCGATCAACAGTTTGCGGTACACACTGGCGGACTCGGCTTCGAGCATATCGCCCTGGTACAGTCCCAGCCCTTCGGACCAGCTCGGCGAATCACCCGCCAGGTTCTTCACGGCGTTGAGCAACGGCAGCACGGCGAGCACTTCCCGCTGTGCCGGGCTCAGGTTCTGGACGGTCTGGCCCAGGGGCGCGACCTTCTGATCGACCTGGGCGATATACGCCTGGTTGGCGCGATAGCTCACCCACCACAGGCTGCTGACCACCACCACCAGCGTGACGGTGGCCGCCAGTACGCCACGGGCGATCCACTTGCGGCGCCGCTCGACTTTCGGGTTCACCCCCACCAGGCCGCGCTCTGCAAAGGCCACGGCGGTGAAGAGTTTTTCGATGAAGTAACTGCGCCCAGTGCCGCTCTGGCGCGCCAGGTGCTGGCGGTCCAGGTTCATGCTCTGGGCCATGGCACCGATCAGGCGGTCAATCGGGCTGCCTTCCTGGGTGCCGCTGGTGAAGTACACGCCACGCAGCAACACGCGTTCTTCAAAGGCATTGGGTTTGAACACGCCTTCCAGGAAGCTTTGCAGGCAATCTTTCAACGCGCCGAACTGTTGCGGGAAGCCGTAGATCAGGTCGCGCCGTGCCGGGTCGCGTTCCTGTTGCAAGCGCTCGACCAGGCGTTCGTTGAGGCGCTGCTCCAGGCCGGCGAATTCGCTTTGCAGGTGCGCCAGCGGGCTGTCGCTGTTTTTGCCGTCGTCCAGGGCAAAGGTCATGCCCCACACCTGGGCGCGCTCTTCCTTGCTCAGGTTGTCGAAGAATTCCATGAAGCCTGGCACCAGGTCGAGTTTGGTGAGCATCAGGTAGATGGGGAAACGCACGCCCAGTTGCGTATACAGCTCCTGGATGCGCAAACGAATCGCGGCGGCATGGGCGGCGCGCTCGGCGTCGGTGCCCAACAACAGATCCGAGAGGCTGATGGCAATAAACGCACCGTCGATAGGCCGGCGCGAACGCTGCTTTTTCAGCAGGTCGAGAAAGCCCAGCCAGGCGGCTTTGTCCACCGTGGAGTTGCTGTCCTGGGTGGTATAGCGGCCAGCGGTGTCGAGCAATACGGCCTGGTCGGTAAACCACCAGTCGCAGTTGCGCGTGCCCCCCACGCCGCGCACCGCACCAGCGCCCAATTGCGCCGCCAGCGGGAAATGCAGCCCGGAATTGACCAGCGCGGTGGTCTTGCCCGAGCCCGGCGGGCCGATGATCACGTACCACGGCAACTCATAGAGGTTGCGGCGCTCATCGCCGCCCAGCTTGGCTTTTTTCAGCAGTGCCAGGGCTTCGTCCATACGCTGGCGCAGCGTGGACAGTTCTTCGGCAGTCGCGACGCTGTTGGGGTCGACCGGGGTTTCTGCGGCCAGGCTGCGCATCACTTCGGCGGCCTGGCGACGGGCCTGGATGATGCGGAACACGCGATAGGCCACCCACAGCGCAAACACCAGCACGATCAGCGCCCAGCGACGCCCTTCGGGCACCAGCACGTCCAGCAGCGGGCCAACAAACCAGATGATCAGGCTCAGGGCAATCAGGCCCAGCACGGGAATCACCCAGCGAATCATGAAACTGAAAAACGCCTTCACTCGACGCCCTCCGCCAATACGGTGATTTCAACCCGACGATTGCGGGCACGGCCTTCGGCAGTACTGTTGGTGGCCAACGGCTCGGTGTCGCTGCGGCCTTCGGCACTGAAGCGCTCGGCCTGGCCGGTCTTGGCCGCGAGAATTTCCAGCACCGACTTGGCCCGGGCTTCGGACAACGCCCAGTTGGACGGGAAGCGCAACGTGGCAATCGGGCGATTGTCGCTGTGCCCGGTGACACGCACCTGGCCCTTGACCTTGCGGATGGCGTCAGCGATGCGCAGCATCAGCGGCTGGTAGTCATCGACGATGCTGGAGCTGGCCGAGGCGAATAGCTCATCGCCACGGATGGTCACGACAGAGCGGTCAACCTTATCTTCCACGGCCACGCGGCCGGCCTTGATGTCGTCGGCCAGGAACCCGGCCAGGCGCGGGCGCTCGATCACTTTGGGCTGCACCACCGGACGGTCGATGGCCTGCACCGGGATCTCGCCCAGAGCATGAATATTCTTGAACACCGGCTCGGCGTCCGAGGCCAGCTTCAGGCGCAGGCCGAACAGCAACGCCAACAGCAGCGCCAAGCCAATCGCCACGGCAATCCACGGCGGCATGAACTGCGCCAGGCGATCACGGGCAACCGTCACACCGCGCCAGTGCGGTGACAGCTCACGCTCGTGTTCGCCACGGGCGCTGCGTATCGCTGCGGCGGTGCGCTCGCGCAAAGCTTCCAGCTGGCTGCGCCCGTCGGTCATCACGCGGTAGCGGCCCTCAAAACCCAGGCACATGCACAGATACAACAGCTCCAGCAGGTACAGGCGTTCCCGTGGGCTTTGCAGGCAGTGGTCAAGCAACTGGAAGACCTTTTCACCGCCCCAGGCTTCGTTGTGCACGGTGATCAGCAGGCTCTGTTTACCCCAATCGCTGGTGCTGCCCCACGGCGTGCTCAGCACCGCTTCATCCAAGGCGGTGCACAGCGCGTAACGGGCCAACAGCACTTCATTGCGTGCCACACCGGCGGCTTCGGCGCGTTCTTCGAACTGGCGCAGGTACGCCAGCAACTGCGCACGCAGGCTGGCCGGCGCGGGGTGGGCGATGGTGTTGCGCAGCCGCGTCAACAACGCCAGCAACGGGCCGGCGGCGCTTTCCAGCGGGTTGAGGCCCTGGCTCTTGCCGGTGAGGATCGGCGCAGCCGGCATCGACAGCGGCGCAGGTTCGGCACGCGAGGGTGCAGGCTCTCGGCCACCCGGGCGCGGCATGAACTGGGTGCGGTCATCATCATTGGGATGCATCGCCAATTATCCTCGGATCGCCCAGAAGGCCAGGTTCAAGCCCGGGAACTGCCCGGCGATATGGAAGGCGAAACCGCCGGAATTGTTCAGCTGCTGCCAGTGCTCGCTGCCACGGTCCAGCTCGTAGTAGGTGCTGCCGGCGTGGTAAGGCAATTGGCGTGGCGCCACCGGCAATGGCAGCAGGCCGATGCCCGGCAGTTGCAGGTTGACCATGTCGCGGATGTGCTCCACCGAGCCAACCTTGCTCTGCTGGCCGAAACGCGCACGCAGGGTTTCGCCGGGCACATCGGCGCGCACCACGAGGATGAAACTGGCGTTGTCGAGCAGGGTCTTGTCGGCCAACATCGCCACATGGATGCCGTAGGCCTTCTCCACAATGGGGATCGGCGTGGCCTTGCTGTCGATCAGCATCGACAGCGCTTCACGCAGGGCCGCCATCACCGGCATGAAACTCAGGGCCAGGTCATCGTGCTGGTACTGCGGGTATTCCTGGGGGCGACGGCTGGAGGTTGAGAAGGTGGAAAACTCACCGGCCAGGCTGACCAGTTCGCTGAAAAAGCGCTCCGGATGCAACGGGCTCAACTGGCTGAAGTGCTGGATCAGCGGCTGGGCGCGGTTGACCAGTTGCAGCAGCATGAAGTCGGCGATCTCCGAGGCACCACCGGCACCCGAGGCCACCACGCGGCCGGCCAGGGCTTCGCCACGCTGGTGCAACAGGCCCAGCAGTTCGCTGCGAAAGGCCGTCAGCGGTTTGCTCGCAGCCACGTCCAGCACCGGCGGGATGTAGGTGTCATCGAGCACCAATGCGCGGTCGGCGCGTTTTTCCTTGATGCGTACCAGGCCGATGGCGGCGTAGTCGCTGATGCCATCCTGCGCTGTCAGCAGGCGCAATGCCCGCGACCCCACCGCCACCGGTGCACGGTTTTCGAACGGGGCGTTGTCGTCGCGCACTTCGCGCACCTGGCTCACGTAGCGCGCCGCTTCCAGGGCTTCACCCTCGTCCACCGTGTCACGGGCGCCGGCGCGCTTGAGCGGCAGGGCCAGGTACACCAGGCCGTCGCGCAGGTTGTCGTCGATATTCAACGGGCTCGGCGCCAGGTCGTCCTGGGGAATATTGAACGGCGTGCCATCGGGCAGCAGGCCGCGAGCCGACACGATCGCCAGCTTGCCCTGGGCCAGCAGGCCCTGGTCGATCAGCAACTCGGAGAACCCCCAGGCACCCGCCGACAACGGGCGGCTGCGGGCGTCGATCAGGTTTTCCAGGTAACGGTCATGCTGCTGGAAGTGCTGCGTTCCGATGAACATGCCTTCCGACCAGACCACGCGATTGTTCCAGGACATGGGGGCTCCGATTGCTTGTTATTGGGCTGGGCTGGATGGGGAAGCCACGACGTCGGCGCGCACGGCATGCACGTCGAGGCTGATCTGGTATTCGCTGTATTGGCGCGGCGGCACGTTGATGACCGTGCGCCAATGCGCACGGTCCAACTCGCGGTAGCCCACCAGCAGGCCGATCTGGCGCGTGGACGGGTCGAGGTCGCGCTGCACGCTCAGTTGTTGGCCGGGCTGCACCATCACTTCGTCCTGGTCCAGCAGGTCCAGGCCCAGGGTCGATTGCGCACGGTCCGCCAGGGCGAAGTAATCGGAGCGTGAAAAGGTAGCGGCGTTTTTCAATTCGAAAATGCGCACCCGCACCGGCGCGGCCTGGCCGTTGGCACCGGGGTTAAGCCCAGCAATCGCGTGAAAGTGCAATTCGACGGCGGCCGTGTCGGCTTCGGCCTCGGCAGCCGCCTGGGGTTTGACCGCGTCGTTGGCACACGCCGTCAGCAGCAGCGCGGTAGCGGCTGCGAGTAAAAACCTGGGAATCATCCTGCGTCCTCAATGACGTATTTAGCTATCCGTTTTATCCATTAATGCGAGGCGTTTTCAGCCTCGCTGTCGTGCACTGTGTTCTTCGTAGGCCCGGCTGAATTCGCGACCGAACAGGTCCTGGAAATCGTCCTGGGCCTCGCGGGAAATGTTGCTGTAGAGCTCGGTGAACTGCTGCCAGTACTGGGCCTGGCGCGAACCGTTGAAAAGACTCGAGAGGCCGCCGGGCTTGCCCATGCGCTCCTCCAATTGCGCCGGTTCAAAGCGCGCGAGCAGGTGCTTGATCGCCGCTTCCACGCCAGCCATTACGGCCAACTGGTGGGCGCGCAGGTCGTCGAAACTGTCACGTACGGCAAGGTCCGGCGCCATGAACGCCTGGTTGCCATGACGCAGCAACAGCAGTAACGCTTCATCGGCATTCGGGGCGAATTTCAACGGGTTGTTTTCGGCGGGGCGGATCATCGTCTGCTGCATGCGAAACTCGCCCTTGAGGCTGGCACGGGCGCGCAGTACGTCGATCAGGCCCTCGACCATCAGCCGGTAGCTGCGGCCGATGCTTTCCATCTGCGCGCAGGCGTCGGCTCTGTCCAGGCGCAACTGCTCCAGGCCCGCACCGCGCAGGAAGGCTTGCAGGAGGTCTGGTTGTGGCTCGGCATTGGCCACGGGGAGCGCAACAGGCTCGACCACAGGTGGCGGCGGGATGATCGGGTCTGGGGCAGGCGCAGCATTGACCACAGGCGCGGGCGCGTCGCCGAACAGGTCCCAGTCTTCGGGAATCACCGAGCCTTGCACCGCCGGCTTTTCGGGCGCCGGTACGGCCACTGGAGCCGGGGGGCGAAAATCGTGTTGCTCGGACGGCACATGGTCCGCCACGGTGGGCGGCGGCACGGCGGTGGGGCTGAGGAAGTCGAACAGGTCGGGCAGGGTTTCCATGGCCGAGGCGCCCTGGAACTGCGGCGCAATCATCGGTGTGGGCGCAGGTTGGCTCGCCACGGCGCCCATCAGCGCTTCAAAGCTGTTGGGTGAGTCGCCGGCAAATGGCTGGCTGTCGATGGCCTGCACGTTGAAGTCGATGCGCGCCTGGATTTCGTAATCACCGATGCGGATCAATTCACCGTCTTGCAACGGCTCGCTGTTACCCCGACGCATACGAATACCCGCCTTGACCAATTCCACACCATTGGTGCTGTTATCGGTCAAGTAGTAACGGCCATCTTTGTATTGAATAACGCAATGTTGCGAAGAGACGAGACGCTCAGGGTCGGGCAATACCCAGTCATTGTCAGAACTGCGGCCAATAGCCATCACGCCCTGATCCATTGACTTTTCGGGGCATTGCCCAGGTGTGATCTTGTGATAACTAGTGATAGTCAAACACAGCGACATCTTGCCTCCTTGCTGATACATCGCGCGCAGCCTACCCAGGAGGCTGTGCCGCCCTGGAAAGTCCCGTCCTGTCGTACAAACGACCGCCAAAATCTGCTTTTACCAGCATGATCGCTGATCTTAACTGGCTTCCATGACAAAAATCCGCTCTGGGCGCGCCTTTCGACTCGCCAGTCGCGCAGGTTGTTAAACACCGCACATCTGTCACAGAGGGCGAATAGCTTACCTTGACAAGCCATAAGTACTACACCAAAAATGCACAACTTCTTGAACATCAGTGATGGCGCAGTAGTGGCACGCTGAGTGTATGACCAAGAAAACATGCAAAGTTCATTACGCAACTAGTGCATGCATTGCCCGCCATCCAGCGGGCCGATAAGGAGATCGAATTCAGTGGATGTGCCGTTGCTGCTCACCGCCGTTTCCGCGACGTCGCCCTGTGGCGAAGACATGGAATATGACGCGCAATTTCTGCAGTTGGAACGTGATGCCAAGGGCCAACCCGAACGCAGCATGGGCGACTCGATCCTGCCCGCTGAGCCGCCCGAGTGGCGCAGCATCCAGCAGCAAAGCCTCGACCTGTTGCAGCGCAGCAAAGACCTGCGCATCACCCACTTTCTGCTGCAAAGCACCCTCGCCCTCCAGGGTGTGGCCGGGCTGGCCGAAGTCCTCACGCTGATCGACGCCTTGCTGCGCCAATACTGGGCCGAGCTGCACCCGCGCCTGGATGCCGACGATGACAACGACCCCACCGTGCGCATCAACGCCCTTACCGGCCTGACCTGCGAGACCAATATTCGTCTGCTGCGCGAAAGCATCCTGACGCGCTCGCGCACCTTCGGGCCCGTGACCCTGCGCGCAGCGCTCAACGCCAGCGGCCTGCAGAGTTTCGCCGATGAGCAGTTGGGCAACCAGCAACTCAACGCCGCGTTCCTGGACAGCGACCCCGAACAACTGCAAGCCACCCGTGACGCCTTGAGCGCGGCGCGCGCGGCGTGCGAGGCCATTGAGCAACAGGTCAATGACCAAGTCGGTTCCGCCCAGGGCGTGGACCTCAGCGCCTTGAAGCAGCCGCTCAAACAGGCCCTGCAACTGCTCAATCAAGCGGTGCCAGGCACCGACAGCAGCAGCGATCCCGAGGCCGTCAGTGAAGACAATGCCCCCTCGGTCGATAACGCCGCCGCGCCCGCAGCTCCTCGCCCTTCTGGCGACATCGCCACCCGCGACGATGTGCTGCGCAGCCTCGACAAAATCCTCGCGTACTACACCCGCCACGAGCCTTCGAGCCCGCTGCCGGTGTTGTTGAACCGAGCCAAGAATCTGGTGCATGCCGACTTTGCGGCCATCGTGCGCAATCTGATTCCCGATGGCATGTCCCAATTTGAAAACCTGCGCGGCCCCGAAAGCGAGTAAGCCGCCGGACCGTGCAGTAACAACACCGTCGCTCAAGCGACCAGGAGCAGCAACGTGGCGAAGCAAAGTTCTCAGAAATTCATCGCGCGCAACCGTGCGCCTCGAGTGCAGATCGAGTACGACGTCGAGCTTTACGGCGCCGAGAAAAAGGTCCAGCTGCCCTTCGTAATGGGCGTGATGGCCGACCTCGCCGGCAAGCCTGCCGAGCCGCTGGCACCCGTGGCCGACCGCAAGTTCCTTGAGGTGGACGTCGACAACTTCGACTCACGCCTCAAGGCCATGCAGCCACGCGTCGCGTTCCACGTACCCAATGAGCTGACAGGCGAAGGCAACCTGAGCCTGGACATCACCTTCGAAAGCATGGACGACTTCAGCCCGGCCGCCGTGGCCCGCAAGGTCGACTCCCTGAACCAGCTGCTCGAAGCCCGCACCCAATTGGCCAACCTGCTGACCTACATGGACGGCAAGACTGGCGCTGAAGAAATCATCATGAAGGCGATCAAGGACCCGGCATTGCTTCAGGCACTTGCCAGTGCGCCCAAGCCTGCAGGGGAGCAGTAATCATGACGGACAATACCGCCCGCGAAGGCAGCCAGATCCTGGGTACCACCGAAGAAGCCAGCGAGTTCGCGAACCTGCTGCTGCAAGAATTCAAACCCAAGACCGAGCGTGCCCGCGAAGCCGTTGAAACCGCGGTGCGCACCCTGGCCGAACAGGCCCTGGCGCAAACCGACCTGGTGTCCAACGACGCGATCAAGTCGATCGAATCGATCATCGCCGCCATCGACGCCAAGCTCACCGCCCAGGTCAACCAGATCATCCACCACCAGGACTTCCAACAACTGGAAAGCGCCTGGCGTGGCCTGCATTACCTGGTCAACAACACCGAGAGCGATGAGCAACTGAAGATTCGCGTGCTCAACATCTCCAAGCCAGACCTGCACAAGACCCTGAAGAAATTCAAGGGCACCGCGTGGGACCAGAGCCCGATCTTCAAGAAGATGTACGAAGAAGAATACGGCCAGTTCGGTGGCGAACCGTACGGCTGCCTGGTGGGTGACTACTACTTCGACCAGTCGCCGCCCGACGTGGAACTGCTGGGCGAACTGTCGAAAGTCTGCGCCGCCATGCACTCGCCGTTCATCGCGGCGGCCTCGCCGACCGTGATGGGCATGGGCTCGTGGCAGGAACTGTCGAACCCACGCGACCTGACCAAGATCTTCACCACCCCGGAATACGCCGGCTGGCGCTCGCTGCGTGAATCGGAAGACTCGCGCTACATCGGCCTGACCATGCCGCGCTTCCTGGCACGCCTGCCGTACGGCGCCAAAACCGACCCGGTGGAAGCCTTCGCTTTCGAAGAAAACACCGACGGCGCCGACAGCTCCAAGTACACCTGGGCCAACGCCGCCTACGCCATGGCGGTGAACATCAACCGTTCGTTCAAGCACTACGGCTGGTGCTCGCGCATCCGCGGCATCGAGTCTGGCGGTGAAGTGGAAAACCTGCCGGCCCACACGTTCCCTACCGATGACGGTGGCGTGGACATGAAGTGCCCGACCGAAATCGCCATCAGCGACCGCCGTGAAGCGGAACTGGCGAAGAACGGTTTCATGCCGCTGTTGCACAAGAAAAACACCGACTTCGCCGCGTTCATTGGCGCCCAGTCGCTGCAAAAACCTGCCGAATACGACGACCCGGACGCCACCGCCAACGCCAACCTGGCCGCGCGCCTGCCGTACCTGTTCGCCACCTGCCGTTTCGCCCACTACTTGAAGTGCATCGTGCGCGACAAGGTCGGCTCCTTCAAAGAGAAGGACGAAATGCAGCGCTGGTTGCAGGACTGGATCCTCAACTACGTCGACGGCGACCCGGCACACTCCACCGAAACCACCAAGGCCCAGCACCCGCTGGCAGCCGCCGAAGTGATCGTGGAAGAAGTCGAAGGCAACCCGGGGTATTACAACTCCAAGTTCTACCTGCGCCCGCACTATCAGCTTGAAGGGCTGACGGTGTCGTTGCGCCTGGTATCGAAACTGCCTTCGGCAAAAAGCGCATAAGTAACGGTTGAGCTAGCTCGTTCCCACGCTCCGCGTGGGGATGCCGCCCGGGACGCTCTGCGTCCCGGTGACGCGTAGCGTCACAGGATGCGTTACCACGCAGAGCGTGGGAACGATCACCCAATCAAGTGGCCTGAGCCACACAGGGAGAAAACATGGCTGTTGATATTTTCATCAAGATCGGCGACATCAAGGGCGAGTCCATGGACAAGGCCCACAAGGACGAAATCGATGTGTTGAACTGGAGCTGGGGCATGTCCCAGTCCGGCAACATGCACGTCGGCGGTGGCGGTGGTGCGGGCAAGGTGAATATCCAGGACCTGTCGCTGACCAAATACGTCGACAAGGCTTCGCCCAACCTGATGATGCACTGCGCCAGCGGCAAGCACATCGACAAGGTCAAGCTGACCGTGCGCAAGGCTGGTGGCGAGAGCCAGGTCGAGTACATGGTGATCAACCTGGAAGAAGTGCTGGTCACCTCCTTGAGCACCGGCGGTTCGGGCAGCGATGATCGCTTGACCGAAAACGTCACCCTGAACTTCGCCCAAGTGATGGTCGACTACCAGCCGCAGAAAGCCGACGGCACCAAAGACGGCGGCGCGATCAAGTTCGGCTGGAACATCCGTTCCAACACCAAACGCTGATAGCCCTTGTGGCCGTGGCCCGGTGCCACGGCCATTGTGTCCCTCTCGCAACCCGTCCGTGGAGCTGCTTTGGTGGTAACTGAAATCGCTTCCCGCGACCGTCTGCAACCGTCCCTGTTGGACCGGTTGACCGACGACGACCCGACCAACCCCAAGGAAAGCGCCGACAAACGCGTGCTGTCCCTGACCCAATTGAAGGCCTCGGTGCTGCGTGACCTGGCGTGGTTGCTTAACACCACCTCGTTACTCGATACCGATGCCACGCTGCACACCCCGGCCGGTACGTCGGTGGTCAATTACGGCCTGCCGGCACTGGCGGGCAACAGCGCTTCGAGCGTTGATATCAAAGCCCTGGAAGCCTTGATTTACCAGGCCATCGCCACTTTCGAGCCGCGTATTTTGCGCCACACATTGCGGGTCAAGGCGCGCATGGGCCATGGCGAGATGAATCACAATGCCCTGAGTTTCGAGATTGAAGGCGACCTGTGGGCACAGCCGGTGCCGTTGCGTTTGCTGTTGCAGACCGACGTGGACCTGGAGTCCGGCCATGTGCGCGTGCTCAATGCCGACCAGCGGAGACACCCATGAACCCGCGCCTGCTGGAGCTGTACAACCAGGAACTGCACCATGTGCGCGAAAGCGCCGCCGAGTTCGCCAAGGAATACCCGAAGATCGCCAGTCGGCTGACCCTGTCCGGTATGGACTGCGCCGACCCATACGTCGAACGTTTGCTTGAAGGCTTCGCCTATCTCACCGCCCGCGTGCAGCTCAAGCTCGACGCCGAGTACCCGACCTTCACCCACAACTTGCTGGAAATCGCCTACCCGCATTACCTGGCACCGACGCCGTCGATGACCGTAGTGCAACTGCAGACCGACCCCGATGAAGGCTCCCTGGCCGGCGGTTTCCCGCTACCCCGTGACACCGTGCTGCGTGCCGCCCTGGGCCGTGAAACCCAGACCTGCTGCGAGTACCGCACCGCGCACCCGGTGACGCTGTGGCCGTTGCAGGTCAGCAACGCCGAGTACTTCGGCAACCCCGCCGCCGTGCTCGGCCGCCTGGCCGCCAGCGAACCGAAAGCCAAGGCCGGCCTGCGCCTGACCCTGCGCACCGGTGCCGAGCTGCCGTTCAACAGCCTCGATTTGGACACCTTGCCGCTGTACCTGAGCGGCGCCGATGAACAACCGTTTCGCCTCTACGAACAACTGCTGGGCAATGCCTGCGCGGTGTTTGCGCGCCAGCCCGGTGGCGATTGGGTCGAGCGCCTGCCCCAGGGCGCGTTGCGCTCGCGGGGGTTCGATGATGCCGATGCGGCCATGCCGGTGGTGGCGCGGGCGTTCCAGGGCTATCGCCTGTTGCAGGAATACTTTGCCCTGCCCCATCGCTTCCTGTTCGTTGAGTTCGCCGAGTTGAGCCGTGCAGTCAAACGGTGTGACGGCCAGGAGCTGGAACTGATCGTGCTGTTCGACCGCCACGAACCGAGCCTGGAAGGCAGTGTCGGCGCGGCGCAGTTCTTGCCGTTCTGCACGCCCGCCATCAACCTGTTCCCCAAGCGCGTGGACCGCATCCACTTGTCCGACCGGGTCAATGAACACCACGTGATCGCCGACCGTACGCGGCCGATGGATTTCGAGATTCACTCGTTGAGCGGCATCACCGGCCATGGCACCGGGCCGGAGCAGCCGTTCTTGCCGTTCTATGCGGTGCGCGATCCGTCGCGCTATGGCCGCGACCAGGCCTATTACAGCGTGCGCCGCGAGCCGCGGGTGCTGTCCAGCGATCAGCGCCGCAATGGCCCACGCTCCACTTATGTGGGCAGTGAAACCTTCGTCAGCTTGGTGGACAGCCGCCAGGCGCCGTATCGCCATGACCTGCGCCAACTGGGCGTGACGGCGCTGTGTACCAACCGCGACCTGCCGCTGTTCATGAGCGTGGGCAACGGCAAGACCGACTTCACCCTGGCCGATAGTGCGCCGGTGCTGGCCGTGCGGTGCGTCGCCGGGCCAAGCCGCGCGCGTGCCAGCCATGCGCATGACGCCAAGGCCTGGCGCCTGATCAGCCAGTTGTCGCTCAACTACCTGTCCTTGAGCGAACAGGGCCAGGGCGCCGGCGCCTTGCGCGAACTGCTGCGCCTGTACGGCGACAGCAATGACGCCGCCCTGCAATTGCAGATCGAAGGTCTGCGCGAAGTCAGCAGCAAGGCGGTGACCCGACGCCTGCCGATGCCTGGCCCGATTGTGTTTGGTCGCGGCCTGGAAATCACCTTGGAGTTCGATGAAAACGCGTTTCGCGGCACCGGCGTGTTCCTGCTCGGTGCCGTGCTGGAGCGCTTCCTGGCACGCTACGTGTCGATCAACAGCTTTACCGAGACGGTGATCCGTACCACCGAACGCGGCGAGATCATGCGATGGAAAGCCAAGCCCGGACGGCGTCCGACCCTGTGAGAACCCTGGACGCGATGCACCAGGAGCCCTGGGAATATGACTTTTTCCAGGCATTGCGGCGCATCGAGTGCGAAACGCCCGAGCTGCCACGCCTGGGCCATTCCCTGCGCCTGGCCGATGATCCGCTGCGCCTGGGGCAGCAGGCCGATTGCACCTTCGCACCCGCCACCCTTGCCTCGGTCGAGCCAGGAGGCGATGGCAAGCCGGCGCGGTTGGAGCAGTTCTTCTTCGGCCTCGGCGGCCCCAACGGCCCGCTGCCGCTGCACATCACCGAGTACGTGCGCGAGCGCCAGCGCAACAACGCCGACAGCACCAGCAAGCAGTTCCTGGATGTGTTCCACCATCGTCTGCTGACCCTGTTCTATCGGGCCTGGGCCGAGGCGCGGCCAACGGTCAGCCATGACCGCCCGGACGATGACTACTGGTCCGCCCGCCTCGCCGCCCTGAGTGGCCGCGGGATGCCGAGCCTGCTCAATCAAGGGCTGATCCCCGATACCGCGAAGCTGCATTACAGCGGCCATCTGTCGGCGCAAACCCGCTACCCGGATGGCTTGAAAGCGATCCTCAGCGAGTACTTCGGCCTGCCGGTAGAGATCGAGGAATACGTGGGCCAATGGCTGGAACTGCCCGAACGCAGCCGCGTGGGGGTCAGCGCCAACCAGTTGGGCGTGGACTTCTGCCTGGGCAGCCACGTGTGGGACCGCCAGCACAAATTCCGCATCCGCCTGGGCCCGCTCACGCTGGATGACTACATGGGCATGCTGCCCGGCCAACAGCCGTTCAACGAGCTGGTGGCGTGGGTGGCCGAGTACCTGGGCCATGAATTGGACTGGGACTTGAATCTGGTTTTGCAACAACCCGAAGTTCCGGCGCTGCAACTCAACGGCCAGTTCCGCCTGGGCTTCAACACCTGGCTCGGCCAACCTGCGCATGACGCCAACGACCTAATCCTGGCCCGGCATTACGCCGACCACGCCACCACCTCAAGGAATCCAGAGCATGGGTGAAATCAGTCGCGCCGCACTGTTCGGCAAACTCAACAGCGTGGCCTACAAAGCCATCGAAGCCGCCACCGTGTTCTGCAAGTTGCGGGGCAATCCGTATGTGGAACTGGCCCACTGGTTTCACCAGTTGCTGCAACTGCAGGACTCCGACCTGCACCGCATCATCCGTCAGTTCAACGTGGAGCCGGCGCGCCTGGCCCGCGACCTCACCGAAGCCCTGGACCGCCTGCCGCGCGGCTCCACATCGATCACCGACCTGTCCTCCCATGTGGAAGAGGCCGTAGAGCGCGGCTGGGTGTATGGCAGCCTGATGTTCGGCGAAAGCCAGGTGCGCACCGGTTATCTGGTGCTGGGCATCTTGAAGACACCGAGCCTGCGCCATGCGCTGCTGGGCTTGTCCGGCGAGTTCGACAAGATCAAGGCCGAGGCCTTGAGCGAGCGCTTTGATGAATACATCGGTGACTCGCCGGAAAACGCCTTGAGCGCCAGCGACGGCTTCAATGCCGGTGTCCCTGGCGAGGCCAGCGGCGCCATGGCGCCCAGCGCGATGGGCAAGCAGGAAGCGCTCAAGCGCTTCACTGTCGACCTGACCGAACAGGCCCGCAGCGGCAAGCTCGACCCAATCGTGGGCCGTGACGAGGAGATCCGCCAACTGGTGGACATCCTCATGCGTCGGCGCCAGAACAACCCGATCCTCACCGGTGAAGCCGGGGTGGGCAAGACCGCCGTGGTCGAAGGTTTCGCCCTGCGCATCGTCGCCGGTGACGTGCCGCCCGCCTTGAAAGACGTGGAACTGCGCAGCCTCGACGTGGGCTTGCTGCAAGCCGGCGCCAGCATGAAAGGCGAGTTCGAACAGCGCCTGCGCCAGGTCATCGAAGACGTGCAGGCCTCGCCCAAGCCGATCATCCTGTTTATCGACGAAGCCCATACCCTGGTGGGTGCCGGTGGCGCCGCCGGCACCGGTGACGCGGCCAACCTGCTCAAGCCTGCCCTGGCCCGTGGCACCTTGCGTACCGTGGCTGCCACCACTTGGGCCGAGTACAAAAAACACATCGAGAAAGACCCGGCCCTGACCCGCCGCTTCCAGGTGGTGCAGGTTGCCGAACCGTCGGAAGACAAGGCCCTGCTGATGATGCGCGGCGTGGCGTCCACCATGGAAAAACACCACCAGGTGCAGATCCTCGATGAAGCTCTGGAAGCCTCGGTGAAGCTCTCCCACCGCTATATTCCGGCGCGCCAGTTGCCGGACAAATCCGTGAGCCTGCTCGACACCGCCTGCGCCCGCGTCGCCATCAGCCTGCACGCTGTGCCGGCGGAAGTGGACGACAGCCGTCGCCGTATCGAGGCCCTGGAAACCGAGCTGCAAATCATCGCCCGTGAGCATGCGATCGGCATTGCCATTGGTGCGCGTCAAACCAATAGCGAAGCGCTGCTGACCGCCGAGCGTGAGCGTCTGGCCACGCTGGAAAGCCGTTGGGCTGAAGAAAAAGCCTTGGTAGATGAGTTGCTGGCTACCCGTGCCACCTTGCGCGAAAAAGCCGGTGTGGTGGACAGCGGCAACGATGCGTTGCGTGCACAACTGGTCGACCTGCAACAACGCCTTACCACCCTGCAAGGCGAAACCCCGTTGATCCTGCCGACCGTGGATTACCAGGCCGTGGCCTCGGTGGTCGCCGACTGGACCGGCATCCCGGTGGGCCGCATGGCGCGCAACGAACTGGAGACTGTGCTCAACCTCGACCAACACTTGAAGAAACGCATCATCGGCCAGGACCATGCCCTGCAGATGATCGCCAAGCGCATCCAGACCTCCCGCGCCGGCCTCGACAACCCAAGCAAGCCGATTGGCGTATTCATGCTGGCCGGCACCTCGGGTGTGGGCAAGACCGAAACCGCCCTGGCCCTGGCCGAAGCCATGTACGGCGGTGAGCAGAACGTCATCACCATCAACATGAGCGAGTTCCAGGAAGCCCACACCGTGTCCACACTCAAAGGCGCGCCACCGGGCTATATCGGCTACGGCGAAGGCGGTGTGCTGACCGAAGCGGTGCGGCGCAAGCCCTACAGCGTGGTGCTGCTCGATGAGGTGGAGAAAGCCCACCCGGACGTGCACGAGATTTTCTTCCAGGTGTTCGACAAGGGCGTGATGGAAGACGGCGAAGGCCGGGTGATCGACTTCAAGAACACCCTGATCCTGCTGACCACCAATGCCGGTACCGAGCTGATCTCCCACGTCTGCAAAGATCCGGCGAACATCCCCGAGCCCGAGGAAATCGCCAAGGCCCTGCGCCAGCCGCTGCTGGAGATTTTCCCACCGGCCTTGCTCGGTAGACTGGTGACCATCCCGTACTACCCGCTGAGCGACGAGATGCTCAAGGCGATCACCCGCCTGCAACTGAACCGCATCAAGAAGCGCGTGGAGAATACCCACAAAGTCGCGTTCGAGTATGACGACGCCGTGGTCGACCTGATCGTCTCGCGCTGCACCGAGACTGAAAGCGGCGGGCGCATGATCGACACCATCCTCACCAACAGCCTGCTGCCGGACATGAGCCGCGAGTTCCTCACGCGCATGTTGGAAGGCAAGGCGTTGGCGGGGGTGCGGATCAGCAGTCGGGATAATGAACTGCACTACCAGTTCAACGATTGACCTGAAGAAACACGGTCAAAACTGTGGGAGCTGGCTTGCCTGCGATAGCGGTCTGACATTCAACATCAATGTTGACTGAACCACTGCCATCGCAGGCAAGCCAGCTCCCACACTGGATTCGGTTTCTTCAGTTATTAAGGTATTTACGGGACTACCGATGCTATTCAACCAAGCCTCACGCCTGGCCAAGATCACCAGCCCCCTCGGGCCGGATGTGCTGCTGCTCAACGAAATGGGCGGCGGTGAAGAGCTGGGCCGGCTGTTCAACTATGAGCTGCAACTGACGTCCCTGGACGCCAACATCGACCTCAACCAGTTGCTGGGCAAACCGATGAGCGTGGGCCTGCAACTGGCCGACGGTGGCGAACGGTACTTTCATGGCATCGTCGCGCGCTGCAGCCAGAACATCGACCAGGGCCAGTTCGCCAGTTATCAGGCCACCCTGCGCCCCTGGTTGTGGTTGCTCAGCCGTACCTCCGATTGCCGTATCTTCCAGAACCTGAGCATCCCGCAGATTATCAAGCAGGTGTTCCGCGACCTGGGTTTTTCCGACTTCGAAGACGCCCTCAGCCGGCCATATCGCGAGTGGGAATACTGCGTGCAGTACCGCGAGACCAGCTTCGATTTCGTCAGCCGGTTGATGGAACAGGAAGGCATCTACTACTTCTTCCGCCATGAACAGGATCGCCATGTGCTGGTGCTGGCCGACGCCTATGGCGCTCACACCAACGTGCCTGGCTATGCGTCGATCCCCTACTACCCCAAGGACGAGCAGCAGCGCGAACGCGACCATATGCACAACTGGCACCTGGCGCAGGAGGTGCAGCCAGGCTCACTGGAGCTGAACGACTACGACTTCCAGCGCCCCAGCGCGAGCATCGACGTGCGCTCGGCCATGCCGCGCCCGCACACCGCCGGCGATTACCCGCTGTACGACTACCCCGGCACCTACGTGCAAAGCGCCGACGGCGAACACTATGCGCGCACCCGCATCGAAGCCCTGCAAACCCTGCATGAACAGATCGAGTTCAGCGGCAACGCGCGCGGCCTGGGCTCGGGCCATCTGTTCAGCCTCACCGGCTTCAGCCGCCAGGACCAGAACCGCGAATACCTGATCGTCGGTTGCCGTTACTTCATCGTGCAGGAAAGCCTGGAAAGCGGTGGCGGCTCAGGCTCGGCGCAGTTCGAAAGCAGCCTGACCTGCATCGACGCCCAACAGAGTTTCCGCCCGCTGGCCAACACGCACCGCCCCATCGTCAAAGGCCCGCAGACCGCGTTGGTGGTAGGCCCCAAGGGCGAGGAAATCTGGACCGACCAGTACGGCCGCGTGAAGGTGCACTTCTACTGGGACCGCCACGACCAATCCAACGAGAACAGCTCGTGCTGGATTCGTGTGTCGCAATCCTGGGCCGGCAAGAACTGGGGTTCGATGCAGATTCCACGCATCGGCCAGGAAGTGATTGTCAGCTTCCTTGAAGGCGACCCGGACCGACCGATCATCACCGGCCGCGTCTACAACGCCGAGCAGACGGTGCCTTACGACCTACCGGAAAACGCCACCCAGAGCGGCATGAAAAGTCGCTCCAGCAAAGGCGGCACACCGGCCAACTTCAATGAAATCCGCATGGAAGACAAGAAGGGGCTGGAGCAGTTGTACATCCATGCTGAGCGTAACCAGGACATCGTCGTGGAGGTGGATGAAAGCCACTCGGTGGGGCATGACCGCAATAAAAGCATTGGCCATAACGAGACGGTGACCATCGGCAGCAACCGTCTGCGGGTTGTGCGCAATAACGACACGGTGATCGTGGGCGCAGCCAAGTCCGACAGCGCCGCCACGAGTTACACCATCGAGGCCGGCGAGAGTATTCGCCTGGTGTGCGGCGACAGCGTGATTGAGCTCAAGGCTGGCGGCGACATCAACCTGACCTGTGGCTCGTTCAACCTGTTTTCCACCGGCAGCAGCAAGATCCAGACAAAGGGAAAATTGGACATCAACCTGGGCAGTGAAAAGGGCACATCGCCCGGTGCCCAAGGCGTGCAAAGCACGATCAAGTCCGCCGTCGAATCAAAATTTCCCGGTAAGCCCGGTGCTGGTCAATAACGAGATTTCGCCACCATGAACTACCTGATCAACGAAGCCCAATTCACCCTACCCGATGCCGAGGTACAGGACACCTCGATCAATATCCTCAAGTTCGCCAAGCTGGGCACCACCCTGGTGGTGAGCCGCAGCCCCTTGGCCGATGGCGAGAGCCTGCAAAGCAATTTCGAAGGCCAGCTGAAAAAACTCGAACAGCAGGTCCAGGACCTTCGCTATTCCCCGGCGCAAGCGGTCAAGGTCGGCCCGGCGCAGGACATCGACGCGTTTGAAGTGCAGAACCACTTCAGCAAAGGCAGCGACAACATTTACCAATATCAGCTGGCCATGCAGATACCGGGCACGCGTCGCTTGGTCGCCCTCAGTTACGTCAAGGCCCAGCCCCTGGGCCCGGCCGAGGCGGCGCACTGGGCAACGCTGAAAAGCACACTCAACTTTCTCGCCACGCCTTGAGTCGAGCTTGAGCAATGAGTGAGGATCTTTGGGCCGCCCGCGAAGGCGACGCACTGCTGCACACCTCGGTCATGGCCGACATTCTCGGTGGTGTACTGGAAGTGGCCGCCTACGCGGCGATCACTACCGTGGGCTGCCTGGCCGTAGCCGGGGCGGTTTTCCTCGCGACCGGTGCGACCATCGCCACCGGCGGTGTGGCCCTGGTGTTGGTGGTGGGCGCGGTCGTCGGCATTACCGCGGGCCTCACGGGGGCGGACCTGAAGATATCCAGTTGGTGCGAGTCCGCCGCCAACTGGGTGTTCCCGCCGGTGATCGATGCCTTCATCACCAGCGGTTCGCACAACGTGTTCATCAATGGCAAAAAGGCCGCCCGCGCCGCAGGCAAGATGACGGCTGTACCGGTCGCGCCCAGCGAGCCGGCAGCGCCGAGCTTCCTGGATATGGCCGGGGAGTTTTTCTCGCAGATGTGGCGCCCGACCGTCGCCTCGCCCGCCCCCGGCACCGAGCCGTGCCCGCTGGACACCGTGGCGTGCAACAAGCATCCGCCCATGCCCCTGCAGTTTATTGCCGAAGGTTCCAGCTCGGTGTTCATCAACGGGCAGCCTGCGGCACGCAGCGGTGATCGCAGTACCTGTGACGCCAAGATTGGGACGGCTGAGGGCCTGATTTCGCCGGATGTGCGCATTGGTGGTGAGACCATTGTGGTGCAGGAGATTCGTAGCGGGAAAACGCCGGGGGTGGGGCTGGCGATTACTGCCTTGTTGATGCTACGCGGCAATGTGAAGTGCTTTTGGAGCAAACTGCCCTGCCTGTTCGGCAGTGTGGTGGTAGGGGCTGGAGTCTCCTATGGCACCAGCAAAATAACCTCTGCGCTCAAGAGCGCCATGAACGGCTCCCCCAACCCCGTGCACAGTGCGACCGGCGCTAAGATTCTAGGTGATGAGGATGAACTGGATTTCGTGCTTCCTGGGCTGTTTCCCATCGATTGGCAGCGTTTCTACAGCAGCCTCGACGCACGGACCGACGGTCTCTTTGGGGCGGGCTGGAGCGTTGCCTATGAGGTATCGGTCGAGATCGATAAAGACGAAAACTTGTTTTATATCGATGAACAGGGAAGGCGCTTGGAGATCGGTTACATCCCTGCGTCCGGCGGAGCATTCGACCCAGTCGAAGGTCTTGCGGTCAGGCGCAGTGGTGACGCAGCGGTCTTGATCGAGAGTACCGACGGCCTGTATCGGCTGTTCGAACTCGACCCGCAGAACCACTCTCGAATGCGTCTGCAACTGCTAGGTGATCGCAATGAAGGGCGGATCTTCCTTGATTACGATGCCCAAGGACGGCTGTGCCGCCTGCGCGACACCCATGACTTGATGCACGTCGACCTAAGCTACACCGCAGAGCATCCTGGGCGTGTAAGCCATATCGAACGCCGTTACCTGCGCCAAGACCATTTCGATGGGCGCTGCGACGTGCTCGTCAGCTATCGCTATGACAGCAACGGCGATCTTGCCGAAGTCTTGGACGCCCAGGGCACGACCCTTCGCAGCTTTGCCTACGACAGCGGCAGGCGCATGACCGTGCACCGATTGCCGAGTGGCATGCGCTGCTTCTACCAATGGGCTCAAGTACCTGGACCAGACGGCCAGGAATGGCGCGTCAGTCGGCACTGGACAGATGCGGGCGATGAATACAGCTTCGAATACGACCTCGATGCCGGCATTACCCGTGTGACCGACGGGCTGATGCGGATCAGCACACGGCATTGGAACCCGCAGTACCAGATCACTCGCTACATCGATAACCTCGGCCATACGTGGCAGTTTGAGTGGAGCGAAGATCGCCAACTGCTCGGTGCGATTGACCCGCAAAACGGCCAGTGGCGTTTCAACTATGACGCGTGCGGCAACCTGAGCGCTGTCATCGATCCACTGTCCAGAACCAGCAGCACGCAGTGGCTGGCGCATTGGGCATTGCCCGAGGTGGAAACCGATACTGCGGGCCACAGCTGGCATTATCGCTACGACCAGCGTGGTAACTGCATCGAGGAAATCAACCCCCTGGGCAACCGTACGCGCTATGTCTATGACGGTTTCGGCCAGCCGGTACGCATCATCGATGCGACCGAAAAAACCAGAACATTGCATTGGAACGAATGGAGCCAACTGGTCGAAGAAGTGGACTGCTCGGGTTATCCCACTCGCTATCAGTACGACGCCTTCGGCAATTTGGTGGTGCAGACCAATGCCGAGGGTGAATCGGTGCGCTATCGGTACGGTCCTCAGGGGCTACTACTGGAATGCCAGCTTCCAGATGGCCGCGTCGAACTGTTCCAGCGCAGCGCAAATGGTTATCTGACTGCCCACGTTGACCCTGCCGGCAGCACCACACGCTATGACTATGACGTTCGTGGCTTGGTCAAACAACGCCGGGATGCGCATAACCGTTCGGTGATGTTCGATCATGATGCCTACGGACGACTCCGCAAGCTGACCAACGAGAATGGCGAGAGCTATCGCTTTGAGTGGGACGCAGCCGACCGCATGGTGCAGCAGCAGGATCTGGATCAAAGCCGACGCTGCTACACCTACGATTCACTGGACGATATTGTTGCCGTGGACTATCTACCGGGAACAGAGGGCGAGCCGGTAGCGCCGTTGTCGCACCAGTTTCAGCGCGATCCTGTTGGCCGCCTGGTCAGTAAAACCACCGCGGACGGCACCACGGTCTATGAACACGACCTGAACGACCAGTTGGTCGGTGTCACCTTCACCGCCCTTGATGGCCGCCAGCAGCTACTCGGTTTCAGCTATGACGCGCTGGGGCAACTGCTTGAGGAGCAAAGCTCGGCAGGGTCTGTGCAGCATCGTTACGACGAGCTGGGAAACCTGGTTCAAACCGGCTTGCCCGACGGTCGATGGTTGAACAGGCTGTACTACGGTAGCGGCCACCTGCATCAGTTGAACATCGATGGAAAAGTCATCAGCGACTTTGAGCGTGATCGCTTGCATCGCGAAGTACAGCGTACCCAGGGCCAACTCAAAACGAGTACCGCATACGACCGAAGTGGCAGGGTTCGCTCACGACAGCGTCGCAGCATTGACCAGCCTTGGCAGTTGCCTCCCCTGGTCGAGACGGACTATAGCTTCGACCCCAGTGACAACCTGATCGGGCGACGTCGTATAAACCACCAACATGATCATCAAGAACATCTGGGTTACGACAGCACCGACCGAATCCTTTTAAGCCACCAAGTTGGCCGGACCGAAACATACGCCTATGACGCTGCGGCCAATCTGCTGGACCGCCCAAATCAAGGTGGTCTCATACGACATAATCGCCTGCTCGTCTATCAAGACATACGGTATGCCTATGATGCTTTAGGAAGAATGATCGAAAAACGCAGCTCTGCTCGTGGCTTGCAGCGCTTTGCCTACGATGCGGAAAGCCGGCTGGTTGAAGTGCGAAATGAGAGCGGCCACGTGGTCAGGATGACCTATGACCCCCTAGGGCGGCGGATCGAAAAAACCGAGCATGATTACAATGGTCGCCCGTTGGGCCAGACGAGTTTCACCTGGGATGGTTTACGTCTGTTGCAGGAGTTCAAACACAGCCAGACCAGTCTGTATCTATACGATGGTGAAAGCTACGTGCCCCTGGCCAGGATTGACGGCATCGGCCCACTGCAAAAAACCCGCTACTACCACAATGATCTTAACGGACTGCCGGAGCGACTGACCGAGGCCGATGGGCAAATTACCTGGCGTGCGACTTATCAGGTGTGGGGCAATACCTTGGAAGAGGTGCGGGAGCCACATTACATTGAAGAGCAAAATCTACGATTCCAAGGGCAGTATCTGGATCGGGAGACGGGGCTGCATTTTAATACATTCCGGTTTTATGATCCCGACGTGGGGCGTTTTACAACGCCGGACCCTGTCGGGCTAGCAGGAGGTTTTAACCTTTATCAGTATTCTCCTAACCCCTCGGGATGGATCGATCCGTTGGGATGGGCACCTTGCGGCTCAACCACTGCTAAGCTTCAAGCGCATGCCAATGCAGCGAAGAAGGCTGTCTACAGTAACCCCCAAAGGTCATTGACCCCGAGGCAAAGAGCAGCGGTGAAACGAGCCTATGATAGAGGCGATCTCGGACAAGCACGTTCTCGCTATCGCAGGTATGTAGGGCAGAGAATTGATGCAAACTTCAAAACCAGAGTAAAAAATGATCCATCATTGGGACACCTGGAGGTATCGAAATCAGGGCAGCGTCTTCCCGATGTGTATGAAACTAAAACTAAAACCTGGTGGGACCTCACGACTAAGGCTGATTGGAAAAGAGGCACGCATCAGCGGCGTTATGGGGACTGGGGCAATGGTTATGAAGGAATATTATGGTGAATGACAAAATGCCATCATTCGTACTGTCAGGCATACAGCAAGACGGGCTTGTGTTACCTAAAAAAACGCGTTTTGAAAAAGAACGTGTTATCGATTGTAAATTAAAAGATGCGAAGCTCTCCGATCCGATTTTCGATCAGTGTATATTGGAAAGCTGCAGCTTTGAGAAAAGTGATTTTTCCGGTTCAAGATTTTTCAATAAGACCTTATTAGCCCATTGTCACTTCAAGACGGTTGACTTTCAGGCTTCAGGCTTCAGCAACAGCAAATTCGAGAACTGCACTTTCATAAAGTGCAACTTTCGAGAAGCGTCTTTGAAAGATTGCGAATTCAGCAACTGCATATTTACCCAGTGCAAGATCATTGACAACTCGTTCAATGCCAGCAAAATAAAAAACCTCAAGTTTTCGGGAAAATTACAAGAGGTAAGTTTCATATCCGAACCGCCCAACACCCCCCTTCTTGTTGATTTTGAATTGTGCAAACTGGATTGGGTAACGTTTACAGACTGTGATCTTGAGCAGATCATTCCTCCTGCAGATCCCCAGCACATTTTTTTCAAAGACGTGTCTGTTCGCGCCCGCAAAGCGCTCGCATTGATTATCTCTGAGCCAGAAAACCCGATCAATAAGTTATTGAAACGCCGTCTGCAAAAGCTCACAACGCAACGAGGCGCACTCTTCAATATCAAGAATCTTGAAGAGTACGAAGGGCCGGAATTCACCAAACAATTTATCGAGTTTCTTCAGGGCACTTAAAAACAGAGGGGCAATCCTGAATTAAAAGTTCTGATGATCGGAGCCAAAATTAATGACAGGACGCTAAAAATGGGCAGATCACTCAGATCAAAGTCGACACAAAAGTCAGATAAACCTGTCACCTTCATTGGTGCTCTTGCCCATAAAAAGAGACAACGTTATTTAAGCCAATAACGCTCGTCGCATTGCCTGCCCACTTGTTAAATAAACACTATATCTCCCTTACACGCCTGGTGTTTTCTGCGATCTCTGATTCTGAACAATCTTCAATAAATTGATCATTTCATTTATGTGTTCCTGACGTTTTTCAATATTGTCCATACGAGATTCTTCAGTCGGCGCCACTGATGATTCGGCCGCTTCGTACGGTTCGTAAAGAAGTTTGAAACGTTTAGCGAGCTCCGGCATTTGCTCTTCGATTGCATCCATCGACGCCTCAAGGTTCTTCAGGCGCCCATCTGTGTCCTTAGGCGCTTGATCGCTCGGCTGCACCGCATTTGCTTCTGCTCCTAAGTTGAGAAAAATAAACAGGTTGGCCGTTGCCTCATTTTTTATTTCAGCACCGGTGAGGCGAGCCTCCATTTTTTGCTCTTTCGTCGCGGCAGGGTCTACGGTTCCAATCGTGCCATCTGCATTCTGTACTGGCGCTCCTGGCATCTGACTTTGCGCTGTAAATTTATTCTGGAAGTAGTTAGACGTGAATTGCTGGCCGACAGTGAAGGGGCTGCTGATTATGTTGTTTGCACTGGCCGTTATAAAAGCATTACGCACACTGGCCGCTACTGATGGAGGGGCCGGCGGCAAGTTCTGTGGCTGACTCACAATGTTTTGCGCGGTGCTCACTACACCACTCGGAGTGTTCGGCACAGCCGTTGGTTTTGTTGGAGTAGGTGTGATTGGCTTAGGCTTCACAGTTGGCTTAGGCGTTACCGTTGGCTTAGGCTTCACAGTTGGCTTAGGTGTGGACACGGCAGGGGAAGATCCACCATTAGTTCCGCCAGTTCTAGGTTTGCCTGGAGTGTGAGGTTTGCCTGGAGCGCCAGGTTTGAATTTAAGATCTTCGGGGGCAGGAAGGTCTAATTGATCGGGTCCCAAATTATTAGCAATCGCAGCACCCATTTGCCTTTTTTTAGCAGCGATCTCCTCCGGGGTCGCTGCTATGCATTTAAATACCTGCTCGTCCGCGCCACTCGAAACGCCCTCAACGTTAGCGGTGGCTGCTCCGGCAGCACCCGACGCCGACGGAGCCTTCGCTTCTACTTTTTTCTCGTGGGGTAATTGGACAGGTGGAACAAAAGGCAGATCAAGAACTTTCATATATACACCTCTAAATGAGTTTAGAGAGCGCTCCCTGCAGTCTCGCGCTATATGTGTCCTGTCGTTTGGATGTAGTTCCACACTGAGTCAATATAGAAACTCTATAACATCGATTCGATCAATGGCTACTGTACTCACTTATATCTACGCAAGAGGCAACGTCTGTTGTGGTGGCAAAAATGCTTCTCTCGCACAATAAAAATGGGCACCCGACCCAGTCGGCGTGCCCATTTTCTTTACCGCCCCGCCTCCCTTCGAGACGGTACCGCTTAACTTACGGGTTGACGCTGTCTTTGAGCGACTTGCCTGGCTTGAAAGCGACGGTGTTGCTGGCCTTGATCTTCACTGGCTCACCGGTTTGCGGGTTTTTGCCGGTGCGGGCGCCGCGGTGGCGTTGCAGGAAGGTGCCGAAGCCGACCAGGGTGACGCTGTCCTTGCGGTGCAGGGCGCCGGTGATTTCTTCAAGGACGGCGTTGAGGACGCGGTTGGCCTGTTCTTTGGTGAGATCGGCTTTTTCAGCGATGGCGGCTGCGAGATCTGGTTTACGCATATGTGAAGCCTCTTTGACGGTTTTTTGTTGTTATGTCCGTGCTGCTCTCTGGTGGAGCAGCGCCAAGGCGCCGCAGGCTCTACTCTGCGGCAGACGGGAGTGAGGATGGCATGCCCTCGGGCGCCGCGCCAGTCTCGCGGCGGCCTTTCTCCGGGTATGAACGTGATGTTTGCGACAGAACGGCTGGTATTTACGCCAGTAACGGCGGAAGTTCTTTGTTCAGCGCCAGTTTTTCCATGACGGCGCTGCCTGTCAGTGCGTAACCCAGCAAGCGGCCGCTGGCATCGCGGCACAGGGCCTTGATGTCGGCACCCTGCCCTTCGACGCTCCACACACCTTCGGTGCCCCGTGGCGCAGGAGACACCACCAGCGGGCACACCGGGGTTTTCACCGTGATCGGCATAGGCCCATAGCTCACCGCCGTGGCATTGCCGGCCAAGGTTTGCGCCAGGGCGCGGGCGCAGCTCATCAATGGCATCACGTACAACAGGTTCAGACCATCAACCTCTGCGCAGTCGCCCAAGGCGTAGATGTTGGCGTGGGAGGTCTTGAGGTGGCGGTCCACCATGATGCCGCGGTTGATTTGCAGGCCGGCGGCTGCGGCCAAGTCCACGCGAGGGCGCAGGCCAATGGCGGACACCACCAGGTCACAGTGGATCACTTCGCCGTCCGACAGGTGCGCTTCAAGGCCATCAGCCGTGCGTTGCAGGCGATTGAGCACCGGGCCCAGGTGGAAACGCGCGCCGATGCCTTCCAGCCCGGCTTGCACCGCTGCGGCTGCCGCCGGGTGCAGCAGGGTCGGCATGACTTGCTCACACGGCGCGACCAAGTCGATTTCATAGCCGCCCAGGATCAGATCATTGGCAAACTCACAACCGATCAGGCCGGCGCCGAGCAGCAGTACGCGTCGTTTACCGGCAGCGGCGGCACGAAAGCGCGCGTAGTCTTCCAGGTCGTTGATCGGGAAAATCAACTCAGCCGCATCGCCTTCGACCGGTACGCGCACGGTTTCTGCGCCCCAGGCCAGGACCAGGTCGCGGTAGGTCACTGCTTCCTCGCCGATCCACAGACGCTTGTGGCCTGGGTCGATGCCGCTGATGCGTGTATGGGTGCGCACTTGGGCCTTGAGTTGCTCGGCCATCGCGCCAGGCTCGGCCATGCTCAGGCCATCGGCTTCCTTGTTCTTGCCAAAGCCGGTGGAGAGCATGGGCTTGGAGTAGGAGCGTCCGTCATCGGCAGTGATCAGCAGCAATGGGGTCTCGCTGTCGAGCTTGCGAAACTCCCGGGCGACGTTGTAACCGGCCAATCCTGTGCCGATGATCACGACAGGTGCGTTCATTCCCTTCTCCTTGTAGTACGTTTCTTAATTCGTTGATTAGCCGATTTCGATCATTTCGAAATCCATTTTGCCCACACCGCAGTCCGGGCACAGCCAGTCTTCCGGGACGTCCTGCCACAGAGTGCCTGGTGCAATACCGTCATCCGGCCAGCCGTCCGCTTCGTTGTAAATAAGGCCACAGACGATACATTGCCACTTCTTCATTACGTGCTTCCTCAGGTTCAGGCGTGTTGGCCGGCGGTCGATGGATCCAGCGTTGCCGCGCGGCTCAGGGCGTTTTGTACTGATCGGGGCCTGCAGATGCAAGCATGTTCGACGCAAACGACGGGTTTGGCACGGCAAAAGCCCAGGGTGCCATGGTAAGCTCGCGGCCTCTTTTGCTGCCAATACTGACTCACCGTGCCGCACTCAATCGCCCTTCCCGATGCTTGCCAATGGCTGACCCAGAGCCTTCTGAGCCCCTTGCCCACGCCCTTGACCCTCAATTGGCTGTTTGACGAAGGCTCGCTGACGCGACGGCTGACGTGGCTTTCCAACGAGGGTTTCAGCGTGACGCCGCTGTTCGAAGGCTGGCAACCGTTGCGCGACGACGAATGTGCCGCCCTGGACCTGCCGCCGGCCAGTATCGGTTGGGTACGCGAGGTGTATTTGCGCGGGCACGGCCAGCCTTGGGTGTTCGCCCGCAGCGTGGCGGCCCGCAGTGCCTTGCAGGGCGACGGGCTGCACATGGACGAGCTGGGCAGCCGTTCGCTGGGCGAGTTGCTGTTCTGCGACCGCGCCTTTACCCGCCAGGCTATTGAAGTGTGTCACTACCCTCGTGCCTGGCTGCCAACAGCGGACCAGGCCGATAACCTGTGGGCGCGCCGCTCGCGCTTCGACCGCGGGGCGCTGAGCGTGCTGGTGGCGGAAGTCTTTCTGCCGAGTTTCTGGCACGCGTTGCACGATCATCCGGAGAACTGCTGATGTACCAACGTCTGCTCAAGTCCTTGAACCGCCTGAACCCCAGGGCCTGGGATTTCATTCAGTTGACGCGCATGGACAAGCCCATCGGCATCTACCTGCTGCTGTGGCCGACACTGTGGGCGCTGTGGATCGCCGGCAAGGGTTCGCCGTCGCTGACCAATATCGTGATTTTCGTGCTGGGCGTGGTGCTCACCCGGGCCGGCGGCTGCGTGATCAATGACTGGGCCGACCGCAAGGTCGATGGCCATGTGAAACGCACCGAGCAACGCCCGCTGGTGAGCGGCAAGATCAGTTCGAAAGAAGCCCTGGTGTTTTTTGCCGTGCTGATGGGCATCAGTTTCCTGCTGGTGCTGCTGACCAACGCCAGCACCATCCTGCTCTCCCTGGGCGGCCTGGCTCTGGCGGCAAGTTACCCATTCATGAAGCGCTACACCTATTACCCCCAAGTAGTGCTGGGCGCGGCGTTTTCCTGGGGCATGCCGATGGCGTTTACCGCCGAGACCGGCCATTTGCCTGCCACGGCGTGGCTGCTGTACATCGCCAACCTGTTGTGGACGGTGGGCTACGACACCTATTACGCCATGACCGACCGCGATGACGACTTGAAGATCGGGGTGAAATCCACCGCCATTCTATTTGGCGATGCCGACCGCGTGATCATCCTCACGTTGCAAGGCCTGGCGCTGGCGTGTCTGTTGCTGGCCGGCGCGCGGTTCGAGCTGGGCGGGTGGTTCCACCTGGGGCTGCTGGCGGCAGCGGGCTGTTTTGCCTGGGAGTTCTGGTACACACGGGACAGGGACCGCATGAAGTGCTTCAAGGCGTTCTTGCATAACCACTGGGCCGGGTTAGCGATTTTTATCGGGATTGTGGTGGATTACGCGGTTCGCTGAGGATTCTGTGGTGACTGTTGGGACGCCATCGCAGGCAAGCCAGCTCCCACATTTTGACTGTATTCGCAGATCAAAAAATTGGGAGAGGCTTGCCCCCCGATGGATTCAGCAGCGCCGCAGACTTAAGGCTTGATGATGTGCCAGACGCTACCCTTCCCATCACCGGTCTTGTCACCGGCTTTCTTGTCGTCCTTGTAGGTATAGACAGGCTTGCCTTTGTAGGCCCACTGGCTGGTCTGGTCGTCGCGGGTGATCACCGTCCAATCGCCGGTCTTGGTGTCGGTGGATTCTGCTTTCAGCGGTGGCCAGTTGGTCGCGCACTGGTCCTTGCACACTGATTTGCCATCAGCGTCCTTGTCGAAGGTGTAGAGCGTCATCCCCTTGTGATCCACCAACATCCCGTCTTTGGTCATCGCCGGCTCTGCCGCAAACGCCAGGCCTGGCAGCGTCAACACCGCAGATACCAGCAGGGCTTTCCAGGAAACAGTGCTGTAAGTCATCGGAACCTTCCTTTTGTGGTTGTCAGGATTCGGACCCAAAGGGTAGTCCAGAGTGCCGTTAATTGCCCAAGCGACTAAATTACTGTCACACGACTGCAATAATTCCGTTATCTAATGCGGCGCAAGACAGTTAAATGACAAGAGGATTGAGCATGGTTGGCAGGAGCATTCTGATCGTTGACGACGAAGCGCCCATTCGCGAAATGATCGCCGTC
Source organism: Pseudomonas sp. AL10 (assembly GCF_029960685.1). Lineage (NCBI taxonomy): Bacteria > Pseudomonadati > Pseudomonadota > Gammaproteobacteria > Pseudomonadales > Pseudomonadaceae > Pseudomonas > Pseudomonas sp. AL10. The sequence goes on from NZ_JASBQZ010000001.1 coordinate 315,267, forward strand.
GCGTTGGAAATGGCCGGCTATGACTGCCTGGAGGCGGAGAACTCCCAGCAGGCCCACGCCATTATCGTCGACCGCAAGCCGGACCTGATTCTGCTCGACTGGATGCTGCCCGGCACCTCGGGCATCGAGTTGGCCCGCCGTCTCAAGCGTGACGAGCTGACCGGGGATATCCCGATCATCATGCTCACCGCCAAGGGCGAAGAGGACAACAAGATCCAGGGCCTGGAAGTCGGCGCCGATGACTACATCACCAAGCCGTTTTCCCCACGGGAACTGGTGGCACGCCTCAAAGCCGTGCTGCGCCGTGCCGGCCCGACCGATGGCGAAGCGCCTATCGAAGTCGACGGCTTGATCCTGGACCCGATCAGCCACCGCGTGACCATCGACGGCAAGCCTGCGGAAATGGGGCCGACCGAATACCGCCTGCTGCAATTCTTCATGACCCACCAGGAGCGCGCCTACACCCGTGGCCAACTGCTCGACCAGGTGTGGGGCGGCAACGTCTATGTGGAAGAGCGCACGGTGGATGTGCATATCCGCCGCCTGCGCAAAGCCTTGGGCGATGCGTACGAGAATCTGGTACAAACCGTGCGCGGCACCGGCTATCGGTTTTCTACCAAAGGCTGAGCCAGCCGTTTCGTGAATCAATAGCCTGACTTAAACAGCTGACAAGGACGCATGTTCAAGTGAATCAAAACTGGCATGGCACCCTGATCCGCCACATGCTCTTGCTGGTCACCGGCTGCCTGTTGGTGGGGCTGGTCAGCGGCTACTACGGCTGGAGCCTGGCCGCGGGCATTGCCTTGTACCTGGGCTGGACCCTCAAGCAGTTGCTGCGCTTGCATGAATGGCTGCGCCAGCACAAACCCGATGAAGCACCGCCCGATGGCTACGGCCTGTGGGGCGAGGTGTTCGACAGCATCTACCACCTGCAACGCCGCGACCAACGGGTACGCGGGCGGCTGCAAGCGGTGATCGACCGGGTGCAGGAGTCCACCGCCGCGCTCAAGGACGCGGTGATCATGCTCGACAGCGACGGCAACCTGGAATGGTGGAACCGTGCCGCGGAGACACTACTGGGCCTCAAGACGCCCCAGGACAGCGGCCAGCCGGTGACCAACCTGGTGCGCCACCCGCGCTTCAAGGAATACTTCGAGCAAGACAACTACGAAGAAGCCCTGGAAATTCCCTCGCCTACCAACGACCGCGTTCGCATCCAGTTGTACCTGACGCGCTACGGCAACAACGAACACTTGATGCTGGTGCGTGATGTGACCCGTATCCATCAGTTGGAACAGATGCGTAAAGACTTCGTCGCCAACGTCTCCCACGAGCTTCGCACACCGCTGACGGTGATCTGCGGCTACCTGGAGACGCTGCTGGACAATGTCGACGAGATCAACCCGCGCTGGAGCCGCGCCCTGCAACAGATGCAGCAGCAAGGCTCACGCATGCAGACCCTGCTCAACGACCTGCTGTTGCTGGCCAAGCTTGAAGCCACGGACTACCCCTCGGACAACCACCCCGTGGCTGTGCAGAGCCTGTTGCAGACGATCAAGAACGATGCCCAGGCGCTCTCAGGCGAACGCGGGCAGCAGATCACGCTGGAGGCCGACCCAACCGTATTGCTCAAGGGCAGTGAAGGCGAACTACGCAGCGCCTTCTCCAACCTGGTGTTCAACGCGGTGAAGTACACCCAGGACAAGGGCAATATCCGCATTCGCTGGTGGGCCGATGAGCATGGCGCACACCTGAGTGTGCAGGACTCGGGTATCGGTATCGACGCCAAGCACCTGCCGCGCCTGACCGAGCGCTTCTACCGTGTCGATTCCAGCCGTAACTCCAATACCGGCGGCACCGGGCTGGGCCTGGCCATCGTCAAACATGTGCTGTTGCGCCATCGGGCCCGCTTGGAAATCAGCAGCGTGCTGGGGCATGGCAGTACCTTTACCTGTCACTTTCCGCCGGCGCAGGTAAACCGTTCGCGAGCGGTCGAGGCCGATGATTAAGTGGAAGTGAGCACGGCCCACTGTGGGAGCTGGCTTGCCTGCGATGGCGGCGGGTCAGCCAAATTATCGGTAGCAGGCAGGCCGCCATCGCAGGCAAGCCAGCTCCCACACGGGCTCTGCGACACGACTTTGCAGCCCCGCCCGGCAGCGGGCACTAGGCAAGCGCCCCGTCAGCCGCTACATTGGCCGACTTGTGCCTGCCTTTCAGGCCCACCTGTCACCCCTTATTGAACACACGGAACCTGCAAAACCCCATCATGGACCCTTCCCCTGGCATTACCCTGGCTACACTCTTCGCCGATTTCGGCATGATTCTTTTTGCACTGATCCTGGTACTGCTCAACGGCTTCTTCGTTGCGGCGGAATTTGCCATGGTCAAACTGCGCGCCACCCGCGTCGAGGCCATCGCCCATAAGAACGGCTGGCGCGGGCAGATCCTGCGTACCGTGCACAGCCAGCTCGACGCCTACCTGTCGGCCTGCCAGCTGGGTATCACCCTGGCGTCCCTGGGCCTGGGCTGGGTCGGTGAACCGGCCTTTGCGCACATCCTCGAGCCGATGCTGGGCGCGGTCGGCGTGCAGTCGCCGGAAGTGATCAAGGGCGTGTCGTTCTTTGCCGCCTTCTTCGTGATTTCCTACCTGCACATCGTGGTCGGCGAACTGGCCCCCAAGTCCTGGGCGATCCGCAAACCCGAGCTGCTGTCGCTGTGGACGGCCGTGCCGCTGTACCTGTTCTACTGGGCGATGTACCCGGCCATCTACCTGCTCAACGCCAGTGCCAACGCCATTTTGCGCATCGCTGGCCAAGGCGAGCCTGGCCCGCACCATGAGCACCATTACAGCCGCGAAGAACTCAAGCTGATCCTGCACTCCAGCCGTGGCCAGGACCCCAGCGACCAAGGCATGCGCGTACTGGCCTCCGCCGTGGAAATGGGCGAGCTGGAAGTGGTGGACTGGGCCAACTCCCGGGAAGACCTGGTGACCCTGGATTTCAACGCCCCGCTCAAGGAAATCCTCGCGCTGTTCCGTCGTCACAAATTCAGCCGTTACCCGGTGTATGACGCGGTGCGCAACGAGTTTGTCGGCTTGTTGCACATCAAGGATTTGCTGCTGGAGCTGGCGGCCCTGGACCATATCCCCGAATCGTTCAACCTGGCCGAATTGACCCGCCCGCTGGAACGCGTATCGCGGCATATGCCGTTGTCGCAACTGCTGGAGCAGTTCCGCAAAGGCGGCGCGCACTTCGCCCTGGTGGAAGAAGCCGACGGCAAGATCATCGGCTACCTGACCATGGAAGACGTACTGGAAGTGCTGGTGGGCGATATCCAGGACGAACACCGCAAGGCCGAGCGCGGCATCCTCGCCTACCAGCCCGGCAAACTGCTGGTGCGTGGCGACACGCCGTTGTTCAAGGTGGAGCGCCTGTTGGGCGTCGACCTGGACCACATCGAAGCCGAAACCCTGGCCGGCCTGATCTACGACACGCTCAAGCGCGTGCCGGAAGAAGAGGAAGTGCTGGAAGTGGAAGGCTTGCGGATCATCATCAAGAAGATGAAAGGGCCGAAGATCGTACTGGCCAAGGTGCTGCTGCTGGACTGACTGCAGGCGCAGTGCTGTGTGTGGGAGCGGGCTTGCCCGCGATAGCGGTGGGTCAGCCAGCGCATCGTTGACTGATAGATTGCTATCGCGGGCAAGCCCGCTCCCACATGGACCAAGCGTCGCCTTGAAGGGTCACGCACCCGGCACGAAATGCTTCTGCGCCGTGCCACGGGCGATCAGGCGGGAAATGTAATCCAGCTTCTGCGCATCCTGGTCGATAAAGCGGAAGGTCAGTTGCAACCAGTCGCTGTCGGGCTTGGGCTCGTAGGCGACGATGGCGTGCAGGTAGCCGTTGAGCCGTGCGACTTCGGCGTTGTCGCCCTGCTCAAGGTCGAGCACGGCGCTTTCCAGTACCTGAGGCAGGACCTCGCCACGCTTTACCACCAGCAACGCCTCCTTGATGCTCAGGGCCTTGATCACGCATTGCTGAGTGCCGCTTGCGAGGCGCAACTGGCCCTGACCGCGACTGCCAGCCGGCGCCGCTGCCGCGGGGGCCTTGACGGGCGGGGTGTTGAGCAGGCCTTTGCTGGGCGCCGCCACCGGGGCCGGCTTGACCGCTTCGGGTTTGCCGCCGGTCAGGGCGCTCAGGGAGTCGTTGCCGAAGGCTGAGTTCATCTTGGTCGGCGCGCTGGCAATCAGTGCATCGAGGCGACCGATCTTGTGCAGGGCCTGCTTGACCTTGTTGAGCAACTGCTCGTTGGTGAACGGCTTGCTGACGTAGCCGGAAACGCCTGCCTGGATGGCCTGCACCACGTTTTCCTTGTCGCCACGACTAGTCACCATCACGAACGGCATGGCCTTCAGGTGGGCTTGCTCGCGGCACCAGGTCAACAGCTCAAGGCCGGACATTTCCGGCATTTCCCAGTCACACAGCACCAGGTCGAAGGTTTCGCGCATCAGGATGGATTGCGCCTTTTTGCCGTTCACCGCATCTTCGATCTTGATCCCAGGGAAGTAATTGCGCAGGCACTTCTTCACCAGGTCGCGAATAAACGAGGCGTCATCCACCACCAACACACTGACTTTACTCATCGACCCTTCATCCTATAAAAACGTCTGCAAAACGCCTGACTGATGGCATTTTGCCAAAACTCGCGGGTCACAGAAGGACTTTATGGCGCCTGCTGTGCAAAAAATTCAGATGCCACAAACGAAAACGCCCGGCCAGAGGCCGGGCGTTAATTTCTCGGGCAACCTTACTTATCGTCAGATTCGCCCGAAACATTAGGGATTAGATCAGCAGTGCCTTCAACTTCGGCTTTCATGCGCTTGAGGCCCATGTGCCGCACGTCGGTGCCGCGCACCAGATAAATCACCAGTTCCGAGATATTGCGCGCATGGTCGCCGATACGCTCCAGGGAACGCAGCACCCAAATGATGTTCAAGACTCGCGAGATCGAGCGCGGGTCTTCCATCATGTAAGTGGCCAACTCGCGCAGCGCAGTCTTGTATTCGCGGTCGATGATTTTGTCGTACTGGGCCACAGACAACGCCAGTTCGGCGTCAAAGCGAGCGAAGGCGTCGAGGGCATCACGCACCATGTTGCGCACCTGATCGCCGATATGGCGCACTTCCACGTAGCCACGAGGGGCTTCACCCTCCTCGCACAGCTGGATGGCGCGGCGGGCAATCTTGGTGGCTTCGTCACCGATGCGCTCCAGGTCGATCACCGACTTGGAAATGCTGATGATCAAACGCAGGTCCGAGGCCGCCGGCTGGCGACGGGCGAGAATGCGCAGGCACTCTTCGTCGATATTGCGTTCCATCTGGTTGATCTGCTCATCAATCTCACGCACCTGCTGGGCCAGGCCCGAGTCGGCCTCGATCAGCGCGGTGACCGCATCGTTGACTTGCTTCTCCACCAGCCCGCCCATCGCCAGGAGGTGGCTGCGCACTTCCTCAAGCTCGGCATTGAACTGCGCGGAGATGTGGTGGGTAAGGCCTTCTTTGCTAATCATGTTGGCGTCCTTGGAGCGTCCGGTAAGGTGCGGAGAACCGCAGCGTCAGTGCAATCAGAACCACAGCTTCCTAGCCGTAGCGACCGGTGATGTAGTCTTCGGTCTGCTTCTTCGCCGGATTGGTGAACAGGGTGTCGGTATCACCGAACTCCACCAGCTTGCCCATGTACATGAACGCGGTGTAGTCGGAAACCCGCGCCGCCTGTTGCATGTTGTGGGTGACGATGACGATGGTGAACTTGGACTTGAGCTCGTAGATCAGCTCTTCGACTTTCAGGGTGGAGATCGGGTCGAGGGCCGAGCACGGTTCGTCGAGCAGCAACACTTCCGGCTCTACGGCGATGGTACGGGCGATCACCAGACGCTGCTGCTGGCCGCCGGACAAGCCGAGTGCCGATTCGTGCAGGCGGTCCTTGACCTCGTCCCACAATGCCGCGCCCTTGAGCGCCCATTCAACCGCTTCGTCGAGGATGCGTTTCTTGTTGATGCCCTGGATACGCAGGCCGTAGACCACGTTTTCGTAGATGGTCTTGGGGAACGGGTTGGGCTTCTGGAACACCATGCCCACGCGGCGACGCAGCTCGGCCACGTCTTCGCCCTTGCGGTAGATATTGGTGCCGTAGAGGTTGATCGCACCTTCTACACGGCAACCGTCCACCAGGTCATTCATGCGGTTGAAGGTTCGCAGCAGCGTGGACTTGCCGCAGCCCGACGGGCCGATGAAGGCGGTCACGCGTTGCTTGGGGATGTTCATGCTGACGTCGAACAACGCCTGCTTGTCGCCGTAGTACAGGCTCAGGCCAGGGACTTCGATGGCCACGGTTTCCTGGGCCAGGCTCAGGCTCTGCTTGTCGCGACCCAGGGCAGACATGTTGATGCCGTGGGATTGGGTTTCGTGTTGCATGGGATGCTCCCTGTGCTACCAATTCATTTCGTTGAACCGCCGGGGCGGCTTACTCAAATTCTGTGCCTGTGGGAGCGGGCTTGCCTGCGATGGCATCACTGCGGTCTTACTGATACACCGCGTCGTCTGCATCGCAGGCAAGCCAGCTCCCACATTGGATCGCATTAACTGTCCAACGCCTTGTACTTCTCGCGCAGGTGGTTACGAATCCACACCGCCGACAGGTTGAGCGTGGCGATCACCAGTACCAGCAGCAAGGCAGTGGCGTACACCAAAGGCCGTGCGGCTTCGACGTTGGGGCTCTGGAAGCCGACGTCATAGATATGGAAGCCCAGGTGCATGATCTTCTGGTCCAGGTGCAGGTACGGATAGTTACCGTCCAGCGGCAGCGACGGCGCCAGCTTCACTACACCCACCAACATCAGTGGTGCCACCTCACCGGCGGCACGCGCCACGGCGAGGATCATGCCGGTCATCATTGCCGGGCTGGCCATCGGCAGCACGATCTTCCACAGCGTTTCCGCCTTGGTCGCGCCGAGTGCCAGGGAGCCTTCACGCACAGTGCGGGGAATGCGCGCCAAGCCTTCTTCGGTGGCCACGATCACCACCGGCACCGCCAGCAGGGCCAGGGTCAGCGAGGCCCAGAGCAGCCCCGGCGTACCGAAGGTCGGCGCCGGCAGGGCTTCAGCGAAGAACAGACGGTCGACCGAGCCCCCCAATACATACACGAAGAAGCCCAGGCCGAAAACGCCGTAGACGATAGCCGGTACACCGGCCAGGTTGTTCACGGCGATGCGGATGATGCGGGTCAAGGTGTTCTGCTTGGCGTATTCACGCAGGTACACCGCGGCCAGTACGCCAAACGGGGTCACGATCATTGCCATGATCAGGGTCATCATCACGGTGCCGAAGATGGCCGGGAAGATCCCGCCTTCGGTGTTGGCTTCCCGTGGGTCATCACTGAGGAATTCCCAGACCTTGCTGAAGTAGAAGCCGATTTTGGTCATGGTGCCCATGGCGTTCGGCTGGTAGGCGTGCACCACTTTGCCGATACCGATTTCCACTTCCTTACCGTTGCCGTCACGTGCGGTGAGGGCGTCGCGGTTGAACTGTGCGTGCAGGTCGGCCAGGCGCGCTTCGATGTCTTGGTAGCGGGCGTTCAGCTCAGCGCGGTCGGCGTCCATGTCGGCCTGGGCGGCTGCGTCGAGCTTGCCTTCCAGTTCCAGTTTGCGACCGTGCAGGCGGATGCGCTCCAGCCCGGCGTTGATCGCGCCGATATCGGATTTTTCCAAGGTCTTGAGCTGAGCGGCGAGCTTGTTCACACGCTCGACACGCGCCTGCAGTTCCGGCCACGCAGCTTCGCCTTCAGCGATAACCTTGCCATCCTGCTTGACGTTGACCAGGGTGCCGTAGAAGTTGCCCCACTCACGACGCTCGATGGCCATCAGGTTCGCAGGCTTGGTCTGGTCCTTCAGCCACTCGCCGACGATCCAGGTGAAATCGTTGCCGTTCAGGTCGCGGTTGCCGACCTTGATCAGCTCACGGGTCATGAATTCCGGGCCTTGGTCCGGCACCGGCAGGCCCGCGCTTTTCAGGCGCTCACGCGGCACTTCTTCTTTCTGCACCACTTCGCCGATCACGATGTGGTTGGCCTGGCCTGGCACGTTGTAGTTGGCCTGGATCAGGTCGGCCGGCCAGAAATGGCCCAGGCCCCGCACCGCAATCACAGCCAGCAAACCAATGGTCATGATGACCGCGATGGACACCGCGCCACCGCTGATCCAGACGCCGGGGGCGCCGCTCTTGAACCATCCATTCAGGGAGTTCTGTTTCACAGACTTCTACCTTTCTTAAAGCGACGAGTATTTCTTGCGCAGACGCTGACGAATCAGCTCGGCGAGGGTGTTCATGATGAAGGTGAATAACAGCAGCACCAGCGCCGAGAGGAACAGCACGCGGTAATGACTGCCGCCCACTTCCGACTCGGGCATCTCCACCGCAACGTTGGCCGCCAGGGTGCGCAGGCCCTCGAACAGGTTCATCTCCATCACCGGGGTGTTGCCGGTGGCCATCAGCACGATCATGGTCTCGCCCACGGCGCGGCCCATACCGATCATCAGCGCCGAGAAGATGCCAGGGCTGGCAGTGAGGATGACCACGCGGGTCATGGTCTGCCACGGCGTGGCACCCAGGGCCAGGGAGCCCAGGGTCAGGCCGCGCGGCACGCTGAACACGGCGTCTTCGGCGATGGAGTAGATGTTCGGGATCACCGCAAAACCCATGGCCAGGCCGACCACCAACGCGTTGCGCTGGTCGTAGGTAATGCCCAGATCGTGGGAGATCCACATGCGCATGTCACCGCCGAAGAACCAGGTTTCCAGGTACGGGCTCATGTACAGCGAGAGCCAGCCCACGAACAGGATCACCGGGATGAGAATCGCGCTTTCCCACCCATCGGGAACACGCAGGCGGATCGACTCAGGCAAACGGCTGAAGACAAAGCCGGCGACCAGGATGCCAATCGGCAACAGCATCAACAGGCTGAAAATGCCCGGCAGGTGCCCTTCCACATACGGCGCCAGGAACAGGCCGGCGAAGAAGCCGAGGATCACCGTCGGCATGGCTTCCATCAGCTCGATCACCGGCTTGACCTTGCGGCGCAGGCTCGGTGCCATGAAGTAAGCGGTGTAGATCGCTGCGGCAACCGCCAGTGGCGCCGCCAGCAGCATGGCGTAGAACGCAGCCTTCAAGGTACCGAAGGTCAACGGAGCCAGGCTCATCTTGGGTTCGAAGTCAGTGTTGGCGGCCGTAGATTGCCAGACGTATTTAGGCTCGTCGTAGTTCTCGTACCAGACCTTGCTCCACAACGCGCTCCACGACACTTCCGGGTGCGGGTTGTCGAGCAGCAACGGTTGCAGCTTGCCACCCGCCTCGACGATCACACGGTTGGCCCGTGGCGACATGCCGAACAGGCCCTGGCCGTCGACCACCGGGTCCACCAGCAAGGTGCGGTGGGCGGTGCTGTGGAACACGCCGAACTGGCCAGCAGCATCCAGGGCGGTGAAGCCTTTGCGGCGCTCTTCAGCGCTGATTTCGACGACGGGCGCAGTGCCCATCTGGAAGGTGCGGATCTGCTTCAGGCGCTGTTCGCCATCCGGGTCGCGGGCCATGAACCACTGGGCCAGGCCGCCTTTGGAGTTACCCAGGATCAGCGAGATACCACCAACCAACTGGGTGCTGGCGGTGATTTCGGTGTCGGCGTCTTCCAGCAGTTTGTAGCGACCGTTGAGGCTCTTGTCGCGCAGGCTGAACACGTCGGCCAGGGCACGGCCGTTGATCACATACAGCCACTGCTGGCGTGGGTCGATGAAGATCGCCTTCACCGGCTCGGTCATCTGCGGCAGCTCGACACGTTTCTGCTCGCTGGTGACTTCACCGGTCATCATGTTTTCTTCACGGCTCAGGGTCAGCACGTTCAAGTGCGAACCAGCGGAACCTGCCACCACCAGCGAGGTGTCGGTGGCGTTGAGCGCGACGTGTTCCAGAGCGCGACCGGCGTCATCCAGCACGATCGGCGTTTCGCCGTAGGGGTATTCGATTGCCGGGGTGATGGTTTTCTTGCCGTCCGGGTACGACACCTTATAGGTGTGGCGGAACACCAGGGACTGGCCATTGGACAAGCCGAGGATCACCAGCGGGCTGCCCGGCTGGTCTTCACCAATGGAAGCAACGCTGGTACCGGCGGGAATCGGCAGGTCGACACGCTTGAGCTCGGCACCGGTGTCCACGGCAAAGAACAGCGCCTGGCCCTTGTCGGAAACCCGCATGGCGACTTGGTTCTGTTCTTCGAGGGAAATCATCAACGGCTTGCCGGCGTCTTGCATCCAGGCGGGCGTCAACGCGTCTTCCTTGGTCAACGAGGCGCCCTGGAACAGGGGCGCGACCACGTAGGCGAGGAAGAAGAAGATCAGGGTAATGGCAGCCAGCACGGCGAGGCCGCCGACCAGCACATACCAACGGGTGAAGCGATCCTTGAGCGCGCGAATGCGGCGCTTGCGTTGCAGCTCAGGCGTATTGAAATCAATGCGCTTGGGAGGGGAAGTCGTCGTCATGGTGGAATTGGCCAGATCATTCATGCGCACACCCTAGCGATCCTGTATGACAGAAAGATGACAGTGCAGTGACGCAACAAATCCGCCGCGAAGCAGGGCTGGCAGCGGATAAAAAATTAGGGATGCAGACTGCTTATGTGGGAGCGGGCTTGCCCGCGATGGCATCAACACGATTTCAACGCTAAACCGCGTCGCCAGCATCGCGGGCAAGCCCGCTCCCACAAAAAAGCATGCGTCTACATCAGGTATCGCAGGCTTAGTTGCCTTCTTTCAAACCCAGGTCAGCCAGGGCCTTGGCGGCGACTTTGGCTGGCAGTGGGATGTAGCCGTCTTTGACCACGACTTCCTGGCCCTGCTTGGACAGCACCAGTTTCACGAACTCAGCTTCCAGCGGCGCCAGTGGCTTGTTCGGGGCTTTGTTGACATACACGTAGAGGAAACGCGACAGCGGATACTTGCCGTTCAGGGCGTTTTCTTCAGAGTCTTCGATGTAGTCAGTGCTGCCTTTCTTGGCCAGTGGCACGGTCTTCACGCTGGCGGTCTTGTAGCCGATACCCGAGTAACCGATGCCGTTCAGCGAGGAGCTGATCGACTGCACGACCGAAGCCGAGCCCGGTTGTTCGTTCACGTTTGGCTTGTAGTCGCCTTTGCACAGGGCTTCTTCCTTGAAGTAGCCGTAGGTGCCGGATACCGAGTTACGCCCGAACAGTTGCACTGGCTTGTTGGCCAGGTCGCCGGTCACGCCCAGGTCACCCCAGGTTTTCACATCGGCTTTGGCGCCGCACAGACGCGTCGAGGAGAAGATCGCATCGACCTGTTCCATGGTCAGGTGCTGGATCGGGTTGTCCTTGTGCACAAATACCGCCAGAGCATCCACCGCAACCGGGATTGCCGTTGGCTTGTAGCCGTACTTCTGCTCGAAGGCAGCCAGTTCGGTGTCCTTCATCTTGCGGCTCATCGGGCCCAGGTTGGAGGTGCCTTCAGTCAACGCAGGTGGCGCAGTGGCAGAGCCGGCAGCTTGAATCTGGATGTTGACGTTCGGGTATTCCTTTTTGTAACCCTCGGCCCACAGGGTCATCAGGTTAGCCAGGGTATCGGAACCGACGCTGGACAGGTTGCCCGACACACCAGTGGTCTTGACGTAAGCCGGGATTGCCGGATCAACACCAGCGGCCACCGCGTTGGCGGTCGCAACGCCAGCAGCGACAAAAGTCATTGCCGCCATCAAACGTTTCAGTTTCATGCCTTGCTCCTAGCAGATAGGGATAATTGGATCGGGGCCAAGTATCGGCAGGCCGTGTGAACACTCTATGTCTTAAATATGACAATTAGATGAAAGGCCACTATCGGGAAGCGAAGTAAAAAACAGAACAAACACGTTCACTGTGGTGAGGCAGCCTACTCCCCCACCACAGTGATCAGGCGGGTTTTAGCGGCCGTGTTTCCACAGGTAGCCGCCTACCGCCATCCCCATCACACAGAGGATAGCCACGTAGTAAGCCGGCCCCATCGGGCTCTCCTTCATCAGCAGCGACACCACCAATGGCGTCAGCCCGCCGAACACGGCATAAGCAACGTTGTAGGAGAACGACAGGCCACTGAAACGCACCACCGGCGGGAAAGCTTTGACCATCACGTAGGGCACCACACCGATGGTGCCGACAAACAGGCCAGTCAAGGCATACAACGGGAACAGCCAGTCCGGGTGGGCCATCAGGCTGTGATACAGCGTCCAGGAAGTCGCCAGCAGCAGTGCGCAACCGGTGACCAGCACGCGGCCGGCGCCAAAACGGTCGGCCAGCGCACCTGCGGCGATGCAACCCAGGCTCAAGGTCACGATGGCCAGGCTGTTGGCCTGCAGTGCCACCGTGGGGCTGAAGTGATAGATAGTTTGCAGCACGGTCGGGGTCATCAGGATGACGACCACCACGCCGGCCGACAGCAACCAGGTCAACAGCATCGACAGCACAATGGCGCCACGGTGATCGCGCAACACGGCGCGCAAGGGCAGTTCAGCGGCCAGGCTCTTGCGTTGCTGCATCTCGGCGAAGATCGGGGTTTCATGCAGCCAACGACGCAGATACACCGACAGCAGGCCGAATACGCCGCCGAGCAGGAAAGGAATCCGCCAGGCGTAATCAGAGACCTGTTCCGGTGTATAGGCGCTATTGATGGCGGTAGCCACCAACGAGCCCAGCAGAATACCGGCGGTGAGGCCGCTGGTCAGGGTGCCGCAGGCGTAGCCGATGTGGCGCGGCGGCACGTGCTCGGAGACGAACACCCAGGCGCCCGGTACTTCGCCGCCAATCGCCGCGCCCTGGATGATGCGCATCAGCAGCAACAGGACCGGCGCCCACAGGCCGATCTGCGCGTAGGTGGGCAGCAGGCCCATGATCAGGGTCGGCACGGCCATCATGAAGATGCTCAGGGTGAACATCTTCTTGCGGCCCAGCAGGTCACCGAAGTGCGCCATGATGATGCCGCCCAAGGGGCGGGCCAGGTAGCCTGCGGCGAAGATGCCGAAGGTCTGCATCATGCGCAGCCATTCGGGCATGTCGACGGGGAAGAACAGCTTCCCAACCACGGTGGCGAAAAACACGAAGATGATGAAGTCGTAGAACTCCAGCGCCCCACCCAGGGCAGACAGCGACAGGGTTTTGTAGTCGTTGCGGTTAAGCGGTCGTGCGGGCGGCGCAATGCTTGAAGGCACTGTGGTCATGGCAAGGCTTCTCTTATTAGTCAGATCAGGAATCCGCAACAGCGTGGGTTTGCGCCTGGCAGGTCCGGCACGATAGCAAATTGCCCGGAAAAGCACAGTCCAAACCCTTGCGCCGCATCAGCGCCACCTCGCAAGCATCCCCACTTGCGAAGCGCCTTATTCCCTTTCCGAATTGTTATGGGGGGCCGAAAACGCCATCAGATACTGACGGCCAGCGCTAAAAAGAAACAATGGTCAAACCCCTCAACTTGAATGACCGTTTTGGCCAATTTTTTGACGCCTGGAAACTCGTCTATATAGATGCACAAAATCAGGAGCAGATGGTCGTCGCGCAGGCTATCGACCGATATACTCCCAGCCCTGCACCTGTCTATTGCGTGGAAGTTGCGCGAAACCGTCGTTGGCACCGGCCAGCCGATTTCGCAGAGTTTCCCTCAAGGCGCCTTTCGAAAAACGTGACGAACGTAGTATGTTCGGGGCTGAATCGTTTTTCCAAGACGGCTATTCACCGATTACATAGTCCAAGAGTCACGGGTCAGAGGCACCCCCGGCATGATCGAACTCGAACAAGAAGATCCTATCCCGCAAGGCGATCTCGCCCTGCAAATCACCGCGCTTCCGCGTGAAACCAACGGCTTTGGCGATATCTTCGGCGGCTGGTTGGTCGCGCAGATGGACCTGGCGGGCACGGCAATGGCCAGCAAGGTCGCCGGTGGGCGCGTGGCCACCGTGGCGATTGATCGCATGGCGTTCCTGGTGCCGGTGGCCGTGGGTGCGCAGCTTTCCTTCTATACCCAGGCCCTGGAAATCGGCCGCAGCTCGATCCAGATGATGGTCGAAGTGTGGAGCGACGATCCGTTGTCCAGCGAATGGCGCAAGGTGACCGAAGCCGTATTTGTGTTCGTCGCCATCGATGGCAGCGGCCGCACGCGTTCGGTACCGTCACGGGCGCGTTAAACCTCGCCGGGTTTTAACGGTCAATTGCCCCATTGCCTGCCATTAAGAGAGCTTTGTCATGCCTACGCCCCACGTTGAGACGGTAAAAATCGACGAGCTGGACTGCTGGCGCATCCGCCACAACGGTGCCGAGCTGATGGTGGCCCAACAGGGTGCGCATATCTTCAGTTACCAGCGCGAGGGCGAACAGCCGCTGATCTGGCCGAACCCTGAGGCCGTGTTCAAGCAGGGCAAAGGCATTCGTACCGGCGTACCGGTGTGCTGGCCGTGGTTTGGGGTGTTCGACCGCAACCCGCAAAGCGTCAGAGCCATGCGCCAGAGCGATCAGCCTGCCGGCGCCCACGGTTTTGTGCGCACCGCGCGTTGGGAGCTGGCCACCACCGAACTCGACGGCCAGACGCTGCGAGTGGACCTGGTATTGCCGGTGCCGGCGGGCGGCTTTCCAGGCTGGCCCCATCAGGTAGACCTGACGCTGAGCCTGCTGCTGGACGATCACCTGCATATCCGCCTGACCAGTCACAACCGTGGCACCGACACCGTGACCCTCAGCCAGGCATTGCACACCTACTTCGCGGTGAGCGATGTGCGCAAGGTGCAGGTCGAGGGCCTGGATGGCGTGGATTACATCGATACCGCCGATGGGTGGGCCGAGAAGCAGCAAGCCGGGCTGCTGCACTTTCGCGCCGAGACAGACCGCATTTACCTGAATACGCCTGCACAGTTGAATATCGTTGATAGCGACTGGCAGCGCCGTATCCAGCTCACCAGCGAAGGCTCCAAATCCACCGTGGTCTGGAACCCCTGGACCGAACGCGCCAAGGCTTTCGACGATATGGCCGATGACGGCTGGCAGGGTATGTTGTGCATCGAGACAGCGAATGTGCTGGATGATGTGGTGAACCTGGCGCCCGGCGAAAGCCACACCTTGGGCGTTCGTATCACGGCCCTGGCCTTGTAAACCCAATCAAATGTGGGAGCTGGCTTGCCTGCGATAGCATCGCCTCAGTGCAACTGACACACCGAGTCGTCTGCATCGCAGGCAAGCCAGCTCCCACAGAGATTGGTAGCGCCAGTTAGAGATCAGATTCCTTTACTACCCGCACCTTCCCCGCCTCCAGCGCATACGCGGCATCCGCCAAGTCGTTATTGACCTTCTCCACCTTCAACGTGCCCGTGACCCACAGCGGCGTGTAGATATCATCCAGCTTCAGCCCCTTGGGATAGCGCACCAGCACCAGTTGGTTAGGCGGCGGTGGCGGCACGTGTATGCAGGCGCCCGGGTAAGGCACCAGGAAGAACAGCGTGCTGCGGCCCTTGGCGTCCGTTTCAAGCGGCACCGGGTAGCCACCAATGCGGATATTCTTGCCGTTCATGGCCGCTACGGTCTTGGTGGAATACATCACCGCAGGCAAACCTTTGCTCTGCTTCAAGCCACCCTTTTCGGTGAACGTGCCTTGGGCTTCGGGGGAGTTGTGGTCGATCTCGGGCATGGCCTCGAGGGCTTTCTGATCCGACAGCGGCATCAGGTCGAGCCAGTCGGTTTCCGGCAGTTCGCCAGCGTGCGCCAGGCCAGAGCCCAGCAGAAGAAGCGTTAACAGAAGACGGCGCATGGAGAGGCTCGGCAAATACAAGTGCCGAGCATTCTAGCCCTCTGCGCCTGCGCAGCGCAGAGGACTTTGTCGGCTGATTACTTCTTTTTGATCAGGCCGTAGATCACCAGCAACACGATGGCACCCACAAGCGCGCCGATGAAACCTGCGCCCTGGCCTGCCTGGTAGATCCCCAGGGCCTGACCGCCGTAGGTCGCGGCCAGGGAACCGGCGATACCCAGCAGGATGGTCATGATCCAGCCCATGCTGTCGTCGCCAGGCTTGAGGAAGCGCGCCAGGAGGCCGACGATCAAGCCGATAAAGATGGTTCCGATGATACCCATGGCATTTCCCTCTGATTGGTATGAGTCATGCCAAAGCCTAGTCAGGCTTTGGCATCCTGCAATCAGAGAGACGCAGAACCCCAATGGTTCCCGCCAGGGCCAGGCTTATTGTTCGGCGATCAGCGCTTCAACCTTGAGGATCTGCGCCTGCAGCGTCGCGCGGTCCTTGCAACGCAGGTTGGCGTGGCCGACCTTGCGCCCGGCCTTGAAGGCCTTGCCGTAGTGATGCACGTGGCAATCCTTGATCGCCATCACGCGCTCCACTGGCGGCACAGAACCGATGAAGTTGAGCATGGCACTCTCGCCGATCTTGGCCGTGGAGCCCAACGGCAAGCCCGCCACCGCCCGCAGGTGGTTTTCGAACTGGCTGCACTCGGCGCCTTCGGTGGTCCAGTGCCCGGAGTTGTGCACACGCGGGGCGATTTCGTTGGCCTTCAGGCCACCGTCGACTTCAAAGAACTCGAACGCCATCACGCCGACATAATCCAGTTGCTTGAGGACGCGGCTGGAATAATCTTCGGCCAGGGCCTGCAGCGGGTGGTCGGTGCTGGCCACGGAAAGCTTGAGAATGCCGCTGTCGTGGGTGTTGTGCACCAACGGGTAGAAGCGGGTTTCACCATCACGGGCCCGCACGGCGATCAGCGACACTTCGCCGGTGAACGGCACAAAGCCTTCCAGCAGGCAGGCGACGCTGCCCAGCTCGGCAAAGGTACCGACCACATCGGCGGCGGTGCGCAGGACTTTCTGGCCCTTGCCGTCGTAACCCAGGGTGCGGGTTTTCAACACCGCCGGCAGGCCGATGCTGGCGACTGCGGCGTCCAGGTCGGCCTGGGACTGGATATCGGCGAAGGCGGGTGTCGGAATGCCCAGGTCCTTGAACATGCTCTTTTCGAACCAGCGGTCGCGAGCGATGCGCAAGGCTTCGGCGCTCGGGTACACCGGCACGAACTGCGACAGGAAGGCCACGGTTTCAGCCGGGACGCTTTCGAATTCGAAGGTCACAAGGTCGACTTCATCGGCCAGTTGGCGCAGGTGGTCCGGGTCGCTGTAGTCAGCGCGCAGGTGTTCACCCAGGGCCGCAGCGCAGGCGTCCGGCGCCGGGTCCAGGAAAGCGAAGTTCATCCCCAGCGGCGTACCCGCCAAAGCCAGCATGCGGCCCAGTTGGCCGCCACCGATTACACCGATCTTCATCAATAACAACCTCAGGCGATGCGTGGGTCTGGATTGTCCAGCACGCTGTCTGTCTGCTCAGCACGGAATTTTTTCAGCACCGCATGAAACTGCGGGTGCTTGGCGCCCAGGATGCTGGCCGACAGCAAGGCTGCGTTGATCGCGCCGGCCTTGCCGATCGCCAGGGTTGCCACCGGGATGCCGGCCGGCATCTGCACGATGGACAACAGCGAATCCACGCCCGAGAGCATCGACGACTGCACCGGCACGCCAAGCACGGGCAGGTGAGTCTTGGCCGCACACATGCCAGGCAAGTGCGCAGCGCCGCCGGCACCGGCGATGATCACCTCGATGCCACGGGATTCTGCTTCATCGGCATACTGGAACAGCAAATCCGGGGTGCGGTGGGCGGAGACCACCTTCACTTCGTACGGAATGCCGAGTTTTTCCAGCATATCGGCGGTGTGGCTAAGGGTGGACCAATCGGACTTGGAGCCCATGATCACGCCAACCAATGCACTCATCGTCGTGCCTCTTCTCTCTGGGCGCCCGCAGGCGCGTCAAAAAACAACAAGCCACGCGGGAGACCGGCGTGGCTTGGTGTACGAATTAAGGCCGGTTGGACCGGCCGAAGGCCGCGCAGTATACCGTAATAATCCAGATAAACAGCCCCTGGGATGACCATCTGTCTAGCGGCGCAAAGTGGCGGTTTTATTGACTTAAGAGTCAGGCGCGAGGTCCATTCGATGGGTCTTGGCAATGGCATCGATCATGACCGACGAGACCCCCGTTTTTGCAGCGATCACGGGCCATTGCATCACCGCTTCATGCACCTCGCGGATGATCTGCTTGGCCTTCAGCCCTTTGATCTGGCTGCCCACACTGAGCAGGTCAGCCACCACAAAATTGTCGCGCTTACCGTTGATACTCATCTGATGGCTGTCGACCCAGAAGTTTCCAGGCATGTAGGACCAGGTAACGTCATAGGCAGGCGACAAATACCAGGTACCGTCAGTGTCCAGTAAAAAGCTGATGTTCTTGGTGTGGTCGTCCTGGTTTCGGGCGATCACGTTGAACACCATGCGCCTGAAAAACTGCTCCGCCTCCCGACGCCCCAGTTTCAGCGCCCTGAACACGTTCAGAGCCTCGGCGTAGGAGTACTCACCTGGTTTTTTGTAGTCGGCATGATCCAGTGCACACAAGGTCGCGGTGTGAATCTTGTCACCTTCATCGGTGCGGTCGAATCGCTTGGTCATGAAGTGAGCACGCCCGCCCTCTTCAAGCAGACGGCACTCAGTCATTACCACACCGGCTTGCCTGGCCATCAGGTGGTAGGCATATTCAATGCGACCAAACCCCTGGCTATCGGCAAGCACGTCGGTGTTTTTTGCGACATCGAACTTGAGCAACCAGTAGCTATAGCCTTTGGGCGCTGGAACCTGCCCTGACCTGATATGCCCTTCGCGATTGATGGCAATGATCGCCTTTGCGCGAGCGCCACCGGCACTTGTGCCCACCTGGATCAAGCGCTGCAACGCGGCGTCGTCCACGCTAGGGTCATTGGATGTCAGCCGGTCCTCCAGGCTTTGGCGCCCCGAGAGCACCTCCCCAGCCAACTGGGCCAACGCCGCGACCTCGATGGTTTCGGCCTCATTGGCCTCAGTGTTCATGGCCGGCCGATATTCCAGCGCGCCCATGCCGCGATTACCTTGGTAGAGGAGTCGATCCACCGGCGTGAACGAAAGCTTGTCGCGACCCTGCTGCGCCAACCATGCGTTGATCAAGGCATTACCGAAGTCATCCGGAAGCGAGTCGGCAAAAATCGCCGGAAGCGCCTTATAGGTTTCCCGGTTCAGGTTGGTGAATGCGTAGGTGTACTCGGCGCGGGCGGGCATGTGAATGGGCGAGATCTCAAGCCCCGTGGAGACAAACTCGGGTGAAAACTCGAACTCGCCCACCTGGGTTGTCTCGTCCCAATTGAGCGCTCCGACGTATAAACCCCATAAATAGATCTGTGCAATCACCAACGGGTGTCCTTTTTGACTGCGTCGGGCACAAGGCGCTTTTTCTGGCCCGGTATAGAGGTGGTTTCGGATGAGTCTTTGCGGGTGGTATAGGCGCGCTGACGTTTTTTCCCAGCCATTTTCGCCATCTGGATGGGGCTTGAACGCACCTCCTCGACCAGAGAACTCAACCGATCCAGTTCCCCGATCACCCGCAATACCGCAATCAGATTGAGCAAGGTGCCCTTGCCCGCCATCAACTGCCGTAACGTCGTGCGGGAAATACCCGCCTCCTCGGCAACCGTTTCCTGATTGATGTTCTTCTTCACCCTCAAGGCTTCAACGCGCGAGCCAATCGTTTGTGCGATAGCTTGCTCACTCATCGTCGTCATTCGCATTTTGTGCAGTTTCCTGATCAAAAGATGGATTTACACAAACCTCTGATCAGTATTCTAGCCAATATTTATCCCGGCAAGTGATCACGTATTGAACAATACTTTTTGGGCAGAAAAATGATCAAAACATGATAAAAATCGATTTATTGAGCACTAAACCACTCAATTTCATTCAAGCGAGACCTCGATCTCCTTGCGCTGCCCCACCTTCCAGCTTGCGCCACAACAACCGCACATTCGCCTTGCGCACCAACGCGCAGCGATACAAGCGAATCTCCAGCGGCACATGCCATTGCGGCCCGCCGCACACCACCAGTTCGCCCCGTGCCAACTCTGCACGTACGCTCAACTGCGGTACCCAGGCGATACCCAGGCCTTCGAGCGCCATACTCTTGAGGCTGTCGGCCATGGCGGTTTCGTAAATGGTCGTAAAGCGCAGGGCCCGCTGGCGCAGCAGCAAATTCACCGAGCGGCCCAGGAACGCGCCGGCGCTGTAGGCCAGCAGCGGCACACTGCCCTCGCCTTCCAGGTCGAACAGCGGCTTGCCATCGGCATCGGCGGCACACACCGGGAGCATTTCGGTGTTACCCAGGTGCAGCGACGGGAAAATCTCGGCGTCCATTTGCATCGCCGCGTCCGGGTCATAGAACGCCAGCATCAGGTCGCAACCGCCTTCGCGCAGGGCGTGCACGGCGTCGCCGACGTTGGTGGCCACCAGCCGCGTGGCAATGTTCAGCCCTTCGTTGCGCAACTGCGCGATCCAGCGTGGGAAGAACCCCAAGGCCAGGGAGTGGGCGGCCGCCACTTGCATGACTTCGCCCTGCCCGCCTTCCAGATGATGCAAATGGCGCAGCACTTCGCCCAGCTGTTCGACCACCGTGCGCGCCGTCACCAGAAACAACTGCCCGGCCGCTGTCAGCTCCACCGGCGTGCGTGAACGGTTGACCAGCGTCAGCCCCAACGCGGCTTCCAGGCTGCGGATACGCCGACTGAACGCCGGCTGGGTGACAAAGCGCCGCTCAGCCGCCTGGGAAAAACTACGCGTCGCCGCCAGGGCGCTGAAGTCTTCCAACCACTTGCTCTCAAGGTTCATCACTGCCTCCCACGGAATGCACCATTTTGGCACACACGCCCGCCAAGATAACCGGGTCACATCCACATTATGCCGTTTGTGCATAGGCCAGTGTTTAACAGCATTGGCCCAAAAAGTTCTACAAGCCTAGCATTCGCAGCGTTCCGGCCAGTCCCGGGTCCATATTGAGATGATTTCCGTCATGTCCTCTGCTGCATCTTTCCGTACCGAAAAAGACCTGCTTGGCGTACTCGAAGTACCGGCTCAAGCGTATTACGGCATCCAGACCCTGCGAGCGGTGAATAACTTCCGCCTCTCGGGCGTTCCGATTTCGCATTACCCGAAATTGGTGGTCGGTCTGGCAATGGTCAAGCAAGCAGCGGCTGACGCCAACCGCGAGTTGGGCCAGCTCAGCGAAGCCAAGCACGCTGCCATCAGCGAAGCCTGTGCTCGTCTGATCCGCGGCGATTTCCACGAAGAGTTCGTGGTGGACATGATTCAAGGCGGCGCTGGCACTTCAACCAACATGAATGCCAACGAAGTCATCGCCAACATCGCGCTGGAGGCCATGGGTCACCAGAAGGGCGAATACCAGTACCTGCACCCCAACAACGACGTGAACATGGCGCAGTCGACCAACGACGCCTACCCGACCGCGATCCGCCTGGGTCTGCTGCTGGGCCATGACGCGCTGCTGGCCAGCCTCGACAGCCTGATCCAGGCGTTCGCCGCCAAAGGCGCCGAGTTCAGCCATGTGCTGAAAATGGGCCGCACACAATTGCAAGACGCCGTGCCGATGACCCTCGGCCAGGAATTCCGCGCGTTCGCCACCACCCTGGGTGAAGACCTGGCCCGCCTGAAAACCCTGGCGCCAGAGCTGCTGACCGAAGTGAACCTGGGCGGAACCGCGATCGGTACCGGCATCAACGCCGACCCGCGTTACCAGGCCCTAGCCGTACAACGCCTGGCCACCATCAGCGGTCAGCCGCTGGTACCGGCGGCCGACCTGATCGAAGCCACCTCCGACATGGGCGCTTTCGTACTGTTCTCCGGCATGCTCAAGCGTACTGCCGTGAAGCTGTCCAAGATCTGCAACGACCTGCGCCTGCTGTCCAGCGGCCCACGCACCGGCATCAACGAGATCAACCTGCCGGCTCGCCAGCCAGGCAGCTCGATCATGCCCGGCAAGGTCAACCCGGTCATCCCGGAAGCGGTCAACCAGGTAGCGTTCCAAGTCATCGGTAACGACCTGGCCCTGACCATGGCAGCCGAAGGCGGCCAACTGCAGTTGAACGTGATGGAGCCGCTGATCGCCTTCAAGATCTTCGACTCGATCCGCCTGCTGCAACGGGCCATGGACATGCTGCGCGAGCACTGCATCGTCGGCATCACCGCCAACGAAGCCCGCTGCCGCGAACTGGTGGAACATTCCATCGGCCTGGTCACCGCGCTGAACCCATACATCGGCTATGAAAACGCCACCCGCATTGCGCGTATCGCGCTTGAAAGCGGGCGCGGCGTGCTGGAACTGGTGCGTGAAGAAGGCTTGCTCGACGACGCCATGCTCGACGACATCCTGCGCCCCGAAAACATGATTGCCCCACGCTTGGTCCCGCTGAAGGCCTAAGCGTTTGTTGCACCGCTCACCAGGCTGAGGGACTAGACACCTCTCACCTTTTGAGGGCTTGAAGACTCGTTCTTCAGGCCCTTTTTTTTGCTCTGGGCCTTACCAGGGCCGATGATCGAAACCTGTAAGCTGCTCAATTTCCTCGATACTCAATGCTTCACCACCGGCAGCGTCGATCAGGTGCTGGGGAAACTCTGGCAGTTTGCCTGTGCCTGAAGTGCGCAATGTCTCACCCGGTTGCAGCGGCGGGCCGTCTTCTTCCATGTAGCGCCGGATATGTTCCCAGAGGCGCCAGAGGGGGGCGTCGTTCCACGTTTCTACGTAGCCGATATAAGTGAAATCTTTAAGAGTACGTGGACTGTCGGAGTCGGCGCACAGTAGGGCTAAGTTATAAGACTCGCGGGCGGTTTCACCCAGCATTTGCATATACTTATAGCTACGCACATGAATACAATCCCATGAATAGGTCTTCATTTCTGCGATTATTCCTGGCTGCCAAAATTTAAAAAACGACAGAGATCGTGGCGTTGACACAGTAACTGTTCGTGATTTTCGATTGAAAAGAACAGGAATATCGCGGGCTTTAAAAAAGGAAAGTCGTGTGAAAAATGACACGCAAAATAGGCTTGGAACCAACAGAAGAAGAGACAGTATTGAGAGATGATGAAAACCCGTGGTCATTAGCATTAATCCCCCCATAACAACAAAAGTAGCGGAAAAAAAATCATAACAATGCTCATAAATGTCATTTCGCCAGTTCCTGCAGGCCCTCCCACGACCATCGCATTTGGATGTACACTTGTTACAGCATTGCAGCTGCTAGCCTGAGCATGCACAGAACGCTCTCTATCTGGTGAGCCTAGACGCCATGGGTCACCCCCTATAAGCATTTGGCACTGCTCTTCATCAAAATCAAACCAAGGTTCTGACTTTTCCCATATCGGTAACAAAACATCATATTCTGGATTTTTTTTGTTCATGATCAGCGCTCTGAAAATCTCTCATCAATTAATAACTGCCCACCTGTATGATCATCATACAAATCAAAAGATGCAGAGGCTCCGGGATACATCAACATCTGTGCCTGCACGGTCACAACTGTCAAATTTTCTGACTGATTTACTTCCGGTTCCAGTACCCCATCAAAATTCTTTTGTACGATCATGGAATGTTCAGGATTGATTGCCCTGTATACTAAAACTCTATTACCATCATTGCGATGCAAATATATCGATATATTCCATTGCATTATTTTCCTCAAATACTCCGGGATAAATACGCGCAATCTGGCTTGTTTAAAATAAATTTTTTCTTGATTTTCCAACACAAATGGATTGTCCGCCGCTATCGTTGACGCCTTCAAGTTATCGAGCAGACTCTGGCTATAGTCAAACTCAACACTGAGCCCCAGCAAAATTTTATTTAGTGCTTCCTGCTCTCGTTTGATCGAGCCCCACTGATCATCCGCACGCCCCCATATACTGCGCGCTATCCACTCTTCCATCTGAGTGTCTTGCAGCAATGCGGCGATGTAACCGGCAGTCATGCCAACAGCAACTAATATCAGTGTCCAGCCAGTCCATGACAAACCCGCACCAACAGTCGTAATCCACTTAGCGGTTAATGCAATAGACAAACTATTTGTCACTCCTGCCCCAACAAATGCAACGGTTTGTACAGCGAATGCTTCAAAAGCCTTTTCATCATTTTTTTGAAATTCGGAGTTGGCTGTAAGCACTGAAAATACGGCTTCCACTGCAATCCCTGCAACACCAAAAAAACCCGCCGCAATCTTCAACCCCCTCGCCACCGACACACTCTGCTGCTTCGCCACCGCCTCACTCAACTCCAACACCACCGACGTCAACCCCAGCCCCGCACCCAACAACATAAACGACGCTTTACGCCGCTCTTCTTGCGTCCCCGTTTCATACAACTGGCTGGCCTTATTCAGGGACAATGCATTTAACACCCCCGCCGCCGCACTCAGCGGCGCAGCGCCGTCTCGCAGCACTTTCGCGCTTTCATTAACCAATCGGGTCATGACTTCAGTTGCCTTGACTCCCTGCCCCACTAACTGGGTCAATGTCTTGGGCAAGGTCTCGCGAGTCAGCAAGTAGACCTCTATGAGGTTCGACGAGGACTTCGGTGCCCCGATCAAATCCAGCGCCAGTGCACCACCCACCGCCAAGCTGCGCACTTGCCTGTCCACCGTCTGCACTCGCTGGCTGATCGCATTGGCTTGCGCTCGCCACCAACGTTGCGCGTCAGTCAGGGACATTTTCAGAGGTTGCGCGGTGACACCTTGCGGGGCAGTAGAAGCGACAATCGCCTGCATCAGTTCAGTGAGTGCCTTGCGCATATCTGCACCCAACTTGCTGTGTTTATCCAATATGGCAGCCGTAGCGCCCACCAATAGAATCAACCCGTGACCATATCCAGAAAGCACCAGTTTCAAGGTAGGCATTTGCTCTTTGATTAATCTCGCGCCCCAAACGCTGTGCGCCACCCGCTGATCGGCTGTCAGAACACTTGTGTGCGAAACCTCCGGGGCGGATTCTTCAAATAGCTTCAGCAGTGTTTTGGCTTCCTTGAGCAACTTCCCGGCTTTAAACGACTCAAAAAAATCTGCCTGGTTACCCAACAGTGCCCGCATCAACAGATTGTTCTTGTCCTCCGGATCTTCCGTCAGAAAATCGGCATACCACTGCACACTGTGTTCGGTCATCGGGCCGCCTACCGTCAGCAAGCTCACCAGATGGGCGTAATGCATGCCGTCCATTCGATTGGCCGTGTCGCAGTCATTGTCCGTCACGCACCGACGCGGGGCGCTGCGTAACCATGCGCCATAGTCCGGCTCCAGTGAGCGACGGCGCTGTTCATCCTCGTTGGCCAGCCTGTTGAAATTGCCAAGGAACTCACGAAAGGCGTAGTCACCTTTTCCACCCTCCAGTTTGGCCAGCAGGTCCTCTTTGACGCTGGCAGACTGGGCATCGACCCAACGCGCACTGGGTAAGCGAACGGTGCCGTTGTCGCGGTCTGGATAGAAGGTGGACGGGTCATAGCGGTGCACGATAAGGTTCGGCTCAAATTGCGCGTCCGGTGGCAGCGTTCCCGCCTGTTTGGCGGACTCGAAATCGAACCTGGTAATGGGCTTGCCTTGGCATTCTTCGTACTGACGCAACTGCGCTTTGCGCGCCTGAGTGCGTGCGTCTACTTCACGTAACAACCCCTCAATGCTCATTGCTGTTTGCAAGCGCCATTGCCCCTCGGGCTGCTGCTCCAGCCACTGGGTTGCGCTATTACAGAGCGTACTGCGCAACGTGGCAGCTTCGTGGGTAATGCCCACCGCATCGGGCACGCAAACGACTTTTACATCGCGGATCGAATACCCGCCGGCTTCACACAAGGCTTGAGCCTGTTGCATCAGGTCGCCCGCGCGTTCCGGACGTTTTTGTGCAATACCGGGCTGATCGGTTAACTCAAGTGATGGGTGCGGATTGCCGCGTAACGCGCCATAGGGCAAATGCTGGTCATAGTCGGCAATGGCTTGACTGATCAGCGACTCGCTGATGGCTTGGCTGCGCGCGCTGCTGCCCTGCAGCGCGTTAACTTGGCTCATGCGCTGGTTTCTGAGTACGGCATCGCGTGCATAGCGATCACGTACGCCCTCGCTGAACGGATGGTCGCTGTAAGTCACCCACACCTTGCCGGTATGTTTGGCATAGGGAATGACGAACAGCATCGCAATGGCGTAGGAACTCGTCCGGGTACAGGCGAAGTCTTGCGCGGCCTTGTCCGGGCTCATTGCAAGGCCACTAAGCGCATGAGGTGTCAGGTAGCCACCAGCGTACACCCGGAACGCCTGCCATCCGTTTTGCACCTTGATAAGCGGGGTGTGAGGCGTTTCGTAATAAACCATCACATAACCCTGGCGCAGCGTACGCATCACATAACGCGAATAGCTCAACGCAACCGGCGCGCTTTGCCCGTCTAACCAAGGGCCAATGACGGGTTGCTTACCCTGCGCGTAGCGGGTGTCGGCAAGGCCGGGGCGGACCAGTAGCATCGGCAAGCCGGACTTCAGGCAGGCGTCACAACCGTGCGCGTCGCCACTGGCATTGGAAGCGAGCGCCGCCGCCCGCTCTGCGTTGGCTGCATAACGGTTTACAGGATGTTCCGTCATGATTTTGAGCTCTCGGCATCGAAATAAATATCGTCCAGTTCGGCGCGCATAGCCTCCCACTGCACATCACTGACAGCACCAAGCAGTGTGCTGAGCAGGGCTGCTCCCTTCATGGATTGATGAATGAGGGCGTGAATCTTGGGGTGCGCCAGTAGACGCAAATGAACTTGCAGTGAATAGGCAGCCAATAGGGCAACGTCTTCAGGCTTTCCCAGAGCATGTTTGGTGGTCAGGGTGAGGATGTCCTCAACCCTTTGAAGATAGTCGGGAGGCAACTCAGGAGAAAATGTCAGCCATCCACTGATGATCGTTTGGGCAAGCGCACACTGGCGGACGTGTGTTCGCTGCGTCGCATCCAGCAAAAAACCAGGCCGACCGGTCGGGAGCGCACGGGGCGTAGCGGATGAGTACTGGCGCAACTTACCTCGCCTATCAAGCGCCCACCACTCAACGATCGGCCCTAGCAGATCGGTTTTTTGACGAGGGGAAAGTGCCGGCCAGATCCACTCCAACACACGACAATCTTGCCAGCGAAGACACCACCAACGATTGCCCTCAAAGAATGTCCGTTCCATGCAGGCGGCTAAATGACGAGCAATCACAGCGCCGCAGGCTTCGGAACGCAACCAACCGCAAATTGAAGAGGAACCGGCCATGACTTGTGTTTGCTGAGCAAGCATTAGCGCTGCGCTTTCATCTACTAAAGCCTTGGATTTGGGATTGAGTTGGATAAGTCGCGGAAGTTGATCTCCTTTGAATGAGGCGAATTTGAGAGGAACACAGAACGTTTCGCAGGGAAACTCTTCGATAAACGCCTGCATCAAGGGTTCGTGTGCGTAAGGGTCAACCAGTAAAAAAGCCCTGAGGTGATCATCCTTATGCAGGTATTGATTTAGGGCGGTAATGGAGGGCGGACCACTCTCTGATGCAGCAATAAACATCCCCTCACTCCTGAGTTTTACAAGAGTGCAGAGCGTAAACAAACAAGATCGCTAAGGATTGTCAGAACATTCCTTGTTTCACGACGGGCATTTCCTGAACCCCGTACAACATCAATGGCTGGAGTCGTTACCCGACGGAGAAGACCCTCTGCACCGTCATGTCGCTTGTTTTACATATAAAACAAACAAGCCCTTTCGTAACTTGCCCGCGTTACCTGATAAAGCACCGACCGAGTGCGTCTTCCCATCCAATACACAAACGGTGTGCAGTTTCGTGCCATATAAAAACAATGGTTTCATATATGAAACGCTCAAGAATTAACCTTAGTCTCGCAACCAATTAATTTAAAAGGAAATTTAACAAAAACTTGTAGGAATTAACTCACTGGCATTGTTCATGCACTAAACGGCGTATCACCTATAAAACAGACCAGAGTACCTTCCTGATGGCTGTGAAAGAGATGTACGCCGTGACGCCCCAATGGAATACGCCCGCACTTAAGGAAGAGCTGGAGCCGACTGAAATTGAATTCCGTAATGTCGGTAAATGTTTCCCAGCCAAAGGTAAAACCGAAGCGCCATTTGCCATTCGCGATGTGAACTTCAAGATCCGTCGCGGCGAGGTCGTGTCGATCATCGGTCCGTCCGGCTGTGGCAAGAGCACCATCCTCAATATGGGCTCTGGCCTGTATCGCCCCACTGAAGGAGAAGTCTTCGTGGGCGGCGAACCGGTGACCGGGCCCGTGCCACAAGTCGCGTTCATGCTGCAAAAAGATTTGCTGATGCCGTGGCGCAGCATTCGCCGCAATGTCGAACTGGGCCTGGAGATTCAAGGCGTGCCCAGCGCGACCCGGCAGAAGGTAGCCCTGGACTTGCTCGACCGTTGCCACCTCAACGGCTTCGCCGATCACTACCCGTTCCAGCTCTCCGGCGGTATGCGCCAACGCGCTGCCCTGGCACGCACCCTGGCCATCGACCCTCAGGTGTTGTTCCTCGACGAGCCGTTTTCCGCCCTCGACGCTCAGACCAAGATGATCCTGCAGCAGGACATGGCGCGGATGCTGTTCGATGAAAAGAAGACCGCGCTGTTCATCACCCACGACCTGATCGAGGGGATCGCCATGTCTGACCGGTTGCTGGTCATGAGCGCCCGCCCCGGCACCATCATCGAAGAAATCAGCATC
Source organism: Pseudomonas sp. AL10 (assembly GCF_029960685.1). Taxonomy (NCBI): domain Bacteria; kingdom Pseudomonadati; phylum Pseudomonadota; class Gammaproteobacteria; order Pseudomonadales; family Pseudomonadaceae; genus Pseudomonas; species Pseudomonas sp. AL10. The sequence goes on from NZ_JASBQZ010000001.1 coordinate 344,035, forward strand.
GACCTGCCGTTTCGCGACAACCCGCTGGAGCGCCGCAAGCTACCGGAGATCGGCCCGCTGGTCGGTCGCCTGATGGAGCTGCTGCACGTCGGCGCCGACACCGAACTGCACTGATTGCCGCGCTTGCGGCCCCCAACCGATTCAGGAGTTCCCATGCTCAAGTCTCTGTTCCAACGTTTCTGCGCGCTCAGCCTTGGCCTCGGCCTGACCTGCGCGGCCCAGGCGCAGCCAACCGACGTCACCTACCTGCTGCCGGCCCCACCTAACTTGCCAGCCTTTGCACCGTGGATCATCGCCAAGGAAAAAGGCTACTACGCGGCCCAGGACCTGAACCTCACGTTCATTGCCGCCAAAGGTGGCGTCGACGTGGCCAAGCAGATCGGCGCCGGCAATGCCCTGCTCGGCGGCGCCATCGGCGACACGCCGATCATGGTGCGCGGCAACGGTATTCCGGTGCGCGCCGTGGCGGTGCTGGGTGCAGGCGGTGTGACCATGATCGCCACCCATTCCAAGGACAACATCAATAACGTCAGCGACCTCAAGGGCAAGACCATGACGGTGATGTCGTATTCCGACACCACCTATTACGCGCTGCTCGCTTCGTTGCGCAAGGCCGGCCTTGGCAAGAACGACGTGGACATCCAGGCCGCTGGGCCTGCCGGCGTCTGGCAACTGTTTACGGCCAACAAGGCCCAGGCTATGGCCGGCGTGCCGGACTGGATGGTCACCGCCGAAGAAGCCGGCGCGCAGATCAAGCTGATTCCCCAGGAGCAGATCTTCGAAAGCATGGCCCAGGCCATCCTCGCCTCGGATGACGCCATCAAAAACCACGCCCAGGTGGTGCGCGGTGTGGTGCAGGCCACGCTCAAAGGCATGCACGACATTATCCAGGACCCGCGTGCCGCCGCCGTCACCTTTGCCAAAGCGGTCCCGACCTACGCCGGCAAGGAAGACTCACTGGAGAAAATCTTCAAGCTCTATGTCGAGCACGTCTACGCCAACCAGCGCGTACTGGGGCACATCGACCCCGAGCGCCTGGACAAGGTCCGCCAGTTCTACGTGAGCGAAGGCATCGTCCCCCGGGAAACCCCGCTGGATGAGCTGTTCACCAACCAATTCGTCGACAGCCCGGTCGCCGCGCAATAACGCACCGGACAACAAGGTACGCATACGATGAAAAACCTGAACCCCTCCGTGCTCGGTAGCGTGGCGCTGCTGATCCTGTTCCTGGCGCTCTGGCAATGGGGCCCCGGGCTGCTCGGCATGCCCGAATTCGTCATGCCCAAACTCAGCCGCGTGGCCCAGGAAAGCCTGGTGATGTGGCACAGCGGCGGCCTGCTGCAACACACCCTGATCACCGCCATGGAGATCGTCGTCGGCTTCGCCCTGGGCGCCTTGCTGGGCGTGATGATTGGTGTGTCCCTGGGCCTGTCGCCCGCGGCGGAAGCAATGCTGTCGCCCTACATCCTGGCGTTGCAGATTGCACCGAAGGTCGCCTTTGCGCCGCTGTTCGTGATGTGGCTGGGCTACACCATCTACCCGAAAATTCTGATCGCAATCCTGATTGTGTTTTTCCCGGTGATGATCAACGTGCTCTCGGCGATCCGCACGGTCGACCCGGACATGATCAACCTGGTGCGCACCATGAACGCCAGCCGCTGGCAGATCTTCCGCCTGGTGGAATTTCCCTCAGCCATGGCCGCGCTGTTTTCCGGCCTGCGCATCGCCTCCACCCTGGCGGTGATCGGCGTCACCGTCGGCGAGCTGGTCGGCGGTAACCAGGGCCTGGGCTTCCTGTTGGTGGACGCCGAGGGCCAAGGCAACACGGCCGGTGTATTCGTCGCCATCGTCATGCTCACCCTGATTGGGGTGGTCGCCTACGGCGCCGTGGTGTGGGCAGAAAAACGCGTCCTGCACTACATGCCCAAAGCCATGTTGAGCACGCAATGATGACCGACCGTAATCGTTTGCTCGAAGGTCGCCGCGTACTGGTGACCGGCGGCGCCCGTGGCCTGGGTTACGGGTTCGCCCAGGCCATCGGCCAGGCCGGTGCTCGCGTGGTGATTGCCGATGTGCTGCAAGACCGTGTGCAACAGGCGGCGTGTGAACTGCAAGCCCTGGGGCTGGACGTGCAGGCTGTCACTGTCGACCTGGCCCAGCCTGAGTCGATCCAGGCATGCATCACCGCGACACTCGATTTGCTGGGCGGCCTCGATGGCCTGGTGAACAACGCCTCCATCACCAACTCCGGTGGCAAAGGCTGCGAAGACCTGAGCATCGACACCTGGGACCAGGTGATGCAGGTCAACGTGCGCGGCACCTGGCTGATGACTACCGCCTGCCTGCCGGCACTGCGTGCCAGTGGCCACGGCGCCATCGTCAACCTGGCCTCCGACACGCCCCTGTGGGGCGCGCCAAACCTGTTGGCCTACGTTGCCAGCAAGGGCGCAATCATCGCCATGACCCGCAGCCTGGCCCGCGAGCTGGGCGCCGACAACATCACGGTCAACGCCATCGCCCCTGGCCTGGTGCTGGTGGAAGCCACCGCCTACGTGCCCGAGGCTCGTCACCGTTTGTACAACGACCAGCGGGCCATCCAACGCCCGCAATTGCCCGAAGACGTCAGCGGCGCCGTGCTGTTCGCGCTGTCCGACCTTGCCCGCTTCATCACTGGACAAACCCTGCCGGTCAACGGCGGGTTCGTCATGCCTTGATCTGGAGACTGTCATGACTGATCTATCTGCCCAAAACGACACCCCGAAAAGCTGGGACCGCCCGGCCGGCGCCAGCCTGGAAAGCTGGATGAACACCCGTATCGCCCGTTACGAAACGCGCAAGTACGACTGGGATGCGCTGAAGTTCCAGGCCGACTACGACCCCAAGTTCCGCCGCGCACAAATGCGCTACATCGGCACCGGCGGCACCGGCATCAGCACCGACATGAACACCATCCCGTCGGAGCATTTCACCTTTTCCACCATGGTGATCCCGGCTGGCCACGAAGGCCCGCCGCACCTGCACATCGATGTCGAAGAAGTGTTCTTCGTACTGCGCGGCAAGCTCAAGGTGGTGCTGGAAAAAGACGGCGAGCGCTTCGAGACCATCCTCACTGACCGCGATGTGATTTCCGTGCCACCGGGCGTGTACCGCGAAGAGATCAACATCGGCGACGAAGACGCGTTGATGTGCGTGATGCTCGGTGCGAAAAAACCCATCACCCCGACCTATCCGCCAGAGCACCCTCTGGCCTCGATCAAGCGCGGATAAGCCCATGCTGCCAGGACTTTCTCAAGCCGCGCCGACGGCCGACCTGCAAGCCCAACTGGAGCGTGATTTCCCCCAACGCCTGGTGGCCTCGGCCGGTGGGCAGCAGGCATTGCGCGAATGTGGCGCGGGGCCGGTGGTGGTGTTGCTGCACGGTATCGGCTCCGGAGCGGCATCCTGGCTGCAAGTGGCGCGGCAACTGGCGCCCCAGGCCAGGGTCATCGCCTGGGACGCTCCCGGCTACGGCGATTCCAGCCCGCTGGAGTCGGATGCGCCCAAGGCCGAGCAATACGCAGCCCGTCTGGCGCAGATGCTGGATGCACTGGGTGTGGAGGAATGTGTGCTGGTCGGCCATTCCCTCGGCGCCCTCACCGCCCTTGCATTCGCCCGTAGTTCACAGGCCCATCGCGTCAACCGGCTGGTGCTGATCAGCCCGGCGCGCGGCTATGGCGCACCAGCCCTTGGCCAACAGCGCCAGCAGGTGCGTCAGCAACGCCTGGACAACCTGCAACGCCTGGGCATCGCCGGCCTGGCTGAACAACGCAGCGCTCACATGCTGTCGCCCCGTGCCACGCCCCAGGCCCTGGCTTGGGTGCGCTGGAACATGGCGCGCCTGAACCCCGTTGGTTATCGCCAGGCCATTGAATTGCTGTGCGGCGATGACCTGCTGCGCCATGGCCAACCGGCCATGCCCTGCGAGGTTCATTGCGGTGAAGCCGACAGCATCACCCCCGCCGAGGCCTGCCTGAGCGTGGCCAAGGCGCTGGGCGCCAGCTTCAACCTGATTGCCGACGCCGGCCACGCCAGCCCCATCGAGCAACCCCAAGTGGTAGCCGGGCGCCTGGCCTGCGCCATTCATCAATCCCTGACAGGTAGAACCCTATGAACGATTCCGATCTGCTCAAAGACGCTCAGGACAAATACATCGTTCCAGGCCTGGAGCGCGGCCTGCTCCTGCTCTGTGAGTTCAGCCGACGCAACCGCACCCTGACCGCGCCGGAGCTGGCACGCCGGTTGGCACTGCCTCGCTCGACCATCTTCCGTCTGCTGACCACCCTGGAGACCATGGGCTTCGTCACCCGCAGCGGCAATGAATACCGCCTCGGCATGTCCGTGCTGCGCCTGGGCTTCGAGTACCTGGCGTCGCTGGAGCTGACCGAGCTTGGCCAGCCGCTGCTGGCGCGCCTGTGCGACCGGGTCAATTACCCGAGCAACCTGGTGGTGCGTGATGGTCGCTCGATTGTCTACGTGGCCAAGGTTTCACCGCCGTCGGTGTTCTCCAACGCGGTCAACGTCGGCACTCGCCTGCCCGCCCACGCCACTGTGTTGGGGCGCATCCTGCTCGAAGACCTGTCGTTGGCCGAGTTGCGTGAGTTGTACCCCGAAGAGCACCTGGAACAACACTCGCCCTGCACACCAAAAACCGTGATGGCCTTGTTCGACCTGGTCCAGGCCGACCGCCAGCGCGGTTTTGTCAGCGGCGAAGGCTTTTTCGAGTCGGCGATTTCCACGGTGGCCGCGCCGGTGCGTGACCAGAGCGGCGGCATTGTCGCAGCCCTGGGCGTGACCATCCCTACCGCGCAGATCGGCCACGTCAACTTTGAAGAACTCTTGAATCAGGTCCGGCGCAGCGCCGACGAGCTGTCACGCCTGCTCAACTACAACGGCGGCGCCCACAACGGGCAGCCCCGCGTCACCGCCTTGATGAGAGACTGACATGAGCCTTTACCAATTGCAGGGCCGCGTCGCCATTGTCACCGGGGGTTCTTCGGGCATTGGCCTGGCCTGTGTCGAACTGCTGCTGGAAGCCGGTGCGGCGGTGGCGTTCTGCGGTCGTGATCAAGAGCGCCTGCGCGGTGCTGAAGCCGGTTTGCGCGAGCGCTTCCCAAAGGCCCGCCTGCTGGCCCAGGCCTGCGATGTGCTCGATGCCGAGTCGGTCAACGCGTTTGCCGCCGCCAGCCTGGCTGCGCTGGGAGCGGCCAATGTGCTGATCAACAACGCCGGGCAAGGCCGGGTCTCGACCTTTGCCGACACCACCGACAGCGCCTGGACCGAAGAGCTGAACCTGAAGTTTTTCTCGGTGATCAACCCGGTCCGCGCGTTTAAGCCTCAGCTGGAAAACCAGCCTGACGCCGCCATCGTCTGCGTCAATTCGCTGCTGGCCAGCCAGCCCGAACCGCACATGGTCGCCACCTCTGCCGCACGCGCCGGACTCAAGAACCTGGTGCGCTCGATGGCCACTGAATTCGCCCCGCAGGGCATCCGTGTCAACGGCATCCTGATCGGCCTGGTGGAATCCGGGCAATGGCGCAGGCGTTTCGAAGCGCGCGAAGAACGCGACCTCGGCTGGGCGCAATGGACCGCACGGCTGGCACAACAAAAACACATTCCCTTGGGGCGCCTGGGCCTGCCGATTGAAGCGGCCCGCGCGATCCTGTTTCTGGCCTCGCCTCTGTCGGCTTACACCACAGGCAGCCATATCGATGTATCCGGAGGCCTGTCCCGCCATGCGTAATGAAAACAACACTGTCACCGTGGGCGCTGCCATCACCGCCTTTCTCGAGCAATGCGACGTCAAGGCTGTGTTCGGCGTGATCTCGATCCACAACATGCCGATTCTCGATGCCTTTGCAGTGCGCGGCAATATCCGCTTCGTCATGGCCCGGGGCGAAGCCGGCGCCGCCAACATGGCCGACGCCTATGCCCGCACCACCGGCGGCCTGGGTGTGTGCCTGACGTCCACCGGCACCGCCGCCGGCAATGCCGCAGGCGCGATGGTCGAAGCCCAAACTGCAGGCACCCCGCTGCTGCACATCACCGGCCAGATCGAAACGCCGTACCTGGACCAGGAGCTGGCCTACATCCACGAAGCCCGCGACCAGCTGAACATGCTCAAGGCCGTGTCCAAGGCCGCCTTTCGCGTACGCAGTGTCGAGACCGCCCTGAGCACCATGAAGCTCGCGGTGCAGACCGCCCTGACCGCGCCCACCGGGCCGGTCAGCGTCGAAATCCCCATCGACATCCAGTCCACCTTTATCCCGATGCCCACCGACCTGTCGCCCCTGCCGATCCCGGTGGCCGTGCCCGCGCCGGATGCCCTGGACCTGATGGCCGACCGCCTGGCCAGCGCCAAGCGACCGATGCTCTGGCTCGGCGGCGGCGCCCGCCATGCCGGCGTACAGGTCAAGCGCCTGCTGGCGATGGGCGTGGGCGTGATCACCTCCACGCAAGGTCGCGGCGTGGTCAATGAAGACGACGAGCGTTGCCTGGGGGCTTTTTCGCAGAACAAGCGGGTCGAACAGTTCCTGCAAACCTGCGATGCGCTGCTGATCGCCGGCTCGCGCCTGCGCAGTAACGAAACCTTCAAGTACGCACTGAAACTGCCTTCGAATCTCTTGCGCATCGACGCCAACCCGGCGATCGAAGGGCGCAGTTACGCCAGCGAACTGTTTGTCTGCGGCGATGCGGCGCTGGCGCTCGAGGGCCTGGCGGATCGCCTGGAAGGTCGCTTGCACACCGACCCGAGCTTTCTCACTGAACTCAAAGCCGTGCGCGAACAATCACGTAGCCAACTGATGGCCGACCTCGGGCCGTACTCGGCCATGGTCGAGCAATTGCAGGCCGTGACCGGGCGCAACTTCTCCTGGGTACGCGACGTGACCCTGTCCAACAGCATCTGGGGCAACCGCCTGCTGACCCTGTATCACCCACGCGCGGGTGTGCATGCCTTGGGCGGCGGGATTGGCCAGGGATTGGCCATGGGCATCGGCGCAGCCGTCGCCGCAGCGGAAACGGCGCCGGAGCGCAAAGTGTTCGCAATCGCAGGTGACGGCGGTTTCATCCTCAACCTGGGTGAGCTGGCGACTCTGGTCCAGGAGCGCGCCAACCTGGTGATCCTGCTGATGAACGACCAGCGTTACGGGGTGATCCGCAATATCCAGGACGCGGTCTACGGCAGCCGCCATTGCTACGTCGACCTGCACACCCCGGACTACACCAAGCTCGCCGAGTCCCTGGGACTGCGCCATGGCCTGGTCACCGACCTCAAGGACTTCGGCACGGTGGTGGACAGCGCCCTGAGCCAGCCAGGCCCGTTCCTGCTGGAAGTGGACATGCTCAGCGTCGGCAACTTCGCCACCCAGTTTGCCGGCCCGCCCAACAGCGAAACCAAAGCCCAGAAGGCCACCGCCTGAGGATCGCACCATGTTGCATATCACCATGATCGGCTGCGGTGCCATTGGCGTCGGTGTGCTGGAGCTGCTGGAGAACGACCCACAGCTGTGCGTGGATTACGTCATCGCGTCTGAGGGCTCCGAAGCCTTGGTGCGCCAGCGCCTGGCCAGTTTCAAACAGCCGCCGCAGGTGCTGACGGCCTTGCCCGCCGATGCCCGCCCGGATTTGCTGGTGGAGTGCGCCGGGCATCGCGCCATTGAAGAGCATGTGCTGCCGGCGCTGGAGCGTGGGATTGCCTGCCTGATTGTGTCGGTGGGCGCGTTGTCCGAGATCGGCCTGGTGGAGCGCCTGGAGGCGGCGGCGGAACGCGGCAAGACCCGCATCGAATTGCTGCCTGGCGCCATCGGCGGCATCGATGCGCTGTCGGCGGCCAAGGTCGGCGGGCTGGACGCGGTCAACTACACCGGCCGCAAGCCGGCCCGCGCCTGGAAGAACACCCCCGGCGAGCAGGCCTGTGACCTGGACACCATCGAGCAAGCCACGGTGATCTTCCAGGGCAGCGCCCGCGAAGCGGCGCGGCTGTACCCCAAGAACGCCAACGTCGCGGCCACTCTGTCGCTGGCCGGCCTGGGCCTGGACCGCACCCATGTCACGTTGATCGCCGACCCCCACAGCGATGAAAACGTCCACCACTTCGAAGCCCGGGGCGCCTTTGGCCGTTTCGAGTTGAGTCTGCGCGGCAAGCCCTTGCTGGCCAACCCGAAGACCTCGGCGCTGACCGTGTACAGCGTGGTCCGTGCCTTGGGCAACCATGCCCACGCGATTTCCATTTAGGAGCCGTCGATGAACACCGAACAGACATTACCCATCTGCATCGCCGGCCAGTGGCGCCCAGGCCGTGGCGAGCGTTATGCCAGCCGCTACCCGGCCACCGGCGAAGCCGTGGCCTGGCTCAATGCCGCCGACCTGCAGGATGTGGAAGAAGCCATTCAGGGCGCGCACCAGGCGTTTTTGCACAGCGGCTGGGCCCAGCGCAAACCCCACGAGCGGGCCGGCGTGTTGTATCGCATCGCCGAGTTGATCCGCCTGCACAGCGAAGAGCTAGCGCAACTGCAGCGCCAGGACAACGGTAAACCGATCAATGAAACCCGCGCCCTGGTAGCCAGTGCGGCCGGCACCTTTCAGTTCTTCGCCGCGGCCTGCGAAACCCTGGAAGAAACCATCACCCCGTCACGCGGTGATTTCATCAGCATGAGCGTGTATGAGCCGATGGGCGTGGTCGCTGCGATCACCCCGTGGAACTCGCCGATTGCCAGCGAGGCGCAGAAGGTCGCTCCGGCATTGGCGGCGGGCAATGCGGTGGTGATCAAACCGGCGGAAATCACCCCGCTGCTGGCCCTGCGCCTGGCGCGTCTGTGTGAAGAGGCCGGCCTGCCCAAGGGTTTGATCAGCGTGTTGCCGGGCAAGGGTTCGTTGCTGGGGGATGCGCTCACCCGCCACCCGCTGATCAAGCGCGTGTCGTTTACCGGTGGTACGCGCACGGGCAAGCACATCGCCCATATCGCCGCCGACAAGATGATGCCGGTGTCCCTGGAGCTGGGCGGCAAATCACCGACCATCGTCCTCGAGGACGCCGACCTTGAGCATGCGGTGGCCGGGGTGCTGTACGGCATCTTCAGTTCGTCGGGCGAAGCCTGCATCGCCGGCTCCCGGTTGTTCATCGCCCGCGCCTTGTACGAGCCGTTCATGCAGCGCCTGGTCGCTGCCGCCGCGAACCTGCGGGTGGGCGACCCGGCCGACGAGCATACACAGATGGGCCCGTTGATCAGCGCCAGCCACCGCGAATCGGTGGAGCGTTACGTCGCCCTCGGCCTGGCCGAAGGTGGGCGCCTGCGCCTGGGTGGGCAGCGCCCCAGCGGTAATGTGTATGACCAGGGTTACTTCTATCCGCCGACCATCCTGGAGGGCCTGAGCAACCACCAGCAAGTGTGCCAGGAGGAAATCTTCGGGCCGGTATTGGTCGCCATGCCGTTCGACGACGAAGCACAACTGCTGGAGCAGGCCAACGACAGCGTCTACGCCCTCGCCGCCGGCATCTGGACCCGTGACTACAAGCGCGCCTGGGCCCTGGGCCGGCGTTTGCAGGCCGGTACGGTATGGATCAACACCTACAAGCAGTTCTCGATCTCCACGCCTTTCGGCGGCTGGCGCGACAGCGGCCTGGGCCGCGAAAAAGGTCGCCTGGGCATCCTGCAGTACATGGAACAGAAGAGCCTCTACTGGGGCATGAACGAACAGCCACTGGCCTGGGCCGGTGTGCCACGAGAGGTAGCGCAATGAGCGTTTTAGGTATTGATGAAGTCACTTACGGCGTCGAGGACCTGGACACCTGCGTACGTTTTTTCAGCGACTGGGGCCTGACCCAAGTCAGCGCGCAATCGGACGAGGTGGTGTTCGAGACCCTCAACGGCTGTCGCGTAGTGCTTGCGGACCTGAACAAGCCGGGCCTGCCGCCGGCCATCGAAGCCGGCTCCACGGTGCGCGAAGTGGTATGGGGCGTAGCCAGCACCGCCGACCTGGCGCTGTACAGCCAACGCATCGCCAATGACCCGGGGTTTGTCGAATGTGACGGGCGCATCGGCTGCACCGACCCCAACGGTCTGGCGATCCGCCTGCAAGTCACGCGCAAGCGTGAACTGGAGATTGAATGCAGCGGCCACAACACCTGGCAGACCAAGGGCCGGATCAACAAGGCGGCGCCGATCTATGAGCGCGCCACGCCGATTGAAGTCGGCCACGTGGTGTTTTTCGTCAAGGACGTGAACGCCTGCGAAGCCTTCTACCACGAGCGTTTCGGCTTCCAGGCCTCGGACCGTTACCCGGACCGCGGTGCCTTCCTGCGCACCGCCGAAGAAGGCGGCCACCACGACCTGTTCATGTTGCAACTGCCGGCACCACGGGCGGGGCTGAACCACGTGGCCTTTACCGTGCGCGACGTTCATGAGGTGTTTGGCGGCGGCATGCATGTGTCCCGCAGCGGCTGGCCGACCGAAATCGGGCCGGGCCGCCACCCGGTGTCTTCGGCGTTTTTCTGGTACTTCAAGAACCCGGCCGGCGCGCTGGTGGAGTACTACGCCGATGAAGACCAACTGACCGGCGAATGGCAGCCACGCACCTTTGAGCCCGGCCCTACGGTCTTCGCTGAATGGGCCATTGCTGGCGGTATCGACGGCAACACCCGGCGCCAGCAACACGTCGAAGCGCCGCAAGGCAAGTTCCTCACCGACAAACCCAAACCTTGAGCAGGAGTCGCCCATGCCTTCCCTGAATATTGCTATCGCCGGTGCCGGTATCGGCGGCCTGACCGCCGCCATCGCCCTGCATCGCGCCGGTCACCAGGTCACCGTGTTCGAACAGTCCAAGGCCTTTTTGCGCGTCGGTGCCGATATCAACCTCACCCCCAACGCGGTCCGTGCGCTGGATGGCCTGGGCATTGGCCCCGCCGTACGCATCCCGGCCGCTCGCCCCACGCACCGCATCAGCCGCATGTGGGACACCGGCGAGGAAACCTCGCGCCTGGAAATGTCCGATGCTGCCGAACAAAAATACGGCGCGCCGCAACTGACCATCCACCGCGCCGACCTGCTCGCGGCCCTGGCCGAAGTGTTCCCGCTGAACAACGTGCAGTTCGCTAAGCGTGCCGAACGGATAGAACAGGCTGACGACGGCATTACCTTGCACTTCAAGGATGGCAGCCAGCACCGCTGTGACGTGCTGATTGGCGCAGACGGTATCCACTCAGTGGTGCGCAGCGCGCTGTTTGGCGAAGAGCATCCGCGCTTTACCGGAGTGGTGGCCTATCGCGCGGTGGTACCGGCCGAACAGGTGGCGCACGTGCCGAACATCCAGGCGTTCACCAAATGGTGGGGGCCGAACCCGCAAAGCCAGATCGTCACCTTCCCGCTGAACCAGGGCAAAGACATCTTCATCTTCGCCACCACCGCCCAGGACAGCTGGCACGAAGAGTCGTGGACCAGCGCCGGCGATGCCGATGAGCTGCGCAGCCACTACCAGGCGTTCCATCCGGACGCCCGCGCCCTGCTTGATGCCTGCACCGATGTGCTCAAGACCGCGTTGTATGAGCGTGACCCGCTGCCGTTCTGGTCCAAGGGCGCGATCACCCTGCTGGGCGATGCCTGCCACCCGATGATGCCGTTCATGGCCCAGGGCGCCGGCCAGGCCATCGAAGATGCGGTGGTGCTCGCCCGCTACCTGCAAGACCTCGACAGCCAGGCCTCGGTGGCCGGCGCGTTGCAGGCTTACCAGCAAGCGCGCCTGGAACGCACCAGCCAGATCCAGATCGGCTCGCGGGGCAACCAGTGGCTCAAGGACGGCGGTAATGCCGATTGGGTCTACGGCTACGACGCCTGGGGCGTCCCAACAACTCACGCAGCCTGAACACACCTGTACGGAGGTCAACACCATGAGTACTCACGAACCCTACCTGCAACCCCATCAGGCACGTAAACGACCCAACACCCAGTTCGAAGAGTTGCTGGGCGACTCCATCGAGCGCGCGTTTGGCAGTGGCGTGACCGAACTGCCGGCCCTGCTCGCGCATTTGAACCTGGCCGGCCCGCCGTGCCCGCTGACCAGCGGCGAGTGGACCGAAGATGCCTACAAAACCCTGATGGCCCGGCTGGGCGAATGACCCGGCAGAAGGAATAAAAATGAACATGCAATTGACCGTCGACCCTGTTGAACAGCATCTGGCCAATGGCCTCAAAGACCTCTGGTTCCCGGTATTGCCGTCGGACCTTTTGGGTGAGAAGCCGCTGTCGATACGACGCCTGGGCTACAAGATTGCCCTGTGGCGCGACAACGATGGCAGCGTTCATGCGCTGGAAGACCATTGCCCCCATCGCGGCGCCCCGCTGTCCCAAGGGCCGGTGCTGGGCGATCGCCTGCAGTGCCCGTACCACGGCGTTGAAGTGCGCTGCGACGGCACCGTCACCAAAGTACCCGGCAGCCCCGGCTGCAAACTGGAAGGCAGCCGGCCCACGCGTATGTTCCACACCCGCGAAGCCGCAGGCGCGATCTTCTTGTTCAACGCCACCGACCCGCACCTGGACGTTGCGCCGGAGCTGGTGCTGCCCGAACAATTGACCTCTCCCGAGTGGAGCAGCTTCGTCTGCTACACCGAGTGGAAAGGCGACTATCGCTACGTGATCGACAACGTCATGGACCCGATGCACGGCACCTACCTGCACAAGATGTCGCACTCGATGAGCGAAGGCGAAGCCACCGCCAAGTTTGTCACCCGCGACACCGACACCGGTTTTTTCTTCGAGAAGGAAGGCCAGCGCGGCGTGAACTTCGACTGGACCGAGTTCGTGGACAACGGCTGCCACTGGCTGCGCCTGGAAATCCCCTACCCGAAAACCGGCGGCCCCGGCGGCAACTTCACCATCATCGGCAGCTACACCCCCAGCAGCCGCTCGCTGGCCGCCGCGTTCCACTGGCGCTGCCGCCCGCTGACCGGCTGGCAGCGCGACACCTGGCGGTTTCTGTACAAGAACCGCCTGGAAGCGCGGCATTGGGCGGTACTGGAACAAGACCGGGTACTGTTGGAGTTCATGGAGCCGGATGCCAATCAGCGTGAAAACCTCTACCAGCACGACTTGGGCGTGGTGCGGCTGCGGCGGTACCTGAAGAACGCCGCCAAAGCCCAGCTCGAGTTGATCGACGCGAAGCAATTGCCATGAACAAAGCCGCGCTCCTCAACGCCCGCGTCCACACCCTGCGCTATGAAGCCGAAGGCATCATCAGCGTCGAACTGCGGCCTTTGGGCGATACCGTATTCGCGCCGTTCGACGCCGGCTCGCACATCGACCTGCACCTGGCCAACGGCCTGGTGCGCAGTTATTCGCTGCTCAATTCGCCCGGCGACCGTGGGCGTTATGTGGTGGGTATCCTGCGTGACCGCAACAGCCGTGGCGGCTCGGAGTATGTACACAGCCAGTTGCGGGTCGGCATGCCGTTGTCGATCTCGCCGCCTCGCAACAACTTCGAACTGGACCTGAGCGCCAGGCACAGTGTGCTGGTGGCCGGTGGCATCGGGATCACGCCGATCTACTGCATGTTCCGCCAGTTGCTGGCGCTGGGAAAATCCGCCGAGTTGATCTACTGCGCCCGCTCACGCCAGGAAGCTGCATTGGTAGAAGAATTGGGCGGACTCGGTGCGCGGGTGATTTACCACTTCAATGACGAAAAAGGCGTGCCGCCCGATCTGGCCGCCTACCTCGCCGACCAACCTGCGGATACCCATCTGTACTGCTGCGGCCCGACGCCGATGCTCGACGCTTTCGAAAGTACCTGTGAGCGCCTGGGTTATCCCCATGCCCACATCGAGCGCTTTGCCGCCGCCGAACTGCCGCCCAGCGAAGACGCCCAGAGCAGTTATAGCGTTGAACTGAAAAGGTCCGGCAAAACCCTGGCGGTGGAACCTGGCTTGAGTTTGCTGGATGTGCTGCTGGAGGCGGGTTGCGACATTGATCACAGCTGCCGCGAAGGCGTGTGTGGCTCCTGCGAGACGCGGGTAGTGGAAGGCGAAATCGACCACCGCGATGGGGTGCTGACCAAGGCCGAGCGGGCTGCGAACAAGTCGATGATGGTGTGCGTTTCAGGCTGCAAGAGCCGACGCTTGGTGCTAGACCTCTAACCCCCCACCCCTTGTAGGAGCGAGCTTGCTCGCGAAGAACGTCCAGGCACCGCGTTATTCCAGGGTGCAGGCATTATCGTTAACGTTTTTCGCGAGCAAGCTCGCTCCTACAGGATCACCCGAAAAGTGCCCGTTTCATTGGCAGCGTGCAATAAATACGCACCTATCACGGGCAACTTTGTTACCACACTTACAGGTTGTTTCACGGGTTATACAAACCGCTTTGTTTCCCATATAAACAACTGTTTTTAATGATGTTTTTATAAAGCATTAACTAACAAGCCGCCTGGCACACTTCCTGCTCTACTCCTGTGCATTCACTGATTAAACGGCGTTTCGCCGATAAAACAATAAGAACCAACACTTAAACCCGGTAAGACCCGCTCCCTCCTTAGTTGCCTTTAAAGGCAAGCGGACGAGTGTTGCCGATCACCCGGTAGAGAGGTCTCTATGAAGCGCGTCTTGTGTGCAGGATTGATGTTTACCAGTTTCAGCAGTTTCGCCGCAGAATCCATTCCTTCCGAGCCGGTACGGGCCAACGCCGCCAACAAACCTTTCCCGCATATTTCCTGGCGCAGCGATAGCGGCGACAGCAGCCTGGACATCGGCGGGGCGTTGCGTACCAACTATCGCGACGAGCATTGGGACACCACCGAAAACAACGGCAGGTTTCTGTTCGACACGTTCCGTCTGGATGTGCAGGCCACCTACAAGAGCCTCTACAGCGATATCGGCTACTGGTTCCAGGATGACGGCAAGCGTTCCATTGACCGCGGGTTCGTGGGCTATCGGCTCAATCCCAACTCCAACCTGCAACTGGGGGCGCCGTTCAAACCCTTCGGTCTGGAGCCTTATCCGCAATTTGGCTGGAGCTACCACCTGCCGTTCTTCATGGGCTACGCGGTGAGTGCCGGCACCGGCCTCAAATACAGCTACAAGGATCAGGATTGGGACGTGCAACTCGGCTACTTCCCGCGCATGCTGCCCAGCGATTTGCGTTACTCGCCGGAAGTGGGGCGTTACGCCGACTTGAATGACAACGCGATTGCCTTCACCCAGTCGCGCCAGGACAACGAGAAGCGCAACCAATTCAACGCCCGCGTGGCGCGCACCTTCAACAACGAGGGCTGGAAGACCGAAGTCGGCGCCTCGCTCGCCACCGCCCAACTGTACAACGCCACTACCAAAGACAATGGCGACTACTGGGCCGCCGGCGTGCACGCCATCATCAGCAAGGGCCTGTGGACCGTCACCACCCAAGCCATCCGCTACGAATACGACCCCGAAAACCCGAGCGGCGTGAGCAACGACTCGGTGCTGATGGGCGGCAATGGCCTGACGCCTGCGTACCTGATCGCCTCCAAGGCCAGCCTGGCCTCGCTCAACGTCGGCTACGACATCCACACGCCACGGCTGGGGCAACTGAAGAAGATCAAGCTGTACAGCGATTACAGCCGGATGATGAAAGACAAAAGCGCCTGGGACGACTCGCAGATGTTCACCGTGGGCGCGCAGTTCCTGGCGATGCCGGTGATGGCCTGGGTCGACTTCACCTGGGCGCGCAATGCCAACCCCTACGGCGGGGCGGAGAATGGCAGCGGCTTTACCAGCACCAATTCGGTGGGTAGCAACGATTGGTATTACCGCACCAACGTCAATATCGGTTACTACTTCTGACCTAGAACCCCTGGGCGGGCTTGCTCGCGAATGCGCCATATCAGCCACTGCATACGTTGACTGACCTACTGCATTCGCGAGCAAGCCCGCTCACACAGGGGGCGGCCTCATTATCAATCACCCACTACTTCAGTTTCAGCAATACGCCCACGATAATAATCCAGCTAAAACCAACGATTTTCATCGCTGCATCAATGAACAAAAGACGTTTCAGGTAGGGCGGAAAGTTTTCAAGATCAACAGGGTTTACATCTCCAGTTCGGATATACGCTTTTGACCATGTGACCATTCCTGCGATTTTCGCTATTTCCAAAAGAGACCAAATCACGCCCCGTCTCCCCAAACTTGGCCCCCATAGATAAATGTAGCGGCTATTCTTCAGGGCTTCCTTCATGGCTTCCAAGTGACGGTGGCTCAGGTAAAGAGTGTATGCAGTGCTCACAACCCCAAGAATAATTGGCCCCCCAGTCACAAATATCGCAACCCAAGGTGACCAAGTGTCGATACTGGTCATAGTTGATTAATTTCATAAGTCAACTTTCCCATAAATGAATTTCTCTCATAACACTACCTGAACCTCAGCAGAAAAAACAATACAACCAGCCATACACCAACAGCAATCATCATTATAAAGTTAACTTTCAACAGACACTTAAGATAAACAGGGAACTGCTTATAATCAATAGGATCTAAATCACCAATCCGAATGTGCGTCTTTGGCATCATTATCATGCCTGTAATTTTTGCCATATCTAAAAGGGCCCAAATCAAGCCTTTTCTTCCCAGTCCAAATCCCCAGAGATAAATATAACGACTATTCTTCAACGCCTCCTTCAGTGCCTCCATGTAACGGTTGCTCAGGTACAAACTGAATGCGAGATTCATAACTGCCAACAAGCCTGGGCCACCGGCAACAATGATTGCAATCCAGGGAGACCAAGTGTCGATACTATTCATCGTTGTGTCGCTTCATAAATTTTCTCACCCATATATTCGCCTCCCATACCGCCGACGGTAGTACCCATCCACGCCCCAGCACCTACAACAGCTGCGACACAGACAACCCCTCCAATGCCTGTGGAAACGCCCAGCGCAAAGCAAATCGGGCCACTGGCAACTCGGGCTGCGCTCCCTCCCCACGCGCCAACACCAGTAGAAACACCAAATTTTCCTACCTCTGTAAACTTGACCCTCTCGCAAGCCGCCCCAGAGCCCCCATTACAAACGTGCTGAATAGCCAGCAACGAAGACACGCCGCCAAGGCCAATACCAATATAACCACCCGCCTTCATGTACTTCGTCGCACGGCTGACCGCCTCCACATGAGCCGCATACCCCGGAATCTGCCCCGGCCCACCGGCCTTGTCCCAGTGATGCACCAAGCTGCGACTGGATATACCCAGGGCCGTTTTCAACTTGGGGTGATCGCCCAAGGTTGTCTGGCCGCGCAGGCGCGTGGAGTTGAGCAGATGAGCATCCAGCTGATTCATCAACCGCTGGCGATCAGCAAAGAACTGCGGTGATCTAAGGTGCCCATGCTGCCGATAGCTGTCCTGATGCAGCCGCTCCATGGCCTGCAGCGTGTCTCGCAGGTTGCTCAGGTGCTTTTCCATCACCACCGCACTGACACCTAACCAGGTTGAGGTCTGGCCGATGAAACCGGCGATTTCAGCACCGTGGCGATACAGAAAGTCGGCCTCGTCGGGCGTCAGGGAATCCAGAGATGCGCTGACTTGTTTTGCAGCCTGCATCAGTTGCGCTTCCTGATAAGTGCAGGAGGTGTTGTTCGGATCACTGAGCACGATCATCGAGCCGGCTTTGACGTTGCCGGTATTGGGGTTAAGTACCTGAAACTTGCGCATCACAGCCGGGTCGAGCGTCGGAAAAAGTGTGGCCTCCAGCGCCTCGCGGCTCATGCTTTTGGGCACGATGTAGAAACCTGGTTCCTGACCCTGCACGCTATTGAATGCCGTTGGCACTGTACGACTAGAAGGCGTGAAAGCAGATTGAGACGGCGTTATGGGGTTACCGTTTACAGGTGCCTCGTTCGGTTGAGCAACCCGCTGGCTCGCTGGCGATTCTGCTTCTCGCTTTTCGTAGGTGGCCTCTAATACCGAAGGAATCAACCGGGCTCCACAGGGGCAACTGCTGACACTGTCCAGTGTGCCAGCAACACGCTTTCCATTGCGTCTCATATTGGAAATGCCGCCTAGAATCCGGAAATCTCCTGCATGATTTCCGCACGTGACCCGAGCACCTTCCAGAACACGGTGAAGGCCATGTAACTTGAATGTCGGATCACCCTCGAGAATTCGCCCGCCGCACGTCGTTTGGTCACCTAAAACAACATAGTGTCCTTTGCTCATTGTCTTGCCCCTTATCCAAGTCGTTTTGGCCACACTTTCCTTCTCGTCTCGAATAAGAAAATTGATGCGTGATGCATTCAACCGAGGTAAACGAGAACGAGAAAGTCAGTGGCAAGCCAAACTTTGGAGAGGGATTTACTGAGGGTAAAGTCGGACGATTCCGGGAGTTTCGTCGTATAAGTCTGACGGGGCTTCGGCGCCCGATGCCGTGCACCGGGCGCGTATTACTTACTGCGCAGGTGAAGTGCCTGGCTGCATCGCCAGCAGCAGGTCATCGATGATGGCTTTGCCCATTTCGCCCAGGTAGTGCGAGGCGAATGCGAACTTCTCGGTTCTTGGGTCCATGGCGGCTTCAAGGGAGAGCATTTTGGCGTAGTAGAGCACGTGGGAGGCGTGTTCGAGGGCTTCCACGCCCGATTGCTGATGAGCAGCGACGCCGCAGAGATTAACGCTATGCACGCGCCCTCGCGACCGGTGGCAAATGGCTGTTGTGGCGAGGGAGCTTGCTCCCGCTGGGGCGCGAAGCGGCCCCCGGAAAATGGGACTGCTGCGCAGTCCAGCGGGAGCAAGCTCCCTCGCCCCAGGTAAGATATTTATCAGCCCCAGCGCGCCTTTTCCTATTGACCGTTCCTCGGTCAATTACGCCCCTTGCAGACGGCTGGCGCACACCTAGGTATAGTGCCGCCCCTCTTCGCGTCTGCGGCCGTCGGTAACGAGGCCCGGGTACACCGCGAAAGCGCATGAATAACAACACCCGCAAAAGGATGGGGATCGAGCGTCGTGCACTGCCTGGTGCCGAGCGATGCGTCGGACCGTCCTGCGTTTGCCATCAGAAAAATCAGCGAGGAACACTCCATGCTCGAAGTCATCAACGACTTCCTCTCAGGGAAAGTACTGATCGTGCTCATAGTCGGGCTCGGCGGTTATTTCACGATCCGCTCGCGTTTCGTGCAATTGCGTCACTTTTTCCACATGTTCTCGGTGTTTAAAGACAGCCTCAAGAGCAGCGCCGGCCAACTCAGCTCGTTCCAGGCGCTGATGCTCAGCCTGGCGGGCCGCGTGGGTGCCGGTAACATCGCCGGTGTCGGCATTGCCGTGACGTTGGGTGGCCCGGGTGCCGTGTTCTGGATGTGGGTTACCGCGCTGGTGGGCATGTCTTCGAGCTTTATCGAGTGCTCCCTCGGCCAGTTGTACAAGCGCACCGACGCTGAAGGCACCTACCGTGGCGGCCCGGCCTATTACATCCAGCACGGCCTGCACAAGCGCTGGCTGGGTATGGTCATGGCGTTCCTGCTGCTGGTGACCTTCGGCTTTGCCTTCAACGGCCTGCAAGCCCACGCTGTAACGCACTCGCTGAACAACGCCTTCGGCCTCGACACCACCTACACCGGCCTTGCGCTGGCGGTGTTGCTGGGCCTGGTGTTTATCGGCGGGATCAAGCGTATCGCCTCGATTGCCGACCTGCTGGTGCCGGTCAAGACCCTGGTCTACATCGCCGTGACCCTGTACGTGATCGTGCTGCAATTCGACCATGTACCGGCCATGCTCGCGACCATCGTCAAGAGCGCGTTCGGCCTCGACCAAGCCTTCGGTGGCCTGGTGGGCAGTGCGATCATCATGGGTGTGAAGCGCGGCGTGTTCGCCAACGAAGCAGGCTTGGGCAGTGCGCCTAACGTAGCGGCAGTGGCGTCGGTAGAACACCCGATCGCCCAAGGCGTGGTGCAGGCGTTCAGCGTGTTCCTCGACACCTTCGTGATCTGCACCTGTACTGCGTTGCTGATTTTGCTGTCCGGTTTCTACACCCCAGGCTTTGAAGGTGACGGCATTGCCCTGACCCAGAACTCCCTGGCGGCGGTAGTGGGTGACTGGGGCCGCATGTTCATCTCGGTGGCCCTGGCGTTGTTCGTGTTCACGTCGATCATGTACAACTACTACTTGGGCGAGAGCAACCTGCGCTTCCTGGTCGGTAACAACCGCAAGGTGCTGATGGGTTATCGCGCCTTGGTGCTGGTGCTGATTTTCTGGGGCTCGATCGAGAACCTGAGCACGGTATTCGCCTTCGCCGACATCACCATGACCATGCTCGCGTTCGTCAACCTGTTCGCCCTGGCGTTCCTGTTCAAGATTGCCATGCGCATCCTCAATGACTACGACAACCAGCGCGCGGCGGGCATCAAGACTCCGGTGTTCGATTCCAGCCAGTTCCCCGACCTGGACCTGGACCGCAAGGCATGGCCGGCCAACCCGGTGAAAACCGAAACGGCCCCGGCAGCGGAACTGAGCGCTCAAGCGCAACGTTAATCGCAGCTAGATGACACGCCGCCCGGCCTTGGGCATGCTCTGGGCCCGGCGGCGTTTTTCGTTCAGGAGATTTTCGATGCAATCAGCTAATAACGTGATGGTGCTCTATACCGGCGGCACCATTGGCATGCAGGCCAGCGCCAACGGCCTGGCGCCCGCGTCTGGTTTTGAAGTGCGCATGCGTGAACAGTTTGCCGGCGCAGACCTGCCCGCGTGGCGCTTCCAAGAAATGTCGCCACTGATCGACAGCGCCAACATGAACCCTGCCTACTGGCAACGCCTGCGCAGCGCCGTGGTCGAGGCGGTAGATGCCGGCTGCGACGCCGTGCTGATCCTGCACGGCACCGACACCCTGGCCTACAGCGCGGCGGCCATGAGCTTCCAACTGCTGGGCCTGCCGGCGCCGGTGGTGTTCACCGGTTCGATGCTGCCAGCGGGTGTACCGGATAGCGATGCCTGGGAGAACGTCAGCGGTGCGTTGACGGCCTTGGGCGAAGGCCTGAAGCCGGGTGTGCACCTGTACTTCCACGGCGCGCTGATGGCGCCGACTCGCTGCGCGAAAATTCGCAGTTTTGGGCGCAACCCGTTTGCCGCACTGCAACGCAATGGCGGTGTTGCGCTGGCAGACAAGCTTCCCGCCGCGCTGGCCTACCGCAACGACAAGGCCCCGGCCAACGTTGGTGTCCTGCCGCTGGTTCCTGGCATCACTGCCGCGCAACTGGATGCACTGATCGACAGCGGCATCCAGGCCCTGGTGCTCGAGTGCTTCGGTAGCGGCACCGGCCCAAGTGACAACCCAGCCTTCCTGGCCAGTCTCCAGCGTGCGCAGGACCAGGATGTGGTGGTGGTCGCGATCACCCAATGCCATGAAGGCGGCGTGGAACTGGATGTCTACGAAGCCGGCAGCCGCCTGCGCAGCGTGGGTGTACTGTCCGGCGGCGGCATGACCCGAGAAGCGGCCTTCGGCAAGCTCAACGCCTTGATCGGCGCGGGGCTGGACAGCGCAGAAATCCGCCGCCTGGTGGAATTGGACCTGTGCGGCGAGCTGAGCTGACCGGCATGTAACTTGCTCCACTTCCAGCTATCCCCTGGCTGGAAGTTCCCATGCTGCATTCCCACCTCACCACCCTCAATGCCGTTTCCCTAGTGCTGCGTACCTTCGAGGTCGAAGGCTTGCCCCCTGAAGCATTGCTGGCCGGCAGCGGCATCTGTGCGGCGGATTTGAGCCGCGCCGACACGCGTATCGCCACACATCAGGAGATGCAAGTGTGTGCCAATGCCGTGGCCCATCAGCGTGATATCGGCCTGATCGTTGGACGGCGTATGCATGTTTCCTCGTACGGCCTACTGGGCTATGCCCTGCTCACCAGTGCCACTTTCGGTGACGCTTTGCGCCTGGCCCTGCGGTATCCGGCGCTGTTGGGAACACTCTTCGAACTGAGCCTGGAAGAGGACGGCGAGCGTATCTGGTTCACGGCCGGCGATTACCGCGAAAACCCGGCACTGACTGCCTTCAATGTCGAGCTGTGCCTGGGATCACTGAAGGTCATTTGCGACGACCTGCTCGGCCATCCACTGCCGTTGCTGGGCGCTCGGTTCGAGCACGATGCGCCGGATTATCAGGCCCGCTACGCCGAGAGCTTCGACTGCCCGCTGCAGTTTCAGGCTATCGCCAACGCGTTCGCCTTTGATAAACGCTGGCTCGCCCAACCTTTGCCCCTGGCCGACGCGGTCACCCACCAGGCCATGGTCGAACGTTGCCGCAAACAGAACACCGAATTCACCGGGCGCGAGGCCTGGCTGGGGCGAATCCGCCAGCTGCTGGCTGCACAATTGCACGCCGCACCTGGGCTCGATGGCCTGGCTCAGCAGATGAACTGTTCTGCGCGCACCCTGCGCCGGCACCTGCACAACCTGGGTTGCAGCTATCAGGAACTGCTCGATGAGCTGCGTTTCGAACGCGCCAAACAGTTGTTGGCTAACGGCCTGTGGCCGATCCACCGGATTGCCGAGACGCTGGGGTTCAGCGAAACGGCAAGCTTCAGGCATGCGTTCGTGCGCTGGAGCGGCGTCACGCCGAGCCAATTTCGTGCATGACGCGCCAATGAGGGGCGAATTGCGGACACACACTTTGGCCATATTGATCCCCTTTTGGCCGCTCCTGTCGTTCTCATAAACCGCGTGCGCCGCAAGACTGCACTCACGAATACAGCCTGCGGAGAACAACAACATGCTGACGATCTACTCGGACGATCACCACCTGCACCATGGCCGCTGTGAGCTGATGGACGGGCAACTGATGCCCTGCTTCGAAATGCCCTCGCGCGCCGACCATGTGCTGCAACGGGTCAAGGACCGCGAACTGGGCCCGGTGCAGGCCCCGGAGGATTTCGGCCTGGCACCGCTGCAACGTATCCACAGCCGCGACTACCTCGACTTCTTCAAAGGCGCCTGGCAACGCTGGACCGAATACGGCCAGGACGGCGACCTGCTGCCTTACACCTGGCCTGCGCGCACGTTGCGCCGCGTGTTGCCCACCAGCCTGCACGGCCAGTTGGGCTATTACAGCTTCGACGGTGGCGCGCCGATCACCGCCGGCACCTGGCAAGCGGCTTACAGCGCAGCACAAGTTGCCCTCACCGCCCAGGCCGCTATCGCCCATGGCGCCCATAGTGCCTTCGCGCTGTGCCGCCCGCCGGGGCATCACGCCGCCAGCGATTTGATGGGCGGTTATTGCTACCTCAACAACGCGGCCATCGCGGCCCAGGCGTTCCTTGATCAGGGCTGCAAAAAGGTCGCGATCCTCGACGTGGATTACCACCATGGCAACGGCACGCAGTCGATTTTCTATGAGCGCAGCGACGTGCTGTTCACCTCGATTCACGGCCATCCGGAGGCAGAGTTTCCGTTCTTTCTCGGTTATGCCGATGAGCACGGCGAAGGCGAAGGCGCGGGTTTCAATTTCAACTATCCGTTGCCGGCGGGCTCCGGCTGGCAGGCCTGGAGCGCGGCGCTGGAACAGGCCTGCGCCGAGATCGAGCGCTACGCTGCCGACATCATCGTGGTGTCCCTGGGCGTGGACACGTTCAAGGACGACCCTATCTCGCAGTTCAAGCTCGACAGCCCCGACTACCTAGCCATGGGCGCACGCATTGCGCGCCTGGGCAAACCCACGCTGTTCGTGATGGAAGGCGGCTACGCGGTGGAAGAAATCGGCATCAACGCCGTCAACGTGCTGGAAGGTTTCGAGGAAGCAGCCCAATGAACATACTCAAGTCGCTCGCCCTGTGCGCCGTGGTTGTCAGCGGCGCAGCCCAGGCCGAAGAAAAAACCCTGAAGGTCTACAACTGGTTCGACTACATCACGCCCAAGGCGCTGGAAGACTTCAAGGCCCAGCACCCGTCGATCAAGCTGGTGTACGACATCTTTGACACCAACGAAGCCCTGGAAGCCAAACTGCTCACCGGCAACTCCGGCTATGACGTGGTGGTACCGTCCAACGTGTTCCTGGCCAAACAGATCGAAGCCGGCGTGTTCCAGCCCCTGGACCGCAGCCAACTGCCCAACTGGAACCACCTCGATCCCAAGCTGATGAAGCTGATCGAGGCCAACGACCCCGGCAATCAATACGCCGTGCCCTACATGTACGGCACCATCCTGATCGGTTTCAACCCAGCCAAGGTCAAGGCGGCCCTGGGCGACAACGCCCCCGTGGACAGCTGGGACCTGATCTTCAAGGAAGAGAACATCAGCAAGCTCAAGCAATGCGGCGTCGCCCTGCTGGACTCGCCCTCGGAGATCCTGCCCCTGGCCTTGCAGCACCTGGGCCTGGACCCCAACAGCAGCAACCCCAAGGACTACGACAAGGCCGAAGCCCTGTTGATGAAGATCCGCCCGTACATCACCTACTTTCACTCCTCCAAATACATGGCCGACATCGCCAACGGCGATATCTGCGTGGCGGTGGGCTACTCCGGCAGTTTTTCCCAAGCCGCCAACCGTGCCAAGGAAGCCAAGAATGGCGTGACCGTGGACATGCGCCTGCCCAAGGAAGGCGCGCCGATCTGGTTCGACATGCTCGCCATCCCCAAGGGCGCCAGCAACCCGGGCGACGCCTACACCTTTATCAACTACCTGCTGCAACCCAACGTGATCGCGCCGATCAGCGACTTTGTCGGTTACCCCAACCCCAACAAGGATGCCAGCGGGTTGGTCGAACCAGCCATTCGTAACAACCCCAACCTGTACCCGACCGACGCAGCCATGGCCACGCTCTATACCCTCAAACCCCTGGACAGCAAAGCCGAACGCGCCAGGACGCGGGCCTGGACCAAGATCAAATCCGGCAGGTAACGCCCTGCAGATTTTACAGTAGGCCTACGTAAGCACCGCCTCCCCGGCTGGCCGAGCCCTAGCATGGAAATCCCGAGCCTGGACCTCGGGTTATTTCCATCAATCGGCCAGACAGGGAAGCCTCATGACCTCAGCCGCTGCAAACACGCCCTCTACGAACGCAAAGCGCCTGGATGAACGTTCAGCGCTGTTCACCGAACTCTACGTCGGTCCCTCATTCAGGGAGACCGCGTCCCACTTGTTGCGCCAGTCGCTGCGAGAACACTACCCAACGCTGGATATTGACCCGGACATCGCCATGGTCGGTACACCCACCTGGCAATTGATCGACAATGAGATCGTCGCCGGCCCCACGCATTATCAGTCGCTCAGTGAAATCCTCGCGATACAGGCCGTCGTGGCC
This sequence comes from Pseudomonas sp. AL10, assembly GCF_029960685.1. Lineage (NCBI taxonomy): Bacteria > Pseudomonadati > Pseudomonadota > Gammaproteobacteria > Pseudomonadales > Pseudomonadaceae > Pseudomonas > Pseudomonas sp. AL10. The sequence continues at coordinate 369,293 of NZ_JASBQZ010000001.1, forward strand.
GAGCCCGCCCTGTACATCGAGGGCGAGCACTTTCTCACCCAGCAACCGATCGTCGAACCAGCGGTGCACCTGCCCGTGCGCATCTGTGAAATAGCCAAGACCCTCAACGTGCTGGCCCCGGTCATGCTGCGGGCCTTCCAGCAACAGCTGGTCGATTATTGGAACCAGACCAACGGCAACGGCGCTCACTGGCAGCGACTGTCGAGCGTATTGCGAGCGATCTGGAACGTTGAGACCGCCGATGACTGGAGCGCCACCGAATGCGCCATGGCGCGCACCCTGTTCACGTCCCCCGATAAAGCCGACCGCAAGGGTAAAGACCCCTATAACCTCAAGGCCTGCCTGATTGAAATCGACCGAATCGACGCAGAACAAGTGACACACCGCAATGAGGTGGTGATCGCGGTACTGCTCGGCGAACATGAAGGGCAAACCTCGATCCTCATGCATTCGCTGCTCAAGGGTTATGAAAAATTCCCTTCGCTGGAGCAACTGGGCCATTCGCTGCCTGAGCATTTGCCGGGCTCTACCGCAAAGCAGGAAATCCATTGGCGCCTGTACGAACCCGAGGGCAATTTTTTTGATCAGCAAGCTTGCGCGTTGGTGTCTGTGCTGGTGGAGGCCGTGGGTGACATTGATTTTTCAGACGTGCATCACACCCACGCCGCTGATGTCGCAGTGGGCACGCCGCCCGCCGTCGTCCCCCTTGCGACGGATAAAAGCCCCGACCTTGCGTGGTATCAGAGCCAATTGCCCGATTGGTTGATGAATGCCTCCAACGCAGACCAGGATTTCTTCGCTCGCCACTTGAAGGACCTCGCTGCGCTGCACAGCCAGAACGACGGCCGCTCCTACCTGGACGATATCCCTTCCATCGAAGCGTACGCGTTGAAGATGACCAAAGCGCAAATGCTCAAGGATCATCCTGACAGCGCCAACGTTCCCTTGGATAAAATCCGGCTGGAGGTAAAAAGCCCGGTCATCTGGGGCGCCTTCGTGGTGCCGGGTCAGTTCGACACCAGCACCTTCAGCGTGGCCGAGTTGGCCCTGCAGAATCTGATTGCGCTGCCGACCGGTAATCGCTCTCTCAAGACCGAAAATGGCTTCAACCTGCCCGAATGGTTGGACGCGGATTATGTTGTATCACTGGTCACCGCTGTCGATATCGGCAGCACCTATCCCGCCCTGGTCAAAGAGAAACTGCTGGATGACCCGCAGGAATCCTCGCGCCGTAAAACGCTCTTCAAACAGCACCTGCGTATCCAGCTGCCGATGCAGGCCTTGCAAGCCAAGATTCGCCAGCAGGAAGGTATCGACGAGCGTGGCTACCGTTACGTGGCCGCCGTCTTACAGGACGACCCCACTGACCGTCTAGTGGACGGACAAACCCTTGTGCTCAGGCCATTGGCTTTCCGGCCATTACGGCGCACGTCGGCTTCTTTGGACACGGTGGCTAACATGTATGTGATCGGCCCCGACGACCCGGCGGCGGGACCCTGCCTGCTGTATCGGCCGATGTTCACGCCGGCACTGATGCAGTTCCCGTCACCGGCCAATCTGATCTATGCGATCTCGCAGTCGAGCAGCCTGCGCGAGTCGGTGCTGGCCTGGCTACCGGAAGCCGTGCGCAGCGACTATGCCAATTATGTATTTCCCGGCACGCTGCCATCCCCCTGGCAGGTAGCCGATGCCCTGATAGAGCCCGATAAGCTGTGGACCATGAGCGGGCCCATGACGCTGGGTGAGCAGGTACTCAACGGCGATCGGTTCTACGCGCTGTTCAAAGCCAACGCTGATGCCTTGATCGAACTGGCCGATCGGCAATCGGTCTCCAACGCCGAAAACCGCTGGGCCACCTTCAAGCGCGCCGGTTGGCTGATCTTCAATCTCGTGCTGCCTTTTCTCGGTCGTAGCGTAGGCACGGCGGCGTGGATCTGGCAGGTGGTCGATCAACTGCAGAACTTTATCGAGGCTCAGGAACACGGTGAAAAGCAGGCCGAGTGGTCGGCGCTCACCGATGTGCTCCTCAATCTGGGCATGGCAATCACCTTGCACGTCGCCAGCCGCAGCCACCGCCCCGGTTACCCACGCAAGTCCAGGCCAGCATTGCCGAAGGCGACAACCGCCAAAGACGTCACGGTCAAACAACAGCCGTCGGCATCTCATGAGCTGCCCGCACCTCATTTGCACATCGATGGCGCAATCAAGCGCGCCCCAGGTGAACTCGTCAAACTGCTCGACAGCTTCAAGGTCAGTAAACCGCAAAACCTGGGCACCGTTGAAACTGCCGAAGGCCAGTACCAGTACCTGTACCGCCAGGCGCAGCACTACTACGCCCCCGTGGGGGAGCGCTGGTTCGAGGTGAGCGTCGGCGAGGATGAGCCGGTGGTCATCATCGATCCCAAGAAGCCTGAACGCACAGGCCCGGCATTGATCCACAACGCCAGGGGCCAATGGTTCATCGACACACGCTTGCGCTTGCGCGGCGGCGGCCCCAAGAAACAGCAGCAAAAGTCGCAGACCGACGCGCAGGCCGAGGCCGATAAGGCCCAACAGCGCTTGTCACAATTCGAGCAAGACAAGACGGCCACGCAAGAGCAGCTGCAACAGGCGCGAGTGGCCATGGACGATCCTCAGGCCAGCACGTCGGCCCAGGCCCGCCGTCACACCTACCTGCAGAAACTCGAAACCCAGAGAAACAGCTACGAATCGGCGCTGCAACAACTCAAGATCTTGAACGTCTTCGCGCCGACCGCAACCTATCAGGAGCAAGCCGTTAGCTATGTAGACGCCGAGCTGAAGCTGAGCGAAACCGGGATACGCGAGGCTCAAGTCACCTTTACGCCCAAGCTCGAAGCCGTGCTGGACCAGATCAAGCATCAGATCAGCCACCCGCAGGATCGTCAGATTGACGATGCCCGGGCCCTGACCGATATGAGCCAGGACATGATCGAGCGCCTCAATTACATCGAATCGCGCTTTAATCAACTCAGGGCAATGGGCAAGAAAGGCTTCGAAGCCATTCGCGAGCACCGCAAGCACTTGCCGGCCTACACCGCCCAATACCTCAGGGCCCTGCAGGTAACGATGGCGCGTAACCTGTGCGTGGACGAGAGCAGCACCACCGCACTGGATGCGTGGAATGCCCTCGACCGTATTGTCGACAGCGCCGACCTGACCATCCTGAGTTTTCGTGAAAGTCTGCTGGAGCGCAGCGAGTCGCGGCTGGACGAACGCATCGAAATCCTCGCCAGCCTGGTGGAGCAATTCAACATCATTGATGAACGCCTGCAGGATTTTGCCCAGGAGTTCAACGACGTCGCGCTGACCAGCCCGCTCACACGCCTGCGTGAAAAAGTCCGTGGTTTCTACAACGAAACCGTGGGTCACCTGGAGTTGCTGCACAATGCCCGCGAAGCACTCAGAAGCCGACCCACACCGCCACCCACCCCTCCAAAAACCAGGAAAAAAATCATCTATACGCGCTACAACGGCGTTCTGATTGGGGAGCCCCGCCGCTCAGCCCTAGGCGAGGAAACCGGACTGGTGGATATCAGATCACCGCTCAACGACGAGATCATCGCGACCTTTCACGAAAAACCCGCAGGCATCTGGGTGCAGCGCGAGAGCCCCGTCGAAGCATCGTCCCCCCCTACCCTTGATGTCGCCACCTGCGTCAATCAGGCACAAGATCTGTTAGACCAGTTACAAGCCTTCAAGCAACGTGCCGCCGAGCAAGCGGCCAAGCCGGAACGCAGCGCCATCGGCATCGAATGGCTGTATCACCAGCACGCGCTGAAATTGGAGCAGGCCTCGGCCAACATTGAACAGGCCTTGACCGAAGGCAATATCACCGACAGCCGCCTAGGCTCAGCGGCGGTTGTCAACAAACAACTCAGCGAAGCAGTGCAAGCCCTTTACAGCGAGGCGCGAAGCTACAAGTCGCTGTTAATCAAAAAGCACCCACCCACTGTGCAAGGTGTGGAATGGCTGATGCAAAACAACGAGATCGTCATCAAGAAAACCGTCAAGCGCCGCCGAATCAAAGGCCCTGACAAGGACTATCTGGACGAGTACACCATCAGTAACCGCAACGACCGAAGCGTGCTGTGGTATGCCCATTTCCATTACTCCACCGACTGGGTGCCCGCCAAGGCGTTTTTGCGCGCACGCCTCAAAACGCCACAAGAGCACGGGCGGGGCGAAGAAGCCGATACCCTCAACGGCCTTAGCGAGAAGCAGAAAACCGCGATCTATCTCAGCGAAATCAATCTGGACCAGGCACGACGGTTGTTTTTCAACGTGAAATAAATCACCCACCTGTGGCGAGGGTGCTTGTCCCACACTGAACGGCTGCGCCTCGACGTATCTACCGCCCTCGTCACACCGGCGCTCGCTAACTTGCCGACTCCTGATGCCCGTCCGGGCCATCGAATGCAGAGGAGCGGCACATGCCCAATGACATCGCTAACAACCACCGCCCACCCAGTACCTATGAAGTGCTCACCCAATTGACCACCGGCCCCTCCACCCGGGAAGTCGCCGCCGCCACACTGCGCTCGGCACTCAAGGAGCTGTACCCCACGCTCAACATCGATCCCGACCTGGCCGTGGTGGTCAGCCCTCAATGGCAGGTGGTCGACAACGCCATAGAGCGCGCGCCGCCCTTTGTCGAGTCACTCACTTCGGTGTTGGCACATCAGGCACTGTCCGACGAGAGAGTGACCTACATCGACGGCCAACACTTCCTCACGTTGCAACCGAACGCTGCGGTGCCTGTGCATCTGGCGGTAAAAATCGATGACATCGCCCGCCTGATCAACGAATTGTCCGACCTGCTGTTCACCGCCGCACAGGAACAGCAGTTGGACTTCTGGAACGCCTCCAACGACAGCACCGGTCCGCGCTGGCAGGCCTTTTCCAACACCCTGAAAAAGGTATGGAACATCACTGAAGAGCAAGGCCTGGGTGAACACGAATGCACCATGGCCCGTACGGTTTTCCAGGAACCCGACCGGGCCAGGCGATCGCTGAAAGACCCTTACGACAGCCATGCCTACCTGGTAGATATCGATATCCTCAAGGACGGCCAGCCCCACCACACTAGCTTTCTGGACCTCACCGTATTGGTGGGCGAGCACGACAAGCGCCAGATGGTCCTCACGTACTCGTTGGTGAACGGATACGAGACGTTCGAGTCACTGGACAAGTTCGGCGCCTCGCTGCCCGCGCGCTTGAGTGCGCCAGAGCAGGACACCACCTTGCAATGGCGCCTGTACGAGCCTGACGGCAACTTCTTCGATGCACTGGCCTGCAACTTGATTTCGCTGCAGATCCAAGCCATCGGCAGCCTGGGCGAATCCCGTCTGCCGGAGCAGATGCAGGCCCCCACCCTCGTCCGTATCATGCCCAGCATCGAAGAGATGAGCGACCATCAACTGTCGAATATCCGCGAGGTTCATCAGCAAATTCCAGATTGGCTAGCCTCGGCGACCGACTCTGATACTACCGCTTACAGCCGTTACCTGATCGACATGGCCCTCCTGCATAGCCATTACCATGGGGAGACCTTTCAGGATGGCATCCCTCCTATTCGTGACTATGCCCTGTCACAGTTGCAAAGCCGTATCCGCGCCCCCGAAAAGGACGTGAACCTGAACCTGGAAAAAGTTGAGATTGTGATCGAGAGCCCGGTGCTGTGGGGTACGTTTGTCGTTCCCGGGGCGGTGGATATCACTCGTCGCAGCCTGATCGACCTGGCCCTGGAAAACCTTACCGGCCTGCCCACCGGCAACGCGACGGTGCACTACAACGGCAAGGACAATAACGCACCCGCCTGGCTGACCTACCGTTATCTGAAAGACGTCATCGAAGACATCGACATCGGCCAGTACTACCCAGCCCTGGTCAAACAGAAACTGCTCGATGACCCGCAGCAATCGAGCCACCGACAGCAGCTCTATACCCGCCACCTGCAAATCCAACTGCCGCTGTTGGCCCTGCAGATGAAAATCCGCAATCAGAACGGCATCGATGAGCTCGGTTACCGCTACGTCGCCGCGGTGGTGCACGCCGAGGTACATGAGCGCCATGTCGACGGACAGCCAATCGTCATCCGAAACCTGGCTTTCATGCCCACCCTGCGCCCTGGCCATGAGCAAGATGTGGTCGCCAATATGTTCGTGATCGGCCCGAGGCGTTCCGAGGCTGGCCCCTGCATACTTTATCGACCCCTGATGGAACCGGCCCTGATGCAATTTGCGTCGCGGCAAAACCTGCTATACGCCATCAAACACGAGCACGCCTTGCGCGAGTCGGTGTTGGCTTGGTTGCCTGAAGCACAGCGCTTCAACTATGCCCAATACGTTTTTCCAGACACCCTGCCCTCGCCTTGGACCGTGGTGCGCGCGCTGGTAGAACCGCTCACCGTGCTTTACATGAGCGGCCCGATAACGCTGAGCGATGAAGAAGTGGGTAATGACACCCTGACGACGCTATTCAAGACCAACGCCAATGCGATGGTCGAGTTGGCTACACGCCAGTCAGTGTCCAACGTGCAAAAACGTTGGGCGACGTTGCGACATGCCGGCTGGCAGATATTCAATGCCGCCCTGCCCTTCATGGGCCGCACCCTCGGGGTTGCCGCCTGGATCTGGCAAATCATGGACGATCTGCAAGCTGCCGGGGAGGCGGTGAACAAGGGTGACCAGAGCGCTTCCTGGACAGCGTTGGCGGATGTGTTCCTCAACTTGGGCATGGCACTGACGCTGCACATCGCCCTACGCCACCCGCGCCCGCTCAAGCGATTCGATACCCCCACAACCGAGGCAGAATCCGCGACAACGACGATCGAAACAGCAGGCAAACCGGCTATTACCGAGAAAAAATACACCGCCGTACAACAGGCCACTCTTACCGACAACCAACTGCCCGCCCAGCATCAAGGCGCCGTGCACACCCGCGGTGCCCTGAGCCATAGCCGCCTGGGGCTGGGCACGACACTCGACAGCTTCAACATCGCCAAACCCGAGATGCTGGGCGAACAAGACAAGACCCCCGGTCGTCACCTGAATCTCTATCCGCTTGCAGACAAGTGGTATGCGCCGGTGGGCGAGCGTTGGTTCGAGGTGAAGGTGGATGACAACGACAGCGTCATTATCGTCGACCCCAAGGACCCCTTGCGTACCGGCCCACCGTTGATCGGCAACCTGGCGGGCCAATGGTTTGTCGACGTCCGGCTGCGGCTGCGCGGCGCAGGCCTTCGAAAACAACGCCGAGCCGTCAAGGTCAACCAAACTGAGCGCATCCCGCAACTTAAGGCCCAGCTCAACACCTTTGACGCAGTTGCCGCCAGTAAACAGCTGGACGTACTTGAATCAATGCCTGCGCCGGACGCAACTCCCGGCCCTTCCACCGACCTGCGGCGTGCGTCGTTCATCGGCAAAGTCGATAGCCGGATGACGGAGTACGACGAAGCGATCAGCCAGTTGAAGTCGTTGAGTACCATCGACGCCGTACCTACCTATCAGAGCAATATGAGCGGGTATCTGAAACAACAGGTGCAACTGACACAGCTTGCCTTGCAACAGCAGTTGGTGAGCTACCAAGTTGCCTTGAGGGCGTCATCTTCAATCCTCGAAGCGGAGGTAGACATTGACTACAAACGCCAGGCAAGCACCGCACAAGCCCTGTCCATTCAGAACCAGGCGATCCTCGAGCGATTGACCTTCATAAATGATCGGTTCGACGATCTCGAAGAGCTGGGGGATGCAGGCGCCGCAGTCATTCTGAAAAGCAAGCAGGAGTTACCGCAGCTCAATCTCGATGAACTCAAATCCCTGGAAATCGGCTTGGTCCGTTACCTGTGTATCGATGAAGAGCAGCGCCAGATTCCCGCCACGCTACGTGAACGGATGGGCCAGATCGCCGATACCGCCGAACTCAACGTCGAAAGTTTCAGTGAGATGATGGAACGGGCCGACAGCACGTCGCTGGAGGAGCGTATTGACGTACTCAACAGCCTGGTTGAGCAATTTTCCAGCGCTGATGAACGCCTGCTGGACCTGCATGCCGATTACCCGCAGCACTTGCTCAAAAGCCGTTTGGAAAGTTTTCGCCAGCAGATTGACGAGTTCAAGCAGCGGGCCGTGCACGACCTGGCACAGTTGCTCAGAGAGAGAAAAAACCTGGAGCCCAAACCCGGTAGCTCAAAGGCAAAACCACCACCACGGCGCAAAGTGATCAAAACGCGCCATCACGGCTTGGTGATGGGCGAACCGCGTGAAAGCGACAGTACGCTGGTCGATGTCAAGACAGGCATGACCGGCAAGGTGATCGCCACGTTCCACGAGAAGGCACCCGGTGTTTGGGTCAAGAGGGAGAAAACCCCGTCACAGCAGCCCACGCCTGCCACCGTGGACCTGGACATCAGCATCAACGCAGGCCAAGCGTTGTTGGATGGCGAACAAGCGGAAATCCGCAAATACCAGAGCTTCACCAAGAAACCCTGGCATGCCCCGCAGGACATTCAAGATATGTTCGATGGCTATGCAAGAGACTTGGAAAGAGCCTCAAACAACATCGAAGAAGCCCTGACCCAGCGCAACCTCACCGAAAGCGATCATACTTCCGCCGCCACGACCAACCGCGACCTCAGCGATGCCGCGCAACGCTTCTATCGGCTAGGCAGAAAAACCTACATCGAGATGATCAAGCATCAAGCACCCACCGCCGAGCGTGTCGAGTGGCTGCACAGCCAAGGGCTGATCAGTATCGTCAAGGTCGTCAGCCGCCGTGCCCTGAAAGGGCCCAACAAGGACTATCTGGACGAGTACGAGATTCGCGATAAAGAGAGCGGCACGGTGCTGTGGTATGCGCACTTTCACTATGACGCCAAAGGTGCGGCGCTGGAGGACTTCACCGCAGACCACCTGAAGACCCGCGAACAACAACGCTTAGGAGGTGCTCGCCAGCGTACCGGCCCCAGCGACTGGGACACCATCGAGATTCACCGCCGCAGGATTGGTAAACCACTGGCCACTTCACTGTTCTTCAAAAGCTGAACGCGTTTTACGGCAACCACGCCTGGCGCAAACGGGCCAGCGCTTGTGCGATGTCGGCTTCGGGCACGGCGGCGAAACCCATCACCAGGCCGGCACGCTGGTCCGGCGGTGGGCTGGGGCCGGTCAGCCAATAGCTGCTCAGGCCGTTGATTTCCACACCGGCCGCGTGGGCCTGAGTGAGTAGCGCCTGCTCACGGGCCAGGCTATCCACGCGCACCGTCATGTGCAGCCCCGCCGCCACACTGGGCAAGACGCCGACGCCGGGCAACCCGTCGGGCCAACCGGCCAGCAAGGCATTGCGTCGGCTCAACGCAGCGCGACGCATGCGGCGAATGTGACGCTGGAAATGCCCCGTCGCCATGAACTCGGCCATCACCGCCTGGGTGCTGACTTCGGAATGACGCATATCCACGGCGCGGCGCCGGGTGAAGGCTTGCACCAGGCCTGGTGGCAACACCAGATAACCCAGGCGTAACGCCGGGAACGCCACTTTGCCGAAGGTGCCGACGTACAGCACGCGGCCATTGCGATCCAGCGCAGCCAACGGTGACAGCGGCGCACCACTGTAGCGGTACTCGCCGTCGTAATCGTCTTCCACGATCCAACCGCCTGAACGTTCGGCCCAGGCCAACAGCTCCAGGCGCCGCGCCAGGCTCATCACCACGCCCAGCGGGTATTGATGGGAAGGCGTGACATACGCCACGCGGCAATCATTGAGGGTACTGAGCACCTGGCAATCCATGCCTTCGCCGTCAACCGGCACGCCATGCAGCCGCCCGCCCGCCAAAGCAAATGCGTGGCCGGCCGCGCGATAGCCGGGGTTTTCCACCGCCACACCCTCTCCGGGTTCCACCAGCAACTGTGCACAAAGGCTGATGGCCTGCTGTGCGCCACTGGTGATCACAATTTGTTCAGCCGTGCATTGCATGCCCCGCGAGCTGCGCAGGTACGCGGCGATCAAACCGCGCAGGCGGCCATCGCCTGCCGGGTCGCCATAGCACAGCTGTTCCAGGTCGGGCTTGCGCCAGAACGCCCCATTCAGCTTGGCCCAGACCTCAAACGGGAACAGGTCGAAGGCGGGTACGCCCACCCGAAATGCCCGAGGCGGTCCCAACGGCGGCTGTGGCAGATGGTGGTCTTTCACCCGCGCCAACCCGGCACTGTGGATAACTTCGTCATCCAGATCCTCGGGCAAATTCGCCCATTTTGTGGATAACCCTGGGGATAAGCCTGTTGACAACCCTGTGGATACTTTTGTGGATAATTTTTTGGCCATCGGCAATTGGGCAACATAGGTGCCATCACCGACCCGGCTTTCGATAAACCCCTCCGCGTACAGCTGATCGTAGGCGCGCACCACGCTGTTGCGGGAAATCGACAATGCCGCCGCCAGATCGCGGGTCGCGGGCAGCCGCGTGCCACTGACCAATCGCCCATCCAATACCCGCTGGCGCAGGGCCTCATAAAGCTGGCGCGTGAGGCCCTGGCGGCGGTCCAACTCGATACCGGCAGGGTTGAAGGACAACGGCGGCGAAATGGGCGGCATATTGGACCTATGAAATTAGCGCTAGATGGCTCTTACAACGAACCAATAGCCTGCCTAGGATGCAGGCATTCGCCAAGGAAAATCTCCATGTACACACCCCGCGCCTTTGCTCTCGATGACTTGCCCGAAATCCAGCAACTGATCCAGCACACCCGCTTGGCGCAGTTGGTCACCGTGGGTGAAAACGGCCTGCAAGCCAGCCATTTGCCCTTGCTGCTCAACCCCGATGAAGGTCCCAACGGCACGCTGTACGGCCACTTGGCCAAGGCCAACCCGCAATGGCGCGAGCTGCAAAACGGCAGTGAGGCACTGGTGATCTTCGCGGGTGCCGAGGCCTATATCAGCCCGGCGTTTTACCCCGCCAAGGCCGAGCACGGCAAAGTGGTGCCAACCTGGAACTACATCGCCGTGCACGCCTATGGCAAGCCCGAAGTGTTCAGCGACGCCGAGCGCTTGCTCAAGGTGGTCACGGCTCTTACCGACCGCCATGAAAGCGGCCGCGCCCAGCCCTGGCGTGTCAGCGACGCACCGGCGGACTACATTGACGGCATGCTCAAAGCCATCGTCGGCTTCGCCCTGCCGATCGAGCGCCTGGTGGGCAAACGCAAACTCAGCCAGAACCGCAGCGCCGCCGACATGGCCGGTGTCCGTGACGGCCTGGCCGCCAGTGCCGATGTACGCGACCAGACCCTGGCCCGCTTTATTCCCCAAGGAGTTTCAGAATGAGCTTGATCGACATTCGCCAGGTCAGCGCCGCCGACCACGCCGCCTGGCTGCCGCTGTGGCAGGCGTACTTGAAGTTCTATAACACCGAACTGCCGGACGCCGTCAGCCAGAGCACCTGGCAGCGCCTGATCGACCCCAGCGAGCCGACCCATTCGGCACTGGCCTGGCAGGACGGCAAGGCGGTGGGCATGGTCAACTTCATCTACCATCGCTCCAACTGGAGCATCGAGAACTCCTGCTACCTGCAGGACTTGCTGGTAGACCCGGCCCAACGTGGCACGGGCGTGGGTCGCAAGCTGATCGAATTCGTCTACGCCACCGCCAAGGCCGATGGCTGCTGCAAGGTGCACTGGTTGACCCATGAGACCAACGCCACGGCGATCCAGCTCTACGAGCGCATCGCCGAACGCCCAGGCTTCATTCAATTTCGCAAAGGTCTCTAAGGAGCGCAGCATGACTACTTCCCTCGCCGACTGGAAAGGCGCCCCGGCGCCCACCGCGCACCTGCTTGAAGGGCGCTTTATCCACCTGGAAAAGCTCGACCCGACGCGCCATGCCGACCAACTGTGGCAAGCCCTTGAAGGCCCAGGGGCCGACCCGAAGCTGTGGGATTACTTGCCCTACGGCCCGTTCACCGAACGCAGTGCCTTCGACGCCTGGTTGAACAATCACGCCGCCCACAGCGACCCGTACTTTTTCAGCGTGATCGACCGTGCGACGGGCCAGGTTCAGGGCATCCTCAGCCTGATGTCCATCGTCCCGGCGCAAGGCCGTATCGAAATCGGCCACGTTACCTTCGGCGCGCCGATGCAGCGCTCGCCGAAAAGTACTGAAGCGGTGTACCTGCTGGCCAAGTATGCGTTCGAGCAGGGCTACCGTCGGCTGGAGTGGAAGTGCAACAACGGCAACGCGCGGTCCAAGTACGCGGCCGAGCGGTTGGGGTTCAGTTTTGAAGGGGTGTTCCGCCAGCACATGGTGGTCAAGGGACAGAACCGCGATACGGCGTGGTATTCGATCCTGGATTCGGAATGGCCGAAGGTCGGTGCCGGGTTTGAGGCGTGGTTGTCGGAGGCGAACCAGAGTGATTCGGGCCAGTTGAAGACACTCACAGAGTGTCGGGATTAATGCTCACATCTGTGGGAGCTGGCTTGCCTGCGATACAGACACCTCGGTGTATCAGGCAAAACCCGTTGATGCCATCGCAGGCAAGCCAGCTCCCACAGTTTTGACCAGCGGTGAATCAGTGGGTCAGGCGCTGGGCCAGCACCGCAATATGCTCCGGCCCGATGCCGCAGCACCCACCCAAATGGCTGGCGCCGCGTGCTTGCCAATCCGCCGCCCATTGCAAGTAGCCGGGCGGGTCGAGGTCGTCGCGCAACGGGTCCAGGCCGTCGTTGGCCGTGGCTTCCTTGGGTTGCGGTGGGAAGGCATTGGCGTAGGCGCCAATCTGGATGGCCACGCCCAGTCGGTCGAAGGTCTGGCGGGCAGCATCAATCGCCGCGCCGATCACTTCCGGCTGGCTGCAGTTGAACAGCAATACCTGCACGCCCTGTTGCGCCGCCGCCTCGGCTGCGTCCACCACCGGTTCGCCGGAGCGCAGGCGCGGCACCTCGTCGGTGTCTTCGTCTTTCAAGGTAAACGACAGCCAGAACGGCTTCCCATCTTTAGGCAGCCCGGCATGGATCGCCCGTGCTTCAGCGATCGAGCTCTGGGTTTCCGCCAGCCACAGGTCTACATGCGGGGCCAGGCCGTTCACCAACGGTGTCAGCAACTCACTGACGCGCTCGGCCTGGAACAGATCAGGGCGATAAGAGCCAAACAGCGGCGGCAATGAGCCGGCTACCTGCACGGCTTTACCGGAGGCCTGCACCGCCCGTCGCGCCAACTCGCCGGCCAACGCGGCCAACGCCTGGCCTTCTGCGGCAAACCGCTCTTCGCCAATATGGAACGGCACCACCGCGTAACTGTTGCTGGTGATTACATTGGCACCACTGTCGATGTAGGCCGCGTGCACCGCCTCCACCGCTTGCGGCGCTTCGCTCAAGGCCAGTGCCGACCATTCCGGCTGACGGAACGGCGCGCCACGGCGTTGCAGTTCACGGCCCATGCCGCCATCGAGAATTACTGTGCTTACTGCGCCCATATGCTTTTTACTCATATGCTTATGAAAATAACTCACTATGAGAGTCGTTCTTATAACTATTTAATGCGTACCGTTCGGTTAATAACAACCTCTTTTTTATTCAGGTGTTCGATTTTGAAATTCAGACCGCTGTTGGCCCTGGGCCTGACGATGTTGGCTGCTTCAACCCAAGCCTTTGGCGGTGCCACGCTGGATCGTGTCGAGCAGAAGAAAGAACTGGTCGGCGTGCTGATGGAAAGCTATCCGCCGTTTTCATTTCTCAATGACCAGAACCAGCTCGACGGTTTCGACGTGGACGTGGCCAAGGCCGTGGCACAAAAACTGGGCGTGAAGTTGCGCCTGGAAACCCCGTCCTGGGACGTGATCGCCGCCGGCCGCTGGAGCGGGCGCTACGACATCTGCATCTGCTCCATGACCCCAAGCAAGGCACGCGCCGAGGTGTTCGACTTCCCGGTGGAGTACTACGCCTCGCCGGCCGTGATCGTGGTCAATGCCAAGGACGAGCGCATCCACGAAGCCCGGGACCTGAGCGGCAAGAAAGTCGGCCTCACCAGCGCCTCCAGCTACGAAAGTTACCTGAACAAGAACCTGGTGATCGAAGGCGCCGAAGACACGCAGTTGCAGTACCCGTTCGAGGATGTGCAGATCGCCCCGTACGACACCGACAATGTGGCATTCCAGGACCTGGGCCTGGGCGCCGGCGTGCGCCTGGACGCGATCCTCACCAACCTGGTCACCGCGCAGCCGCGCCTGAGCCAGGACAAGCGCTTCAAGCTCGCCGGTGCGCCGCTGTACTCGGAGCCCAACTCGGTGGCCATCGAGAAAGGCGACCCGCAGTGGGACAGCAAAGTGCGTGAGGTCTTCGCCCAGCTCAAGCAGGACGGCACCTTGAGCGCGCTGTCGCAAAAATGGATCGGCGCCGATATCAGCCGATGAGTTTTCGCCTACGGCTTTACCTGACCTGGGCGGCGCTGTTCGGCCTGTTTGCGAGTTTCTTCCTGAGCTTTGACCTGAAGTTCTCGATCATCCTCGACAAGCTGCCCAACCTGGTCGGCCTGCACCTTGCGCCCAACGGCTTCCTGCAAGGTGCGGCGCTGACGCTGTTCTTGTGCCTGTGCGCCATCGTCACCTCGTCGGTGCTGGGTTTTATCACCGCATTGGGGCGCCTGTCCAAAAGTGCGGTGGCGTTCGGCATCGCCAGTTTCTACGCCTCGTTCTTTCGCGGCACGCCGCTGCTGATCCAGATCTTGTTGATCTACTTGGGCCTGCCGCAACTGGGGCTGGTGCCAGGCGCCATCGTCGCCGGCATCATCGCGCTGTCGCTGAATTACGGCGCCTACCTGAGTGAAATTTTCCGCGCCGGCATCCTCGGCGTGCCCCATGGCCAACGCGAGGCCGCGCTGGCCCTGGGCATGCGCGACAGGGCGATCTTCTGGCACGTGACCCTGCCCCAGGCCATGCGCACCATCATCCCGCCGGCCACCAACCAGTTCATCTCGATGCTCAAGGACTCCTCCCTGATCTCGGTGATGGGCGTGTGGGAAGTGATGTTCCTGGCACAGTCCTATGGCCGCTCGAGCTACCGCTATATCGAGATGCTCACGACGGCGGCGATCATTTATTGGGTGATGTCCCTGGGGCTGGAATTGATCCAGGCGCGCATGGAGCGGCATTTCGGCAAGGGCTACGTGCGGCGCGGTTGACGTGCAGAATGTGCAATATATTGCAGCGCTCAGGCTGAATAGGCTCAAGGATCTGCAATAGATTGCATATTCATTGTCGTCATCTTTTCGACACATTCCTGCAACTCCCCTCCGCTATACAGGTCGACTCGCTTGCCATAACAAGGTCGCCCAGCATGCCCCCGTCTCCACAACGCCTCGCGCTCGCCATCACCCTGTTGGCCGGCGGTGGTTTCATCGAAGCAGCCGCAGCCAAGACCCTGCAGATCGACACGCCTACCACCCAGGGGCAAACCCTGGGTGGCAGTGATACGTTGACCACGTCGGCGCCTGGCAGCATTACAACCTCCGGGGTAGCAGTGACGCTCAAGGACGGCACCCGCAGTGCGGGGGTGGTGGTGACTAACGCGGGCAAGCTGATCTCCAGTGGCGGCCGGGGTATCGACAGTTCGGGCAGTGTCAGCGGGGAGCGCAGGTACAGCATTTACAACCTTGCCGGTGGGGTGATCCAAGGCGCCAATGATGCGTTGCGCATCAACAGTAACGTTGCCAGCGGCAGCGTGCTGATCGACAACAGCGGCACCATTCGCTCGGCCACCGGCCAAGGGCTGGACCTGGATGCGCTGCGCAGCAGTAACGTCACCACCACGATCATCAACCGTGCCGGTGGCTTGATTCGCGGGGAGGCCAGCGACGGCATGAAGACCGGCGCCAACGCTTCTATCACTAACTACGGCGAGATCTCCACTGGCGACACCTTCTCCCGCGATGACAAGTTCGATGGCGTGGACATCGACTCCGCCAGCGGCGTGACGGTCACCAATTACGGCCTGATTTCCGGTGGCCGCCATGGCATCACCACGGACGAGGGCGCCACGCTGACCAACTACGGCACGGTGATCGGCCGCAACGGCTCGGGCTTTGGTTCCGATGGCGACGGCACTGTGGTCAACCACGGCACCATCATAGGCGCGTTCTCCGGCCTGCAACCGGATGGCGACGGTGACGGTGTGGACATCGACAAGATCGCCCATATCGAAAATTACGGTGTTATCCAGGGTGTAGGCGCCGGGGGTGTCGACAAGAACGGCTTCGCCAACGGCAGCGAAGGGATCGCCCTGGGCGGTGGCTCTCTCTACAACGCCAAAGGCGCGCTGATCAGTGGTGCCAGCAATGCCATCTTGGTGGACGACGGCAGCGACGGGCCGGGGCTCGCGGCCACCACCCTGGAGAACCACGGCACGATTGAAGGCCTGGATGGCTTTGGCGTGAAGTTCGTCGGCAACTATGCCGACACGGTCATCAACAGCGGCACCATAAGCGGCAGTAATGGCCTGGCCCTGGATTTGGGCGGCGGCGATGACCAGCTGATCTTGCGTAACGGCAGCCGCTTTATCGGCACGGTGGACGGCGGCAGCGGTTACGACCGACTGACCCTGGACGACGTCGCCGGTGGCAGTTTTGGCGACAGCCGCAACCTCGAACGGTTGGAGGTCAAGCAAGGCACCTGGACGTTGACCGGCCAGGGTGACTTCAGCGACGGCGGCGAGATTTCCAGCGGTGCCACGCTGGTCAACCAAGGCGGCATTGCCGGTAACGTGACGGTCGACGCAGGCGGTGTGTATGCCGGCGGCGGCTCGGTGGGCAGCCTGCTGGTCAACGGCACTCTGCAGACCAACACCGTATTGGGTACCGCCAGCATCAGCCGTGACTTGCGCATGGGCAGCGGCTCGACCCTCGCCTATGGCGTCAACGCCGACGGCAGTAGCGCACCGATCAAGGTCGGCGGCACCGCTTACCTTAATGGGGCGACGCTGACGGTCAACCCCGGCGAAGGCACCTACCCCTGGCAAAGCCACTACAGCGTGCTGCAAGCCGGCAGCATCAATGGCACGTTTGGCAAGGTCACCAGCGACTACGCCTTCCTGACCCCGACCCTGGATTACAGCGCCACTCAGGTCGGCCTTACGTACACCCGTAACGACATCGCCTTCAACCAGTTCGCCAGCACCGGCAACGGCGCCAGCGCCGCCAACAGCCTGGCGGGCCTGGGCACGACCAACCCGCTGTACAACGCCCTGCTCAATACCACCACCGGCACAGCCGGTGCCGCTATCGAGCAACTGGCGGGCAGCAGCACCGCCAACCTCACCAGCGCCACCCTCAATGCCAGTGCGCAAGTGGGCAACAGCATGCTCGCCGCCATGCACAAGGTGGGCGGCGGTGCGGGACTGCTGGTAGGGCTCAATGACAAAGATACACCGGTACTGGCCGCCACAGGTGTGCCCGCCGAGGTGCGCAACCTCAATGACCCGAATGCCCGCGGCCGACTGTGGCTGCAAGGCATCGGCAGCTACGGCAAGCTTGATGGCGAGCACGGCAGCAACGGCTTGACCCAACGCACCAAAGGCACAGTGCTCGGCGCCGATTGGGCGCTGGACAGCGACTGGCGCTTGGGTGTGCTAGGGGGTTACTCCAAGACCGACCTGGACACCACCGGTGTCGACGGCAGCGTCGACAGCTGGCACGCCGGCGTCTATGCCCTGCGCCAGAGCGGCCCATTGGCGTTGCGACTGGGTGCGGCCTACAGCGGGCACCAGGGCGACAGTAAACGCACGCTGGCCTTCAGCGGTTTTAACGACCGCGCCAAAGGCGACTATGACGCCAACAGCCAGCAGGCTTTCGCTGAACTGGGCTACGCCATGGGCAGTGGTCGCTTGAGCGCAGAGCCGTTCGCCAACCTCGGCTACCAGCGCTATCAGCGCGACGGTTACAACGAAAAAGGCGGCGCCGCTGCGTTGCACGTGGAAGGCCAGACCCAGGACAACTTCAGCAGCACCTTCGGCCTGCGCCTGGCGCACCTGAGCCAGCTGGACAACGGCGTTAGCCTCACACCCCGCGCCAGCCTTGGCTGGAAGCACACCTATGGCGATGTCGACAGCACCACACGCCAGGCTTTCCTGGCCGGTGGCACCGCCTTCAATGTGCAAGGCAGCGCCCTGGACCGCGACAGCCTGTTGCTCGAAGCAGGCCTGGACGTAGGCTTATCCGCCCGTCATCGCCTGGGCTTGGGCTATACCGGCGAAGTGGGCAGCAACAGCCGCAACCATGCGCTGACCGGCCAATGGCAGATGAGTTTTTAATCGCACCGTACTAGAGACAACTCCCGCAAAACGGTGGTCGATAGCCTGACAGTTATCCCCCCGCACCTCGCCTAAATTCCCGGCCTCATTCATCAGAGGTTGGGAATTCATGCGCTTTACACTTCAAAGAATCGCGATAGTCATCAGCCTGGCAGTGGCGGCAAGTTTCCAGCCCGCCCACGCGCGAGGCGATATCGAATACAGGCCCTATGGGCACCATCCCTACGACGCCGCCGACTATAGCGAGGCGTTTATACCCAAGTTCGAAGCGCCGCCCATTCCACCGCCCTTCGACGGGTTCCTCACTCAGCAGGCCACTTCGCACAACGGCCTGCAAGTCGCCAAGGTGCTGGAGCCCGCAGTGATTCAACTGGTGGCCTCCGGCGAGTTGGACGCGGAAGACCTCAAGGACCTGCAAAAATCGCTCGAGCAATTGAGCAAGCAACCTGGAGGGATCGGCGCAGCCCTTGAGCAACTGGCCGCCAGCCAAAACGCCAACTTGGCCACCGCAACCCAGGCCACCACCCAGCACCTGAGCCGCCAATTGCTCGCCACCCTGCGCACACTGCCTACTGACGACGACGGCCACTTCTGGGTGCAAGGCCTGGGCAACGGCGGCAGCCTAGACGCACAACACGGTAGCGCCGGCTTGAAACACGATACCCAAGGCCTGTTGCTGGGCGCCGACTGGGCGATCGACCATGCCTGGCGGGTGGGTGTCATGGGCGCCAAGACCTCCAGCCGCTTCGATGCCCCGCGTTATGCCGCCGACCTGGACAGCTGGCACTTGGGCGGCTACGCCGTGCGCCAGGACGGCCCCTTCGCCCTGCGCCTGGGGGCGATCTACAGCAACCATGCCGGGCAGAACAAACGCAGCGTCAGCCTGCTCAATTACCACGACTCGCTCAAAAGCAAATACAACGCCAGCAGCCAGACCCTGTTCTCCGAACTGGGCTATCAATTGGGCAGCGGTGATTCCACTGTCGAACCCTTCGTCGGCCTCGGCTACCAACGCTATCAGCGCGACCGTTTCAAAGAGAGCGGCGGCGTGACCGCATTGAACGTCGGCCCACAAACCCAGCGAAACCTGAACAGCACCTTTGGCCTGCGCCTGGCAACGCTGTATCGCTTCGACAACAACATGAGCCTCACGCCCCACCTCAGCACGAGCTGGAAACACCTCTACGGCGACGTCAACAGCCAGGTCCGCCAAACCTCGCGCTATGCGCCGGGTCTGATCGACGGTTACACCATCACTGGCACCGCCCTGGACCGCGATAGCCTCGACCTGCAAGCGGGCCTGGACCTTGCCTTGTCCAAACAACACAGCGTCGGCCTGACTTACACCAGCCAAGCCGGCAACCATGGCCACGACCAAGGTCTGACCGGCCAGTGGAAAATGAGCTTCTAACCCTGCCAAACACTTAAATTGCAGGCGAAAAAAAAGGGGAGCACCTGCCCCCCCGAGGATTAAACGTCAGTCTCGAAGGCTGTGATCAGCCTTCGATCTCAATCAGGATTTCGCCAGGGTTGACCCGGTCGCCCTTGGCCACATGAACAGCAGTAACCTTGCCGGCAATTGCTGCCTGCACTTCGGTTTCCATCTTCATGGCTTCGGTAATCAGCACGGCCTGGCCGGCCTTGACCACGTCGCCGACCTTGACCAGCACATCAACGATATTGCCCGGCATCGCCGTGCTGACATGGCCCGGTTCGGTCGCGTGCTTGCGCTTGCTGCCGCCGCTGCTGACAAACTCGTTGAGCGGTTCGAACACCACTTCTTCCGGCATGCCGTCGATGGACAGGTAGAAGTGGCGCTTGCCTTCGGCCTTCACGCCGACACCGGTGATATCCACGCGGTAGCTTTCGCCGTGCACGTCGATAACGAATTCGGTCGGTACGCCTTCGCCGCCAGCACGGGCCACGCCGCCCGCTTCCGGGATCGGCAACAGCACTTCAGGAGCCAGGGTGCCGGCGTCGCGTTCTTCGAGGAACTTGCGCCCGATGTCCGGGAACATAGCGTAGGTCAGCACGTCTTCTTCGGACTTGGCCAGTGCGCCGATTTCGCCGCGCAGCTTGGTCATTTCCGGCTTGAGCAAATCCGCCGGGCGCACGTCGATCACGTCTTCGCTGCCGATGGCCTGGCGGCGCAGTTTTTCGTTCACCGTGCCCGGCGCCTTGCCGTAACCGCCTTGCAGATAGAGCTTCACTTCGTTGGTGATGGTCTTGTAGCGCTCACCGGCCAGCACGTTGAAGAACGCCTGGGTGCCGACGATCTGCGAGGTCGGCGTTACCAGCGGCGGGAAGCCGAGGTCTTCACGGACCCGCGGGATCTCGGCCAGCACTTCGCTCATGCGGTTCAGAGCGCCCTGCTCCTTGAGCTGGTTGGCCAGGTTGGAGATCATCCCGCCCGGCACCTGGTTGACCTGCACACGGGTGTCGACGGCGGTGAATTCGCTCTCGAACTGGTGGTACTTCTTGCGCACGGCGTAGAAGTACAGGCCGATCTCTTGCAGCAGCTCCAGGTCGAGGCCGGTGTCGAACTCGCTGCCTTTAAGGGCAGCGACCATCGACTCGGTGCCCGGATGGCTGGTGCCCCAGGCAAAGCTGGAGATGGCCGTGTCGATATGGTCGGCACCGTTTTCGATGGCCTTGAGTTGGCACATCGCGGCCAGGCCGGCGGTGTCGTGGGAGTGGATAAAGATCGGCAGGTTCTGCTCGGCTTTGAGTGCCTTGACCAGTTCGCCAGTGGCGTAGGGCGTGAGCAGGCCAGCCATGTCCTTGATCGCGATGGAGTCGCAGCCCATGGCTTCCAATTGCTTGGCCTGGGCCACGAACGCCTCAACGGTATGCACCGGGCTGGTGGTGTAGGCGATAGTGCCTTGTGCATGTTTGCCAGCGGCCTTGACCGCTTCAATGGCCACGCGCAAGTTACGCACGTCGTTCATTGCATCGAAAATGCGGAACACGTCGATACCGTTGACCGCCGCCTTGGCCACGAAGGCTTTGACCACGTCGTCGCTGTAATGGCGGTAGCCCAGCAGGTTCTGGCCGCGCAGCAGCATTTGCAGGCGTGTGTTAGGCAGCGCGGCGCGCAGTTGGCGCAGGCGCTCCCACGGGTCTTCCTTGAGGAAGCGCACACAGGCGTCGAAGGTCGCGCCGCCCCAGACTTCCAGGGACCAGTAGCCGACTTTGTCGAGCTTGTCGCAGATCGGCAGCATGTCGTCGGTGCGCATGCGGGTAGCCAGCAACGATTGGTGGGCGTCGCGCAGGATGGTGTCGGTTACGAAGATCTTCTTGCTCATTGTTATATTCCTCACAGGCCTGCGTGGGCGGCGATGGCGGCGGCGATGGCCAGGGCCAGCTCTTCGGGTTTGCGCTTGATCGAGTAGTTGGTCAGCTCAGGGTGGCTTTCCACAAAGCTTGTATTGAACTGGCCGCTACGGAATTCCGGGTTGCGCAGGATTTCCTGGTAGTAGGCGGCGGTGGTCTTCACGCCTTGCAGGCGCATGTCGTCCAGGGCACGCAGGCCGCGGTCCATGGCTTCTTCCCAGGTCAACGCCCACACCACCAGTTTCAGGCACATGGAGTCGTAGAACGGTGGGATGGTGTAGCCGGTGTAGATCGCCGTGTCGGTACGCACGCCAGGGCCGCCGGGGGCGTAGTAACGGGTGATCTTGCCGAAGCTTGGGAGGAAGTTGTTCTTCGGGTCTTCGGCGTTGATGCGAAACTGCAACGCGAAACCCCGGTGCTGGATGTCTTCCTGCTTGACCGACAATGGCAGGCCGGAGGCGATGCGGATTTGCTCGCGAACGATATCGATGCCGGTGATTTCTTCGGTGATGGTGTGTTCCACCTGCACCCGCGTGTTCATCTCCATGAAGTACACCTCGCCCTCGGCGAGCAGGAACTCCACGGTGCCGGCGTTCTCGTAGCCCACGGCCTTGGCGGCGCGCACCGACAGGTCGCCGATGTAGGCGCGCTGTTCCGGGGTCAGTTGCGGGCTGGGGGCGATTTCGATCAGCTTCTGGTTGCGACGCTGGATCGAACAATCACGTTCAAACAGGTGCACCACGTTGCCAAAGCTGTCACCGAGGATCTGCGCCTCGATATGCTTGGGATTGACGATGCATTTTTCCAGGAACACTTCCGCCGAACCGAAGGCCTTGGTGGCTTCGGAAATCACGCGGGGAAAGGCTTGTTCGAGTTCTTCGCGACTGTTGCAACGACGAATGCCACGGCCGCCACCACCGGAGGTGGCCTTGAGCATCACCGGGTAACCGATACGGTCGCCTTCGGTGAGGGCTTCATGGATGTCGGCAACGTTGCCTTCGGTGCCCGGCGTAACCGGCACTCCGGCCTTGATCATGCTGCGGCGCGCTTCGGTCTTGTCGCCCATGCGGCGAATCACTTCTGCCGAGGGGCCGATAAACTTGATGCCGCGTTCGGCACAGATGTCTGCCAACTCGGCGTTTTCCGACAGGAAGCCGTAGCCGGGGTGCAGCGCATCGCAACCGGTTTCCACCGCCAGGTTCACCAGCTTGCGCGGGTTCAAGTAACCGGCCAGTGGCTCGGCACCGATGCTGTGGGCTTCGTCGGCACGCTTGACGTGCAACGCGTGGCGGTCGGCGTCCGAATAAACCGCGACCGAGCGAATGCCCATCTCGGCGCAGGCACGCACGATTCGTACGGCAATTTCACCACGGTTGGCGATCAGGATCTTTTTTATCACTTGGAAATTCCCTTGAGCCGATTTGCGTGCTTCGACCCGTTGCAGCCGGGCCGGCGCGTGACCAAATGTTTCATGACAGTCGCGAGACACACACTATGCGCATAGGAGAATTAACAAAAATCAATAATTATTGGGTTGTGTATAAGTAAAGACTTATAGTTGGCCGGACGACTTGGGAGCTAAGGGCTTATAAAATGCGTAAGTCATTGATGCGTATGACATTGCGTCAATTGCAGATCTTCAATGAAGTGTGTGATTTGCGTTCCTACAGCCGTGCCGCCGAGGAAATGTCCCTCACCCAACCGGCGGTCAGCCTGCAAATTCGCCAGTTGGAAGAGCTGATCGGCCAGCCGCTGTTCGACTATGTTGGCAAAAAGCTCTACATGACCGAGGCTGCCGAAGCCCTGCAACGGGCCAGCCGCGATATTTTCGGGCGCCTGGAAAACCTCGATATGCAGCTATCGGACATGCAGGGTTCACTGCAAGGCCAACTGAAACTGGCGGTGGAGTCCAGCGCCAAGTATTTCGTGCCGCACCTGTTCGCCGCCTTCAAGCGTCAGCATCCGGAAGTGCAATTGCAGCTCACGGTAGTCAACCGTGCCCAGGTGATCCGCAGGCTCTCGGACAACCGCGACGACCTGGTGATCATGTCCATGGTGCCCCAGGACATGGGCCTGGAGTTCCTGCCGTTTCTCAACAACCCGATTGTGGCCGTGGCATTGCCGGATCATCCGTTGAGCCTGCAAGGGCCGCTGCGCCTGCAGGACCTGGAGCCTTATACCCTGCTCATCCGTGAACCGGGCTCTGGCACACGGCTGGCCTGCGAAGAGTACTTCAAGGAAAAACGCGTGCACTTCACCCAGACGGTAGAAGTGGCCTCGGCGGAGGCGCAGCGTGAGTGCGTGGTCGCAGGGTTGGGCGTGGCCCTGCTGACGCGCCACGCCTTGAACCTGGAGCTGGCCACCGGCGGGCTCAAGGAGCTGCCGGTGGAAGAACTGCCGCTGTACCGCAGTTGGTGCCTGGTGCAGGCCAAGGCTAAGCGCCTGTCACCGGTGGCCCATGCGTTCCTGGGCTTTATTCGCAGCGAACGGGTGCAGATCAGCGCGTTGGCTGAGCGTTTCGCTGGGCAGCCACGGGTGCCTGCCAATGCAATTCCGGGTAGTCACTGATGCTCTGGAGCAACTGGCGCTCCTCACAACGGTCTTCGATGGCGCGACGGAACGCCATGCGGCGCTGGTCTTCCTGCTGACGACGGGTCTTGACGGTGCTGTTGCTGTCTTCGTAGGGCCGGGTCATTTGGAGTCTCCCAATGCGAGTACGGGGAGTACAGGATGGGCGTGGGGGATGACGGTTTGGCGGCGCGGGGGTTACAGGATGATGAATCTTGCGAAACTGGCGCAAATTCCCTGTGGGAGCTGGCTTGCCTGCGATGGCGGTGTATCAGGCAATGAAGAGGGTAACTGGCAGACCGCTATCGCAGGCAAGCCAGCTCCCACAGGCCCTCAGTCGTCGAGGGCTTTGACGGACTTGGGCGACAACCGCAGGCTGCGCAAGCTGCGCTTCACGCTCTTGAGGTGGTTGACCAGGCTCGGGCCACGGGCCATGGCCACGCCCATCGCCAGCACGTCGATCACCACCAGGTGGGCAATGCGTGAGGTCAGCGGCGTGTAGATTTCGGTGTCTTCATGCACGTCGATCGCCAGGTTCACCGTGGACAGCTCCGCCAATGGCGTCTGGCTCGGGCACAGGGTAATCAACGACGCGCCGCTCTCACGCACTAGGTTGGCGGTGATCAGCAGGTCTTTGGAACGACCGGATTGGGAAATGCAGATGGCCACGTCTGTGGGCTTCAAGGTCACCGCCGACATCGCCTGCATGTGCGGGTCGCTATAGGCCGCGGCGGTCAGCAGCAGGCGGAAGAACTTGTGCTGGGCATCGGCCGCCACCGCGCCGGACGCACCGAAGCCGTAGAACTCGACGCGCTGGGCCTGGGACATTGCGGTCACGGCCTTTTGCAGCTCCACCGGGTCGAGCTTCTCACGCACTTCCATCAGGGTGTGCAAGGTGGTGTCGAAGATTTTCAGGCTGTAGTCGGCGACGGAGTCGTCTTCATGGATTGCAAACTGGCCGAAGCTCGCACCAGCAGCCAGGCTTTGCGCCAGCTTGAGTTTCAGATCCTGAAACCCGGAGCAACCAATGGCGCGGCAAAAGCGCACGATGGTCGGCTCACTTATGCCCACGCTGTGGGCCAGGTCGGCCATGGAACTGTGCATCACGGCCGCAGGGTCAAGCAGCACATGATCGGCAACCTTGAGTTCCGATTTGCGTAACAGGTGGCGCGACTGGGCGATATGTTGCAACAGGTTCAAAGGGCAGGACTCTTGTTATTGGCAGACGCCAGGGATGTAGCAAGCTTGTAGTTATACTACAAGAATTGTCGTTTTGCCCGTCCGATGCATCACTAAATCGCCCCGCTCCCCCCTGATTCAGCGGGCAGGCGCTATGTAGCCATAAAGGCGGCCTACGCTGCGTTAAGAAAAATCTGCATTTTTACGTAACAAATCCGCCAGCCCTTCGGCCCGCATGGGCGGGCTGATCAGGTAACCCTGCACCTCGTCACACTGCTCGCCGCGCAGGAAATCCAGCTGCTGCTGATCCTCCACACCTTCGGCCACTACCTTGAGCGCCAACCCGTGGGCCATGGCGATGATCGCGCGGGTGATCGCCGCATCTTCGCGTCCCTGGCCAAGCCCGCGGATAAAGGCCTGGTCGATCTTTACGTAGTCCACCGGGATGCGCTTGAGGTAGCTGAGGGATGAGTAACCGGTGCCAAAGTCGTCGATGGCCAGCTTCACCCCCAGGTCGCGCAATTGCTGGAAGGTGGCGATGATGTGTTCAACGCTGTCGAGCAACTGGCTTTCGGTCAGTTCCAGCTCCAGGTATTGCGGGTCCAGTGCGGTTTCTTCCAGCACTTGGCGTACCAGGCTGACCAGCTTGCCCTGACGCAGCTGATGCACCGACAAGTTGACCGACACGCGAATCGGCGCCAGCCCCTGGCGCTGCCATTCGCAGGCCTGCCAGCAGGCCTGGCGCAGCACAAATTCGCCCAACGGCACGATCAAGCCGGTTTCTTCCGCCAAACCGATAAAGTCACCCGGCGGCACCATGCCCCACTGCGGATGCTCCCAGCGGACCAACGCCTCGGCAGCGTTCAGTTTGCCAGTGGCCAGGCACAGCTTGGGTTGGTAGAACACCGTGAGCTGACGCTCGTCGATGGCTTTGCGCAGGTGGTTTTCCAGCTGCAAACGCTCCAGGGTGCTGGCTTGCAGGCTGTCGGTGAAGAACTGGAAATTATTCCCGCCCAAGTGCTTGGCATGCTGCATCGCCATATTCGCTTGGCTGACCAGCGCAGAAATTTCCCGCGCGTTATCCGGCAATAGGCTGACGCCCATCGAGGCGCTGACCACCAGTTCATGCCCCTCCACATTCACCGGCACGCGCAATTTCGCCAGCAGCCGGGTCGCCACCCGCGCCAGGCTCGATAAGTTGCCATAGGCGTCGAACAGCACGGCGAATTCATCCCCGGACAGGCGCGCGATGGTGTCAGCCTCCGGCAGCGCGTTGATCAAGCGCCGTGCCATTTTTTGCAGCAGTTGGTCAGCCACTTCATGGCCCAGGCTGTCATTGAGCAATTTGAAGCGGTCGAGGTTGATATGCAGCAGCGCCAGGCTGCGCCCGCCTTGGCGCACGCGCTGGTGAGCTTCGCGCAGCCGTTCGCGAAACAGCGAACGGTTGGCCAGGCCGGTCAACTCGTCGTAGTGAGTGAGGTAGCGCATACGCTCTTCAGACTCGCGCCGCGCCGACAGATCGGCGAAGAACCCTACAATATGGCTGACATTTCCCCGTACATCGCGCACCACGTTCAGCTGTAGCCATTGCGGGTAGAGTTCGCCATTCTTGCGCGTTTCCACCAATTCGCCCTGCCACGTGCCGTGGCTGAGCAATGCCTGGCGGATCAGCGGGAAGTGGCGCCGGGCATCGCGACTGCAGGGCAGTTCCACGACGTTGCGGCCAAGCATGTCGTCGATGTCAAAGCCGGTGACGCGGCTGAACGCCTGGTTCACGGCGATCAACGCATAGTTCGGGTCGAGGATCACAATGCCTTCGCTGGCCGCCTCGAACACCGTCGAAGCCAGGCGCTGCTGCTCTTCCACCGCCTTGGCGGCACTGATGTCACGGCGCGTGCCGAGCATACGGATGACTCGGCCACTGGGCGTGCGCTCCACGGCGCGCCCGCGGTCTTGGATCCACACCCAATGCCCATCGCCATGACGTATCCGGTATTCCACCTGATAGTCCTCGCTGCGGCCTTTGAGATGCTCCACCAACGCGTGCTTGAGCAAGGGCAGATCGTCGGGGTGCAGGCGCGGTTTGAGGTGGCTGAGCATCGCCGTGACGTATTCGGGCTCCAGGCCAAACAACTCCTTGAGCTGGGTGTGGTGGACCTCGTCGGTTTGCAGGTTCCAGTCCCACAGGCCCAGTTCACTGGCTTGCAGGGCCATGGCCAGGCGCGCTTCGCTTTTACTCAAGGCGAGACTGGCAGCATCCAGTTGCTGGCTGCGTTGCGCCACACGGTCTTGCAGGCCGACCTGGGCTTCACGCAAGTCCTGCTCCACCTCGCGGCGCTGCTCGACTTCGCGCACCAGCTCCTGGTTCAACTGCTCACTGCGTTGCTGCGCCTGCTGTAGATGCTCGATCAGGGCCTGGTTCTGGAAACGGCGCAACAGCCCGCGCTGGATCAGGCGGTTGACCTGCCACGCGACCAGGCTCAGGGACGCCAGTAGGATCAGGCCGAGTACGCCCCAGCCTTGTTGCTGCGGGGTGCCATCCCAGAACAGGTAGACGATGGCCGGCACCAGGCACGGCAAGGCAAACGACAGGTAGGCCCACAGGCTCACGGCATAGGCCACGCTGGCCGACAAGGTGGCGGCGCCAATCAGGCCAAACACCCAGGCCTGATGCATGAAGCTGTCCGTGGGCACCAGGGCAATGGCCGCAACGGAGAGGGTCAGGCCACTGACCGCCGAGCCGAGCATGAACATACGCCGCCACACGGGCTGGGCCTGGCGGCTGGGCATGGCCGAGTCAAAGGCCGCCACTTGGATCACGCGCATTGCCACCAGGGCGAGCAGCCAGAGCAGCCAGACGCTGTCCAGCAGGTACTGATCGGGGTTCCACAGCAGCCAGGCGCAGACCAGACCATTGACCAGCATCAACAGCGTCGGCAGCAACGAACCCTGATACAGCAGGCGTGTGCGCTCAACCGCGATTTCGGTTGCATAGTGTTTATGGATGACCTGTGCTGGGGCCGGCGAGAGGCCAAACAGGTCGGTGCTAAGGGTCATAGGCGGTGTTCTTATAATGGTGAGCCCGAAACGTCGACGGAGCATACACAAGCAAGCGCCCGGGCCAAACTGCTACAAGTCATAAAAAACCTGTTGCGATTGGCCGCAAACCTTTGGCCCAGACCGCTTGGGCAAGACACGGCACGGGCTGCGGCCGATGACCAACCGGTCATCACCCACGCCAGAATGTACGCCCCCGGCGCTAGCGTGCAGGCGTTTTGCATCGACCATCCGGCATTGGGATTTGCCCAGGCCCCCCAAGGCCCATAGAATGCGTCGATGCGCGATGATCTCTCTCTTTTGCTGAACTCCCTCAACGATGCCCAACGCCAGGCCGTAGCGGCCCCCGTTGGCCGTCAGTTGGTCCTGGCCGGTGCTGGCTCCGGTAAAACCCGAGTGCTGGTGCACCGTATCGCCTGGTTGATCCAGGTCGAAAACGCGTCCCCGCATTCCATCCTGTCGGTGACCTTCACCAACAAGGCCGCTGCCGAGATGCGTCATCGCATCGAGCAGTTGATGGGCATCAGCCCGGCCGGCATGTGGGTGGGCACCTTCCATGGCCTGGCGCACCGCCTGTTGCGGGCGCATTGGCAGGAAGCGGGGCTGAGCCAGACCTTCCAGATTCTCGACAGCGACGACCAGCAACGCCTGGTCAAGCGCGTGATCCGCGAGCTGGGCCTGGACGAACAACGCTGGCCGGCGCGCCAGGCGCAGTGGTTTATCAACGGCCAGAAAGACGAAGGCCTGCGCCCGCAACATATCCAGGCCAGCGGCGACCTGTTCCTAGCCACCATGCGCAGCATTTATGAAGCCTATGAAGCGGCCTGCGTGCGCGCCGGCGTCATCGACTTCTCCGAACTGCTGCTGCGTGCCCTCGACCTGTGGCGCGACAACCCCGGTTTGCTGGCCCATTACCAGAAACGCTTCCGCCACATTCTGGTGGACGAGTTCCAGGACACCAACGCCGTGCAGTACGCCTGGTTGCGCCTGCTGGCCAAGGGCGGCGACAGCCTGATGGTGGTGGGCGATGACGACCAGTCGATCTACGGCTGGCGTGGCGCGAAAATCGAGAACATTTACCAGTATTCCGAAGACTTCCCGGACGCGGTGACCATCCGCCTGGAGCAGAATTACCGCTCCACCGCCGGCATCCTCAAGGCTGCCAACGCCTTGATCGCCAACAACACCGGGCGCCTGGGCAAAGAGCTGTGGACCGACGGCGGCGAAGGCGAAGCGATCAACCTGTACGCAGCGTTCAATGAGCACGATGAAGCGCGCTACGTGGTCGAAACCATCGAAAGCGCACTGAAAACCGGCCTGGCCCGCAGCGATATCGCGATTCTGTACCGTTCCAACGCCCAATCGCGGGTGCTGGAAGAAGCCTTGCTGCGCGAACGCATCCCGTACCGCATCTACGGCGGCCAGCGCTTCTTTGAACGTGCCGAAATCAAGAACGCCATGGCCTACCTGCGCTTGCTGGAAGGCCGGGGTAACGATGCGGCGCTGGAGCGGGTGATCAATATCCCGGCGCGTGGCATTGGCGAGAAAACCGTCGAAGCGATCCGCGACCATGCGCGCCATGCCGATGTGTCGATGTGGGAAGCCATGCGCTTGCTGATCGCCAATAAAGGCCTGACCGGCCGTGCTGCCGGGGCGTTGGGGGTGTTCGTCGAGCTGATCGAGAACCTGGCGGCCAAGTGCGCAGAAATGCCGCTGCACCTGATGACCCAAACTGTCATCGAGCAGTCCGGGCTGATCGCCTATCACGAAGCGGAAAAGGGTGAGAAAGGCCAGGCTCGGGTAGAAAACCTTGAGGAACTGGTCAGCGCCGCCCGTGCGTTCGAAAACACCGAGGACGACGAAGAGCTGACGCCGCTCGCCGCCTTCCTGGGCCACGCTTCGCTGGAAGCCGGTGATACCCAGGCCGATGAGCATGAAGACAGCATCCAGCTGATGACCTTGCACAGCGCCAAGGGCCTGGAATTCCCTTACGTGTTCCTGGTGGGCATGGAAGAAGGCCTGTTCCCTCACAAGATGAGCCTGGAAGAACCTGGCCGTCTTGAAGAAGAACGCCGCCTGGCCTACGTGGGTATTACCCGGGCGATGCAGAACCTGGTGATGACCTACGCCGAGACCCGACGCCTGTACGGCAGCGAAACCTACAACAAGGTGTCGCGCTTCGTACGTGAGGTGCCAAAGGGGCTGATCCAGGAAGTTCGCCTGTCCAACAGCGTCAGCCGCCCGTTCGGCGGTGGCCAGCAACAGAACTCCAGCAGCCTGTTTGCCGGCTCCGAAATACCGCAAACCCCGTTCAGCCTGGGCCAGCAGGTCAAACATGCGATCTTCGGCGAAGGCGTGATCCTCAACTTCGAAGGCGCCGGCGCCCAGGCCCGGGTGCAGGTGAACTTCGCCGAGGGCAGCAAGTGGCTGATGATGGGTTACGCCAAGCTCGAAGCGGTCTGAACCCCATTCCTGTAGGAGCGAGCTTGCTCGCGAAGAACGCCCAGACAATGCGTGCATCCAGAATGCCCACGTAATCGTTGACGATTTTCGCGAGCAAGCTCGCTCCTACGGGAAGATACGGCCGCGCCCTTGTATTTCACGCGTGCGGGCCAATATCTGTAATTAGTCCTACAGACCCTTCGGATTTGGTCTTACGCAAAAGCCCGAAACATTATGCCGCTAGCCACTGCCACGACACCTGTGCAACATGGCGCGCGTGCAATCCACAAATGGGAATTCCCTATATGAAACGTTTTCTTAGCATCGCCATGGCGTTGTGCATCGGCCTGACGATGAGCCTCGACGCCAACGCCAAACGCTTCGGTGGCGGCAAAAGCTCGGGCGCGGCACCGACTCACCAGACCAGCCAAATGGCTCCATCCGCCGGTGCGGGCGGTGCTGCGGCGACTGCAGGCGCAGCCGGTGCCGCTGGCGCTGCTGCCAAGGCCGGCGGTGCTTCGCGCTGGCTGGGCCCACTGGCCGGCATCGCCGCCGGTGGCCTGCTGGCGTCCATGTTCATGGGCGACGGCTTTCAGGGCATGCAGATCTTCGACATCCTGATCATGGGCGTCATCGCCTTTTTGGTCTTCCGCTTTATCGCCGCCCGTCGCCGCAAGCAGCAGGAGCACCTGGCTCCAGCCGGCGCGCCAATGCAGCGTGAAGCGTTCGAACAGAAGCCTGCCATGGGTTCGATCTTCGGTGGTTCGGCAGCTCCTGCCGCCCGTCCGGTGATCAACGCACCGGCCTGGTTCAACGAAGAGCGTTTCGTCGAAGCGGCCCGCAGCCACTTCCAGTCCCTGCAACAGCACTGGGACGCCAACGAAATGGACAAGATCTCCGAGTTCGTGACCCCGCAGCTGTTGGAGTTCCTCAAGCGCGAACGTGCCGAGATCGGTGACGCCTTCCAGTCGACCTACATCGACGACCTGCGCGTACAGCTCGATGGCGTGGATGATCGCGCCGACAAGACCATCGCCACCCTGACCTTCAGCGGTGTGTCGAAGTCCTCGCGTTTCGACCAGGGCGAAGTGTTCAGCGAAAGCTGGAACATGGAACGCGCCCAGGGCGACGACCAGCCTTGGCTGGTCGCCGGTATCCGCCAGAACGGTTAATACCTGCGCGGTTGAGCAAGCGGTAACAAAAACCCCGGACATGTCCGGGGTTTTCTATTTCACGGTTGCACTTATAGCGAGCTACTGTATAAAACGCCCCTATAAACCGCGCCATCTAGCAAGAGGATCCCGGCCGTGGAAGAAATCATCGAACAACTGCGTGAAGCCAACGAACCGGTCCCGGTTCCTTTGGAGCTGCCTGACGAAGACCAACTGGTGGAAATCGAAGAACAACTGTTCATCGACATCCCCTTTGTCTTCCGCGAATTCCTGCTGACCGTCAGTGACGTGGTCTATGGCAGCCTGGAGCCAGTGACCGTCACCGACCCGCAGTCCCACACCTACCTGCCTGACGTTGCCGCCAACGCCTGGGATGCCGGTGTTGATCGCAGCCTGATCCCTATCTGCCAGGACGGCGATGACTACTACTGCGTCGAAGAAGACGGCACCGTGGTGTTGTGGTCTGCCGAAGAAGAACTCGTCCAGGAAGAAACCTGGGAATCGGTGTGGCACTGGGCGCGGGACGTCTGGCTGGAAAGCTGAGTCCCTTGTAGAAGCCGAGCTTGCTCGCGAGAAACCTGAGGGCGCCGCTTTGTGTCAGGTTTCCCGCGTTATCGTTAACAATCTTCGCGAGCAAGCTCGCTCTACTGTGTATCCTTGTGGTTATCCAGCGTCTCCAGCAACGCAACCTGCATCCGCGTATGCACACGGATAAACCAGCGCCAGAGCACTGCAGCCACGGCCGCCGTGACCACGGCAATCAGCACCAGCAACTTGTTGGTCGGCAGAATACTGGCCGACAAGGCTGCCAATAGCAGGAAGATTACCAGCAGCGACAAGATCGGGATCAGCTCGGCAATCACCCGTCGCACACGCTGGGTATGCCGTCCGGCCATTTCCGGCTTCACGCTCATCTCCGCCAGCAGCATCGACAACGCCTTGAGCTTGCGATACGCCGCAATCAGAAACGGCAACGACACCAGCAGCGCCCCGCCCCAGATCAACGCCTTCTGCCAGCTCTGATCGCTGACCCAGCCCTCCAGATACCCACCGATGCGCTCCGCGAAAAAGCTGCCGGCAAAGAAGATCGCGATCACCAACGCCAGGTTTACCCCGACCTGCAGGATGATCTTGCGGATCATCGCGGCCAACATCGCCCCCTCGCCCTGAGGCGAAATGCTGCGCAGCCATTCGCCATACATGCCGAACACTCGGCTCATACGCTTGGGCATCACCGCCGCGATCTTCAACGACAGTGGGTCCGCGCCACGAATCAGGTAGGGCGTGAGCAGCGTGGTGATCGCCGAAACGGCCACCGCCACGGGGTACAGAAAGTCGCTGGTGACCTGCAGGGTCATCCCCAGCGCCGCGATGATGAAAGAAAACTCGCCAATTTGTGACAGCCCCATACCCACCCGCAGCGAGGTGCGACCATCGTTGCCGGCGATAAACGCGCCCAGCCCGCAAGACAGCATCTTGCCCAGCACCACGGCCACGGTGATCACTGCAATGGGCCAGGCGTATTGCAGCAGGATCTGCGGGTCGATCATCAAGCCAATCGCCACGAAGAAAATTGCGCTGAACATGTCGCGAACGGGCTCGATCAGGCCCTCGATCTTAATCAACTGGCGGGATTCAGCCATGATCGCGCCAATCAGAAAGGCCCCGAGCACCATGCTGTATTCCAACTTCACCACCAGCAGGCAGAAACCGAAACACAGGCCCAACACGGTGATCAGCAGCATCTCGTTGCTTTCGAACTTGGCCACATAGGCCAGCAGGCGCGGCACCAGCAAAATACCAATCACCAGGGCGACGATCATGAACAACGAGAGCTTGCCGACCGTGGAGAACACCTCGCCGGAGCTGACCGTGCCACTGACGGCAATGCTCGACAGCAAGGCAATGATGCCGATACCCAGGATGTCCTCGACAATCAGCACGCCGAAAATCAGCTGGGCGAACCGCTGGTCTTTCATCTTCAGGTCGTTGAGGGCCTTGACGATAATGGTGGTCGAGGAGATCGCCAGGATCGCACCGAGGAACAGCGAGTCCATGGTGCTCCAGTCGAACCAGCGGCCGATCTCGTAGCCGATCCAGATCATCAGCACGATTTCCAGGAACGCCGCGATAAACGCCGTAGCTCCTACCTTGAATAGCTTGCGCAGGCTGAATTCCAAGCCCAGACAGAACATCAGGAAGATAACCCCCAACTCGGCCAGGGTCTTGATCGTGTCTTCGTCGTGGATCAGGCCAAACGGCGGGGTGTGGGGGCCGATAATGAAGCCGGCGACGATGTAGCCCAACACCACCGGCTGCTTGAAGCGGTGAAACAGGATGGTGACCACCCCTGCCACCAGCATGATCACGGCCAAGTCCTGGATAAAGCTGATGGCGTGCATGGCGAGGGGCTCCTTGAGGGTGCCGGCACTTTTCCCACTTCCGGCCGCGCCTTTGAAGGGTCGGAAAAGTCTGCCTTGATCGTAAGAAAAGCCCTGAGAAGGGCTTTTGAAGGGTAACACCGCGACTTCTGCTGGAAAGCCGGTGCAATATATGGAAACAGATCGCTGCGCGCGTGACGGCAAGCCGCCTGACGGCGTCCCGTTAGGGATGGCGCTGCAAAGACTTTGAGTACCCGCAGAGGTGCCTTCCCCCCCAACCAATGCCTACAACCCGTGAGTGTGCTATGGAACCCGGAAACGCCCAGCTGTCGATGACGGTACTGATGACCCCTGACATGGCCAACTTCTCTGGCAATGTGCACGGCGGCACGCTGCTCAAGTACCTCGACGAAGTGGCCTACGCCTGCGCCAGCCGTTATGCCGGTCGTTATGTGGTCACGCTGTCGGTGGACCAGGTGATCTTTCGCGAGCCGATCCATGTCGGTGAACTGGTGACCTTCCTGGCGTCAGTCAACTACACCGGCAATACGTCGATGGAAGTGGGCATCAAGGTGGTGACCGAGAACATCCGTGAGCGCTCGGTGCGCCATACCAACAGCTGCTTCTTCACCATGGTGGCCGTGGACGACCAGCGCAAACCTGCCGCTGTACCACCGTTGCAGCCGCAGAACAGCGAAGACAAGCGCCGCTTTGTGCAGGCCCAGCAGCGTCGGCAGATTCGCCAGGAATTGGAAAAGCGCTACCGGGAAATCAAAGCAGACGCGCCGTAAACTCCAAGCGGTGAATCAACTCAAAAAAGTGTGGGAGCGGGCTTGCCCGCGATAGCAGTGGTTCAGTCGACATCTCTTTGACTGAGACTCCGTCATCGCGGGCAAGCCCGCTCCCACATTGGGATCTGTGTCATTACAGGCTGATCGGTGTGGCTTCGAAGCGCACACGCGGATGGGCAATACGGTCCTGGGCCCGCACCAGTTCCAGTTCATAACTGGCGCAGGCCTGGGTTTCCAGCAGCACTTCATGCACGGCCGCAGCGGTGAACTCAAAAGCGGCCACCAGGCTATCGCCCAACAGTACCCGCGCCAGGAACAGGCCGGACGTCAGGTCGCCCACGCCCACTGGCTGACGCGGAAACGCCAGCAGCGGTCGACGTAAGTGCCAACTGCCATCAGCCGTCACCAACAGCATTTCAAACCCTTCTGGCAGTTTGCCTGGGTAATCCAGGTGCTTGACCAGCACCGCCTTGGGCCCACGCGCCAGCAATGCCTTGGCCATCGCCAGGCAATCGAACAGCGATTGCGGCTTGCGCCCGGCAAAGCTGTCCAACTCCAGTTGGTTGGGGCACAGGAAGTCCGCCATGGCGGCAGCCTCATCCAAAAGGAAATCGCTGACCTCCTGCGGCACGATGCAGCCCTTTTCCGGGTGGCCCATCACCGGGTCGCACAGGTACAGCGCCTTGGGGTTGATCGCCTTGATGCGCGCCACACCGCTGAGGATGGCGCGGCCCTGGTCTGCACTGCCCAGGTATCCGGACAGCACCGCATCACAATTGCCCAGCTCACCAATCGCGGCAATACCCTCTACCAGCGCAGGAATTTGCTGCGGCGCCAACACTTCGCCCGCCCACTGTCCATACTGTGTGTGGTTGGAGAACTGCACCGTGTTGAGCGGCCAGACGTTCACCCCGACCCGTTGCATGGGGAACACGGCGGCGCTGTTTCCGGCGTGGCCGAAGACCACATGAGACTGGATCGCAAGCAGGTGAGGTGTACGTTTCATGCGGGAGATTTCCGTAAAACCGTTGAATTTCTGGCCGAGCAGTATGCGACTAAACGCAGCCTGTACGACAGACCGGCGACACAGTTAAGCTGCGCTCACTTTGTTGGAGTTCATGGAATGCTGACCCTGGGAAACATCTTCGTCTTGATGCTGCTGGCCACCGGCGCCGCCTGGGTTTGGCACAACCACGGCCTGCGTGAACGGGCGTTGGCGCGGGTCAAGCAGCATTGCGCCAAGCTCGATATCGAGCTGCTTGACGGTGCCGTGGCGCTCAAACGCATCGGTTTCGTCAAGGATGCCAATGGCCGTCGACGCCTGGCGCGCATCTATAATTTCGAGTTTACGGTAACCGGCGAAACCCGGCATGCCGGGGTCATCACCCAATTCGGCGCCCACAGCGCGCAGATCGAACTGGCGCCCTACCCGTTCGAAACCAAAGAGCCGCTGCCCAGCGCCGAGATCATCGAATTGAGCCAGTGGCGCCAGGACCACGCCAGCAAGAAACATCAGTAACGGCAGGCTGCCAGGGCGCTCTGCAATGCGGCCACGTCCTGTGGTGCGCTGAAGATCAATTCAACACGTGAATCGCGCCGCCAAGCGCTGGGTTGCCAGTGCAGTGGACTGTTATCCACCGCGTTGGCGGACACCCAGCCGTCAACACTGTGGATAACCAATTTGGCCCGGCGCCAGCCCAAACTCGATAGCCACTGATGCAGACGGCTAACATCGAATCGCTGGCTTGGGTGCCAGCGCCAGCCGATGCTCCAGCCGCCCTCCTGGCTCTGACTCAGACAGATCGGCAGCCCCGGGTCGCTCCAGATCGCCGGCATTTGCCCCACCGCTTCAGGAACGCCGAAATTATCCACAGCTACTTGGGCCTGTGCTTTCAAACCGGGCAACCGGTCGAGTGGCAGTTGCGCCTGGCGTGTCCAATGGAGCGGGCAATCGGGTAATTGCGCTTCAATCGCCTGACGTTGCGCTGCGGTCAGCGTCTCGTCCTTGTTCAGCACCAGCAGGCCGGCACTGGTCAACGCCTCCTGTTGTGCCTGCGGCAACGGCTTGCCGGCCGCCAGAGCCTGGGCATCGAGTACCAGCACGCAAGGCTGCACGGCCAGCACGCCTTGCCATGGTGCCTGCCGCAGTTGCTTGAGCAATTGCGCTGGATGGCCCAAGCCTGAGGGCTCGATAAACAGCCGATCCGGCTTGGCCTTACGCAACAAACGGCCCAGCCCTACCTGGAATGGTGCACCGTTCACACAGCACAAACAGCCGCCCGCCACCTCACCCAAGGCGATACCTTCATCGTCTTGTGTGAGTAGGGCTGCGTCCAGGCCGATCTGGCCGAACTCGTTGATCAGCACCGCCCAGCGCTCGTTGGCCGGGCGCTGGGCAAGCAGGTGCTTGATCAGGCTGGTCTTGCCGGCGCCCAAGGGCCCGGCAATCACATGGGTAGGAATGTTCTGCAGCATAAGAGGCATGGTTCAGGCCGTTTAGAGCGTTTGATCCTACGCGGTTATGCCAGCCAATCCAGCGTCAGGATCAACCGTCGCTCATCGGCCTTGAGCGCCGGCGAGCGGTGGATCAGGCCATGCCCTTCATTGCCGTGCCATTTGGTGCCTTTGAGCAGCGCCACCTCACCGCAATGGATCTGCTCGATGCGCTCCGTGGGCTCGGCATCCACCTGGCTCAATGCGCGCCGGTCCATGACGCCTTCACGCAACCATTGGCTGCCGATACCGGCGTAGGTGGTGATCAGCCGAACCGGTACGTGATCGACGTGAAAACGCGGGCACATGGCCTTGTCCAATAGCCGTAGACGCACGCCGATGCGCTTGGCGCCCAGCAGGCAGGCGAATGCACTGACCAGCCACGACACATCGGCGATAAACCCATCGTAGCCTTCAAGATCGCGACAACTGGACGCCAAACCCTGCAAGTTCGGCACGGAGTCTTCGCTAACCAACTCGACCACCAAGGACTCGGCCAACGGTTCATTGAGCGCCACCAGCAAAGCGCCAAACTCAGCGATATGCAGGGGCAGTTGGCGCTGCCAGATTGCCAGGTTGACGCCGTCATTGAGGATATCGGACAGCGCCAGCGGCGTTTCCCCATGTGTCTGGCGGATGACGGGGCGCAGGGGGATGACCGGGGCCAACATCAGGCGACCTGCTCATACCAAGGGCCAAACGGGTCGGGCAGCTGGCGCCAACCTTCGACACCCAGGGCCATTTCCTCATCGTTGAGCAAGCAGGCGTCCAGCTCGGTACGCATCTGGGCAAAGTCGATGTTTTGCCCGATAAACACCAGTTCCTGGCGGCAGTCACCGGTACTCAATTGCCAGTTGGCCATGATCGCCGCCACGCTTTCTTCGTCCTGCGGCCACTGGCTTTTCGGCACAAAGCGCCACCAACGCCCGGCAAACCCATGACGCATCAAGCCACCCGCCTGGGACCAACTGCCCGCATCCTGATGTTTGCTGGCCAACCAGAAGAAACCTTTGGAGCGCAACAGCTTGCCGT
The DNA here is from genome assembly GCF_029960685.1 of Pseudomonas sp. AL10. Lineage (NCBI taxonomy): Bacteria > Pseudomonadati > Pseudomonadota > Gammaproteobacteria > Pseudomonadales > Pseudomonadaceae > Pseudomonas > Pseudomonas sp. AL10. The sequence goes on from NZ_JASBQZ010000001.1 coordinate 408,043, forward strand.
TGACCCAGGGGCGGTCGATAAAGTCGAAAAACCGCTGTGGATGGAAGGGCCGGCGCGCACGGTAAGCGGTGGACGCTATGCCGTATTCCTCGGTTTCCGGCACATGCTCACCGCGCAATTCCTGCAACCAGCCCGGGGCTTGGGCGGCGCGCTCAAAGTCGAAACGGCCGGTGTTGAGGATCTTGTTCAGCGGCACTTCGCCCATGACCATCGGGATGATTTCCGCCTGGGCGTTGAGGCGCTCGAGGATGGCCATCAGTTCTTCGCGTTCGCGGCTGCTGATCAGGTCGATCTTGCTGATCAGGATGACGTCGGCGAATTCGATCTGTTCGATCAACAGGTCGGTGATGGAACGTTCATCTTCTTCACCGAGGGTTTCGCCCCGTGAAGCCAGGCTTTCGGCAGCCTGGTAGTCGAGCAGGAAATTCATACCGTCGACCACAGTGACCATGGTGTCCAGGCGTGCAATGTCGGCCAGGCTTTGCTCGTTTTCATCGCGAAAAGTGAAGGTTTCGGCCACGGGCAAAGGTTCGGAAATACCGGTGGATTCGATCAGCAGGTAATCGAACCGGCCTTCCTTGGCGAGCTTTCCTACCTCTTCAAGCAAGTCTTCGCGCAAGGTGCAGCAGATGCAGCCATTGCTCATCTCCACCAGCTTTTCTTCCGATCGATTGAGCGTGACATCACGCTGCACTTCGCTGCCGTCGATGTTGATTTCGCTCATGTCGTTGACGATCACCGCCACTCGCAGGTTGTCGCGGTTGCGCAGGACATAGTTGAGCAGCGTACTTTTACCGGCGCCGAGAAAGCCGGACAACACGGTCACAGGGAGACGATTGGGCATCAGGTATTCCTCATCAAGGTTGGCCGGTCAAACTGCCCGTTTATGGCGTTCGCGCAGCTCTTCACGTTCTTTGGCTTCGATACACAAGGTGGCGGTGGGGCGCAGCAGCAGGCGTTGCAGGCCGATGGGTTCGCCGGTTTCACGGCACCAGCCGTATTCGCCACGGGCCAGCAACTCCAGGGCGTCGTCGATCTTGTCCAACAGCTTCTTTTCGCGTTCCAGCAGGCGCAATTGCCACTGGCGTTGTTCTTCGGCACTGCCGATATCCGCCAGGTCGCTGTTGGTTTCCTGCTCGCGCAGTGCCTGGAACTCAGCATCGATACGGGCTTGCAAGTCATCGCGCTGAGCCAGCAACAGTTCGCGGAAAAAACGCTGCTGGGCCTCGTTCATGTAGTCGGCCGCTGGTTGGGCCAAAAGATCGTGTTCGGTCATGGGAAGCGGTTCGCGGGTCGGGCTGTGCTTTTATGTTATAGTATAACAATACAAATAAGCCAATCCCTCTTGCTCGCCGTGACGAAGGGCGCAATGCTGGGTCACCTGCCTATGTTGAGAACCTCGATGAAATACCTGCTGTGCGCGCTGCTATTGGCAGTCGCCGGGCCTGCCTGCGCCCAGGCACCCAGCCTGTTGGCCAAGTGCACACGCAGCGCCAACCTGCTGGCGTGTGTGGACCCGTTGGGCAATGCCTATAGCGTGGCGACCGTCGGCAGCACCACTTACCTGCGCGGATTCGAAGTGATCGGCAAACGCTATTGGGCGCAGACCAACAGCCGGTATGGGCAACTGACGATCTTTACCGGGCTGGCATCGGATGGCGAGGCGTGGGTCGGCTACACGCGGCGCGTGGGCTGGACCACCCTTAACCGGTTTTCCAGCTCAGGGGGCGCCAGCGCCAAGTTCACTTGCAGCCGAATGACCGGCTGTTAGACCTGGCTGTTTTTCTGCGCCTGCACCCAGGCCATGTAGCTGTTCATGGGTGGGTTCTTCTGAAAGTAACGTTTGAGGCCTTCGAAAAGACCATCCGCCACCGCCTGTTGATGACGCACCGTCACCAGCCGCTGGGCGTCGCGCGCATTGGAGATGAACCCGGTCTCCACCAGAATCGAGGGTACGTCCGGTGACTTGAGCACGGCGAACCCGGCCTGCTCCACACGTTTCTGATGCAGGCTGGTGATGTTCTGCAGGCTGCCCAATACCGAGCTGCCCAGTTGCAGGCTGGAGGCGATGGTCGCATTCATCGACATGTCGAGAATGACCCCGGCCAGCATCGGGTCCTTGTCCTTCAGATTGAGCAAGGTGGTGGCGCCCAGCAAGTCGGCGCCATTTTCGCGCTGGGCCATGAAACGTGCCGTAGCCGAAGTAGCGCCCCCTTCCGACAACGCATACACCGAGGCGCCCGACGCGGTCAGCCGTGGCGCGGCGTCGGCATGCACTGAGATAAACATATCGGCCTTGTGCTGACGGGCGATGTCCACGCGCTTACGCAGTGGCACGAAGAAGTCGTCGTTGCGCACCAGTTTTACGTCAAAACCCTTTTCGCGCTTCAAGCGTTTAGCCAACAACTGAGCAATCGACAGCACCACATCTTTTTCGCGCTGGCCCTTGGAGCCAATCGCACCTGGGTCTTTGCCGCCATGGCCGGGGTCGACCACCACGATGATGTCGCGCTTGGGATGCGCCTTGTCTACCGGCGTCACCAAGGGTGCCGGCTCTGCGGCGATTTGACGGGGCGCACGGGTCGCGTTGGTCAAATCCAGCACCAGGCGATGGCCTTGGGCCATCCTGGGGCGGCAGCACGAAGCTGTTGAGCTGCATGGGCTCGACCAGGTCCAGCACGATGCGCGTATCGCTCTTGCCGAAATGCCCGGAACGGATCGAGGTAATCCCACTGTTCTTCAACGCCAATTGGGAAAAGTCGCCGCTGAGCCCGGCTCCACTCAAGTCGATGATCAAGCGGTCCGGTGAGGTCAGGGAAAAGGTCTTGTATTGCACCGGGCCGCTGAGGTCGAACACCAGGCGCAGCTTATCGTCCGAGCGCCACAGGCGTGCATTACGAATCTGTGTGGCGTAAGCCCCCAAAGGCAAGGTGAACAGAGGGCTGACCAGCAGCAGGTTAAGGAGCTGACGTCTGTGCATGACATATACCGCAGATAAAGGAGCGTCCCTACTCGATATGACTGAACAAAGGCTGGAGCAGAAAATTCATCGTAGCTCGTATTGTTATACTATAACATGTCGAATTATTTCCAACGATGGACCTGCTTATGAACGCGCTGACTCTGCCGGATATCGCCGCGCAGGCTTCACGCCAAGCCTTGCCACTCGACTGGGTGGGGATGTGCGGCATCGCCTTGCCGATCCTGATTGACGGTCAACACCTGACCGCCACCGCCGACGCGGGTGTAAGCCTGGACGACGGCACGGCCCGTGGCATTCATATGTCACGCCTGTACCTGGCCCTGGAAATGCTTGATCAACAGCCGCTGACATCGGCACTGCTGCGTAATGTACTGCAGCGTTTTCTCGACACACATGAAGGTTTATCTAAGAACGCATACCTGCGCATCCACACCCAGCTGCTGCTTAAACGCCCTGCCCTGGTCAGCCCATTAGCCGGCTGGAAGACCTACCCCGTGAGCATCGAAGCGCGCCTGGAAAACCAGATGTTCCACGTGGAACTAAAAATTGACGTTACTTATTCCTCAACCTGCCCTTGCTCCGCCGCCCTCGCCAGGCAGTTGATTCAGCAGCAATTTGTCGATGATTTCGCCAATACGCCGTTGCAGCACGAAGCGGTGCTGGCCTGGCTTGGCAGTGCCAACGGCATCGTCGCCACACCCCATAGCCAACGCAGCAGCGCGCAGTTGCACGTTCAGTTGCAAGGTACTGACCTGCCGATAGTCGACTTGATCAACGCTGCCGAAGCCGCGCTCGGCACCGCCGTACAAACCGCGGTGAAACGCGCAGACGAACAAGCCTTCGCCCTGGCCAACGGGCAGAACCTGATGTTCTGCGAAGACGCCGCTCGCCGCCTACACCTCGCCTTGAAACGCTCGGATGCCATCAACGCCTTCCACCTCAAAGTGATCCACGCCGAAAGCCTGCACGCGCACGATGCCGTGGCTGAAAGCCGCTGGACGAGAGCTTCTGCATGATCACCTGCAACGCGTTGTGCTGGGGTGCCCCCGGGCAACCGCTCACCCCGGCACTGAATTTGACCCTGCAAAAAGGCAGCCTCACCGGCATCATCGGCGCCAACGGCACGGGCAAGAGCAGCCTGCTCAAAGTCATCGCCGGCCTGCAAAAGCCTTTGGCGGGAAAAGTCATCGTGGATGTTCCACGCCGTGGCGGCCTGGCCTTCTTGCCCCAGCAGCAACACTTGGACCGCCAGTTTCCTATCAGCCTGCAAGAACTGGTGGCTGCAGGTTTTTGGGGCACCCAACACACCGCTCAACAACGCAGCCAACGCCTGCAAGCGGTGCTGGAAGACTGGTGTCTGATTGGCCTGGAACACCGCCCCTTGATGGCACTGTCCGGCGGCGAATTGCAGCGCGCCCTGCTGGCACGCATGAGCCTGGCCGAGGCGCCGGTTCTGCTACTCGACGAACCTCATGCAGCCCTCGACGAGGACGGCCAGGCGCTGTGCTGGCAACACATCCATGCCTGGCACAGCGAAGGCCGCACCCTGGTGATCGTCTGCCATGACCTGGCCTCCGTGCGTCACCACACCCAGCACGTACTGCAGATCAAAAACACCGGCTGCCTATTTGGCCCCAGCAAAGAGCTGATCCGCCCGCAACCGCAGATGCAGGTGGCCTGAATGCACTTCACTGCCCACTTGTGGCTGCCGTTTCATGAGTTCGTTTTTATGCGCCGCGCACTCATCGGCGGTTTGGTGCTCGCTTGCAGCACCGCGCCGCTGGGGGTGTTTCTGATCCTGCGGCGCATGAGCCTGATCGGTGATGCGGTAGCCCACGGCATCCTGCCCGGCGCCGCTCTGGGTTTCTGGTTCGCCGGCCTGAGCCTGCCCGCGCTGACCCTCGGCGGCCTGGGTGCGGGACTGAGTATGGCCGGCCTGGCTGCGTGGATCACCCGCCGCACCGGGCTGCGCGAAGACGCCAGCCTCGCGGCCATCTACCCCATTTCTCTGGCCGCCGGCGTGCTGATCCTGGGCCTTGCCGGCAAGCGCCTGGACCTGCTGCACCTGCTGTTCGGCTCTGCCCTGGCCGTGGATCAAACCACCCTGACCGGCATGCTCTGGGTTTCGGGTTTCAGCCTGATCGCCATGGCGCTGATCTACAAACCGCTGCTATTGGACACCCTCGACCCGCTGTTCCTGCAAACGGTCAGCCGCCTCGGCCCCCTCGCCCATGGCGTATTCCTGACCCTGGTGGTGCTGAACCTGGTGATCGGTTTCCAGGCCATCGGCGCGCTGATGGTGGTCGGTTTGATGATGTTGCCGGCCATCGCCTCACGCTTCTGGAGTCGACGCCTGCCGGTGTTGATCGCAGTATCGGCGCTGCTGGGCTGCCTGTCGGTGTGGTTGGGCTTACTGCTGTCGTTCTACTACTCACTGCCCAGTGGGCCGGCAATCGTGCTGGTGGCGGGCGCTGGGTATTTGTTGTCCGTGGTGTTCGGTCCGGTGCACGGTTTGTTGCGCCGCCCGCCTTTGCTCACATCCCAATGAGGTGTTTCCCCATGCGCGCTCTACTCGTGCTGTTCAGTCTGCTGCTACCGCTGTCGATGGCTCACGCGGCAGACAAACTCCAAGTGGTCACCAGCTTCAGTATTCTCGATGACATCACCCACCAGATCGGTGGGGAGCATATCCAGATCAGCAACATGGTCGGCCCGGACGCCGATGCTCATACCTATGAACCCACGCCGGATGACGCCAAGGCACTGCTCAAGGCCAAGGTCATCATCAAGAACGGCCTGGGTTTCGAGCCGTGGCTGGACCGCCTGGTCACCAGCACCGAAACCAAGGCAACGGTGGTCACCGCCAGCAAAGGCGTGATTTCCCACACCATGGACGAGGATGGCGAAACCATTCCCGACCCGCATGCCTGGCACAACCTGGCCAATGCCGAGATCTATGTGAGCAACATCACCAAGGCCCTGGTGGCCGCCGACCCGGCAAACAAGACCGCCTACCTGCGCAACAGCCAGGCCTACCTCAAACAAATCCATAGCCTGCTGGAAGAGGCCAAAGCCAAGTTCGGCGCCCTGCCACCGGGTAACCGCCGCATCGTCACCTCCCATGACGCCTTCGGCTACCTGGGCCAGGCCTATGGCATCCAGTTCCTCGCGCCCCAGGGCTTGTCCACCGAACGTGACCCTTCGGCTGCTGAAGTTGCCGCGCTAATCACCCAGATTCGCAAGGACAAGGTCAAAGCCGTGTTCATGGAAAACATCAAAGACTCACGCCTGCTCAAGCAGATCGCTGACGAAAGCGGCGCACAGATCGGCGGCACGCTGTACTCCGACGCCCTCGCCGCAGAAGGCCCGGCCAGCACCTTTCTCGGGCTGTTCGAATACAACCTCAACACCCTGTGCGCCGCACTGAGCCAGCCATGATCCGCAAAAATCCTTCCGGCGACCTGCCGGTGATTGCCGAATCGGCCTACGTCGACAAGACCGCGATCATCTGCGGCAAAGTCATCATCGGCGAGAACGTGTTCGTTGGCCCTTACGCCGTGATCCGCGCCGACGAAGTTGATGCCAGCGGCGCCATGGACCCGATCACCATCGGCGCCAACTCCAACATCCAGGACGGCGTGGTCATCCACTCCAAGTCCGGCGCAGCGGTGACCATCGGCGAATTCACCTCCATTGCTCACCGCTCCATCGTCCACGGCCCCTGTACGGTGGGCAACCGCGTGTTTATTGGCTTCAACAGCGTGCTGTTCAATTGCGCCGTGGGCGATGGATGCGTGGTGCGCCACAACTCGGTGGTCGACGGCCGCGACCTGCCCGCCGCGTTCTACGTGCCCTCCACGACGCGTATCGGCCCCAACACGGATCTGTCGCAGTTTCCGCCGGTGAGTGTCAGCGCCTCGGAGTTTTCCGAAGACGTGGCACGCACCAACGTCGACCTGGTACGCGGCTACAAAGCCCTGCAAAACGAGTTCTGAACCATGAGCCGCCTGCTGATCCGCAACGCCCGCCTGGTCAACGAAGGCCAGGTATTCGACGCCGACGTACTGATCGCCAATGGCCGTATCGAGAAGATTGCCACCAGCATTCAAGGCGATAACGAACCAGTGGAAATCGATGCCAACGGCCAGTGGCTGCTGCCAGGGATGATCGACGACCAAGTGCATTTTCGCGAACCCGGCGCTCCGGAAAAAGGCAGCTTCTACAGCGAGTCCCGCGCGGCGGTGGCCGGTGGCATAACCAGCTTCATGGACATGCCCAACACTCACCCGGCCACTTTGAGCCTGGAAGCCCTGGCCGATAAAAAGCGCCGTGCGGCACTGCACTCAGTGGCCAACTACGGCTTTCACTTTGGCGTGAGCAACGACAACCTCGACACCGTCGCCGCCCTCGACCCCCGTGAAGTGGCTGGGGTCAAAGTGTTCATGGGCGCCTCTACCGGCAATATGCTGGTGGACGACCCGCGCATTCTGAAGCGTCTGTTTGCCGAGGTGCCAACCATCCTGCTCGCTCACTGCGAACACACACCCAGCATCCTCGCCAACGAGCAACGCCTGCGCGAGCGCTTCGGCGAGCATATTCCCGCCGTGGCTCATCCGCTGATCCGCGATGCCGAGGCCTGTTATCGCTCGTCATCGTTTGCCGTGGAATTGGCCAAACGCCATGGCACGCGCCTGCATGTGTTGCACCTGACCAGCGCTCGCGAACTGGCGCTATTCGAAGACAAGCCCCTGGCCGACAAGCACATCACCGCCGAGGTCTGCCTGCACCACCTGCTGTTCGATGACCGTGATTACCACCGCCTCGGCCACCAGATCAAATGCAACCCGGCAATCAAGACCCGCGCCGACCGCGACGCGCTGCGCCTGGCGTTATTGAGTGATCGTCTGGATGTGATTGGCACTGATCATGCGCCGCACACCTGGGCGCAAAAACAGTTGGGCTATCGTGACGCACCGTCAGGGCTGCCCCTGGTGCAGCATGCCTTGCCGGCGTTACTGGAATTGGTGGCCGACGGGCATTTGCCCCTCACCACATTGGTCGCCAAGACCAGCCACCGCGTGGCCGACCTGTTTGCCATTGCTGATCGCGGCTACGTGCGTGAAGGCTATTGGGCCGACCTGGTACTGATCAAACCGGAGCCTGCCGGCAAGCCGGTCAGCAGCCAACCGGTTCTCGCCCGCTGCGGTTGGACGCCCTTTGCAGAGCGCAGCTTTCGCCACAGCGTGAGTACAACGTTGGTCAGCGGCCACCTGGCCTGGCACAACGGCCAGGTGGTCAACAGTTGCCAGGGCTTGCCCCTGCAGTTTGGGCGTTAAGCGCGGGGTTTGACCGTACCGCAATCGTTGCCCAGCCACTGGGCATGGCTATCCAGGCTACCTTTTTGCTGGATACCGGTGGCATTGAACGTACCGTTGACGCTGGTGGTAAATTCTTTCTGGCTCTGGAACGTTGCTACCCCAGTACCCTGGGCTTTCGGGCAACTGAAGCGGAATTTCCACTGGTTGCCGCTCTTGTCGGTGACTTCCTGCTTGCAGCCCGATTGAGGGTCAGTCAGTGGGATCGAGTCGGAGGCAACCTGGGCCGGGGTCAGGCACACCTGCACGCCTTTACCGGCCATGTTGATGCCTTGCTTTTCGAGCATGGCGCGCTGTTCAGGGGTCATCTGTTGCTTGAGCTGACCGAGGATCAGCGACAAGTCCGGCAGGTCCTGGTTATCGACTTTCATATTGCTGGTGGTCAATTCCCACAAGCCCGGCGCCAGCATCTGCGCCTGCGCCGCCACAGGCAGCGACAAACCAACAACCATGGCCAAACCAAGCAGACGAGCATTCATCGGGTAACTCCTGGGTAATTGTGGGCGTTAGACGTCGCAAAGCAGCCAGTGTTGCATGGCAAATAAAATAGCGACATTCACAGCCGTTCATGGTCTGTTACGCACTGGACTGCCTGGAGTTACGTCGTTCATGGATTTCTTTGGCCCGCACCTGCTCGCCTACGTCATTGCCACGCTGCACTTTCTGGGAACGCTCGCCGCGATCCACGCAGTACTGACCGTGCGCACCGCACAAGGCTCGATCGCCTGGGCGTTGTCACTGATGTTCATGCCCTACCTGACGTTGATCCCCTACCTGATTTTTGGCCGCAGCACCTTCGACGCGTACATCCAGGCCCGTCGCCAGGCCAACCAGGAAATGCACACGGCCATCACCGAGTTGAACTGGCGCCCGTGGGTGGAGGAAGCGCTCGCAGCGCGCAACTCCAGCGCCTATGCCTCCTTGCGCGCCATGCCCAAGCTGGGCCGTATGCCGTGCCTGGCCAACAATGAAGTGCGCCTGTTGATCAATGGCGATGCCACTTTCGGCGCGATCTTCGAGGCTATCCGTCACGCAAAGACCGCCGTGCTGTTCCAGTTTTTCATCATTCACGATGACGAACTGGGCCGCCAGTTACAGGCCTTGTTGAAGGCAAAAGCCGCCCAGGGCGTAGCCATTTACGTGCTCTACGACCGCATCGGCAGTCACGCCCTGCCCCATCGTTATGTGCAAGCGCTGCGTGACGCTGGCGTGCAGGTCAAGGCGTTCGCCACCCGCAGTGGATGGCTCAATCGATTCCAGGTCAACTTCCGTAACCATCGCAAGATCGTCGTGGTGGACGGCATCACCGGGTTTGTCGGCGGGCATAACGTAGGCGATGAATACCTGGGTAAAAAACCGCCGCTGGCACCATGGCGCGATACCCATGTGCAGGTCACAGGCCCAGTGGTGGCGTGCCTGCAGGAGTCGTTTGCCGAGGACTGGTTCTGGGCCGCCCGGGAACTGCCGCCGCTGATCCTACCGGACGCCTACCCGGAAGACGGCGTGCTCTGCCAGTTGCTCGCCAGCGGGCCAGCGGACCCTTATGAAACCTGCTCGCTGTTTTTCGTCGAGGCCATCCACGCCGCGACCGAGCGGGTGTGGATCACCAGCCCCTACTTCATTCCCGACGAGGCGGTGTTTGCCGCCCTGCGCCTGGCGGTGTTACGCGGGGTAGATGTGCGCCTGCTGCTGCCGTCACGGCCCGACCATCGCATCGTGTACGCCGCATCCAGCCTGTATGCCAACGAAGCGGTGCGAGCGGGCGTGCGGGTGTTTCGCTACACGCCAGGCTTTTTGCATCAGAAGGTGGTGTTGGTGGACAGCGAAATCAGCGCCATTGGCAGCGCCAACATGGACAACCGTTCGTTCCGGCTGAATTTTGAAGTGATGCTGCTGACGGTGGATGAAGCCTTCGCCAGCCAGGTTGAACAGATGTTGCTGGATGACTTTGCCCTGGCCCATGAAGTCAGCCAGGAAGAAAGCCGCGAGACCCGTCGCCTGCAGCAACTGGGGATGCGCGTGGCGCGCTTGATCTCACCCATCCTCTGACAGACAACACACAACCCATGTGGGAGCTGGCTTGCCTGCGATGGCGGTGTGTCAGTCGACTCATCCGGTCCTGATACAACGCTATCGCAGGCAAGCCAGCCTCCCACAGTTTCGATCTTCAGTGTCTGGAGATCAGCGGTAGAGATCTTCCCGCGTCCACGGCAGTTCATGCCCGCCATCGGCATGGGGTTTTACCGCCAATATCTGGTGCAGGTTGATCCAGCCACGGGCAAACGCGTAAGCGCAACCGGCCAGGTACAGCCGCCAGATACGTAGCGCCTGCTCAGGCACCATCTTCGCCGCCGCTTCCAGGTTGTCTTCCAGGCGTTCGCTCCAATGGTCCAATGTGCGGGCGTAATGCATACGCAGGCTTTCGACATCGACCACTTCCAGCCCCGCTTCGCTGATCTGGGCGGTCATCATCGCCAAGTGCGGCAGTTCGCCGTTCGGGAACACGTAGCGCTCGATAAACTCACCAGCGCCACGGCCCACGGGGCGGCCGTCGGTGTGCTTGGCGGTGATGCCATGGTTCATCACCAGGCCGCCTTCACGCACTGCGCCGAACAAGGTCCGGCAGTATTGCGCCAGGTTGGCGTGGCCGACGTGTTCGAACATGCCCACGCTTACCACTTTGTCGAAACGACCGTCCTGGGGCAGGTCGCGGTAATCGAGTAATTGCAGGTCGACCTGGTCTTGCAGGCCTTCGGCGTTCACCCGCTCCTTGGCCAGGGCCAGTTGTTCCTTGCTCAAGGTGATACCGAACACTTTTACCCCGAACTCCCGCGCGGCATAGCGCGCCAGCCCGCCCCAGCCACAGCCCACATCGAGCAGATACTCACCTGGCTGCAGCCGCAACTTGCGGCACAGGTGGCGGAATTTGTCTTGTTGGGCTTGGTCGATCGACTCGCTGCCGGTTTCAAAATAACCGCAGGAGTACGCCATGTCCTGGTCCAGCCACAGCTGGTAGAACTCGTTGGATAGGTCGTAATGGTAGGAAATGGCCGCGGCGTCGGTGGCCTTGTCGTGAATCGAGCGCACCGGACGACTCCCCTCGTCGTCATCGACCAAAGCGTGACTCAACTCGTCACATACCCTGATCACTTCGGTGATGGAGCCTTCCAGCTCCAGCTTGCCCTCGACGAAGGCTTCGCCGAGTGAGTCGAGCGTTGGATGGGTCAGCTTGGAGACAACCGTGGGGTCCTTGACCACGATGGTGACACTGGGCTCAGGGCCCAAGTTGAATTCATGGCCGTCCCAGAGTCGAAGACGCAGCGGTAGCTGAAGATTCTGTAAGGCCGGTGGAAGTTGCGCGAGCATGAGTAGTCCCCCCTTGTTTCAGACGTCTGCTGTGAGGGTAGACCATGCCAAACAAAGTAGGAAGCTATCGAATGAATAACCTCCTTCTATGGCGCTCGGCGCTCGAGCAAACCTTCCTGGACCCACTGTTTCAGCCAAGTGGCCGCTTGCAGCGACGCCCCCTCTGAATAAGTGACCGCCAGCTCAGTACACAGTTCTGAAAAATTCCAGCCCATGGTCACCATGCCCGACAGCGCACAGGCTTCAGCGGCTTCCAGGCTGCGGTAGTGGCAGCGGTTCTGGTTGCGCCACACCAGGCAGATTTGCGCCGGTTCCAGCGTCTGGCTGCCGGGGAAATCCGACTCATCCTTGCTGGCTCGCCAGATCGCCACCGTGTTGAAGCGGCAAAGCAGCTGCTGCACCGAAGGCGCCAGCGCAACCTGCAAGGTGGGCCAGTCTTCAGGCGCCAGGTGCGCCATGTCATTCAAGGTCAGCGGCTCCCCTTCGGCGGCGTCAAACGCCAAGGTGAACGCCCACTCCAGGCGTGCCAACTCAGCCAAAGGCGCACTTTGCGCAGCCATCAGATGCTCAACGATAAACATCGCAAAGCGCTCGCCCAACCAGCGCACGCTGTAATGGGCCGAGGGATAACGGCGGATGTAGGCCTCGGTCAGTGAGCAAAACTCCTCATCTCCCAGCCAATACCAGATGGCACCGAAGTCATGGCGCAGCACTTCTTGCAGACGCGACAGGTAAGCGTTGTGGTAAATCGCCAGGCCGGTGTCTACATCCAATGTCGGCCCTCCCAGCAAGGTGGCGGCAAAGCCACTGTTGGCCGCGGGTGCTTCGGATAATAGATGCTGCTCAAACGCCAACTGCCAGTCGATCAGGCGCATAACGCTCTCCGGGCCAAGGCGCTGGCACCCAACTCACGGGCTTTGTTCAACTCGGTGAGCAACTCTTCGAAGGGCGGAAAATGGTCATCGCGTTCCAGCAACGTCGACACCGGGCCCAAATGCTCCAGAGTTTGCTGATACAGCGCCCACACCGGGTCGCACACGGGATGGTCATGGGTATCGACCACATAGTCGCCATAGTCCATATGCCCCGCCAAATGCAGCTGGCGAATGCTTTCGGGTGGCAGGTTGCGAATGAAGGTCCAGGCATCAAAACCATGGTTACGTGCGCTGACGTAGACGTTGTTGACGTCCAGCAGCAACTGGCAGCCGCTCAGGTGGGCCAAGGCGTTGAGGAACTCCCACTCGGTGAATTCATCCGCCTTGGAACGCACATAGCTGGAGACATTTTCCAGCACCAGCGGACGCTGCAACACGTCCTGCACCTGACGTACACGGCCGGCCACGTGGTAAAGGCTTTCTTCGGTGTAAGGCAGGGGCAACAAGTCATGTAGCTGGTGCGCACTACCGCGGCTCCAGCACAGGTGATCGGAAATCCACGCCGGCTGAATGCGCTCTGCGAGCTGTTTGATGTGGTTCAGGTAATCGGTATCGAGGGCATGCGGCCCGCCGATGGACAACGACACACCGTGCATCACCAAGGGGTAACGCTCGCCTATCGCATCCAGGTAGTACAAGGCCTTGCCGCCCTGTACCAAGTAATTTTCGGAGATCACTTCGAACCAATCCACGGCCGGCGACTGTTCAAGGATCTGGTGGTAGTACTCACTGCGCAAACCCAGGCCGTAACCCAGACTTGGAAGGGACGCGGACATGACTCACTCCTGGGCAAAGTGTCCGCAGCGGTGGCAGGCAGCCGCCGCGGTTGCACTCGTGTGCCGGTTACTCGCCGACTTTACCGCCAGCGGCGTCACAGGCCGACTTGGTCATGGCCTTGAAGCCCATCCCTTTGCACTCGCCCTGGCCCTTGCACGCGTGGTCCTTGGTTTTGCAATCGTTCATGCCTTTGCAGGAGGTCACGCCGTAGCAGTGCACGGTGGCGTCTGCGGCTTGTACCTGAGTGGCCACACCCGCGAACAGAGAAGCAGCGGCCATTGCGAGGGCGGCACCAGCAGCAGCGGATTTAATGCTCATTGTTGTATTCCTCATGATCAGTAGTGGAGCCGGTCTGAACGGATTGTTCAGTCTCGACACAGCACTAGAGTGAGGCCCCCTGTCGGCGTTACAGCCTTGAGCAAATATTTCTGAAATTATTCCTCAAGCTTTAACAGCGGCTCCTGGAAGCGCAGCAAACGCCCGGCATTACCCAACACCAGCAAGGTACTGAGGTTATGCAGCACCGCCGCGATCATCGCGCCCGCCGCCCCCAACCAGCCAAATGCGGCGAATACCACAATGGCCAGCGTCCAGCCCAAGCCAATGATCACATTGACCTGCAACGTCTGCCGACACTGGCGGCTCAAGCGCACACAGGTGCCCAGGCGGCGCAAATCGCTGCCGATCAGCACCACGTCCGCCGAGGCCAGGGCGATGTCCGCACCGCCCGCGCCCATGGCCACACCGACCACACCGGCCTTGAGCGCCAGGGAGTCGTTGATGCCATCGCCCACCACCATTGGCCTGAAGCCACTGCTGATTTCGCCCAGCACGCGGTTGAGCTTGTCTTCCGGCAGCGCTTGGGCTTCGACATCACTGATGCCCACGTCCAGCGCCAGGCTGTCGGCCACGCTTTGGCGATCGCCGGTCAGCAGCAGTTGGCGGCCCAGGCCCAAGTCACGCAGCTCTTGCAGGGCCTGGCGCGCTTCGGGTTTGACGCTGTCGGCCAACAGCAGCCAGGCGAGGAACTCGCCGTTCAACGCCAGCCCGGCAATCGGGCCATCATGGGTGGGTACGGCGGTGGTGACGATGCCCAACTGTTCAAATAACTCCGGCCGTCCCAGCGCCGCTTCGCCCTGCTCGGTCTGGGCAACCACGCCCAGGCCCTGACGCTCGCGGATGTCGCTAAGAACAAGCATCTGCTCCTGGCTCGCCAACCCCGCCAACGCTCGGCTGACCGGGTGACTGCTCGCCGAACCGAGGCTGGCCGCCAGGTTCAGCAGCGCTTGGCGATCCGGCACGCGGGTCTCGATGGACTGCAAGCGCAGGGTGCCAAAGGTCAGGGTGCCGGTCTTGTCGACCACCAGTGAAGTCAGGTCGGCCAGCTCTTCGAGGAACGCCGAGCTGCGAATCAGGATGCCATGGCGCGCCGCCACGGCAATCCCGGCAATCGCCGTGGCCGGTGCCGACAGCACCAAGGCACAGGGGCACGCCGCTACCAGTACCGCGAGCATCGCCTGGGCGTCATTGGTGACAAACCAGGTGACGGCCGCCAGCAGCAACACCAGCACCATGTAGCTGCCGGCATAGCGCTCCAACAGCCGGGTGATCGGCGGCTTGGACCGCTCGGCGTTCTGCATCAGCGCAATGACTTTGCCCAACGTCGATTCGTTACCGGTGCGCGTGACCTCAAGACGCAGCAGGCCATCAAGGTTGATCGCCCCACCAAACACCTGCACGCCCACGCTGGCTTCCAACGGCACCGACTCGCCGGTGATCGGCGCCGTGTCCAGGCTCGCCTGGCCGGACAACACCACGCCATCGGCCGGCACGCGGTCGCCGGCGCGCACTTCGACGATATCGCCGGTGTTCAAGGTGCCGTTATCCACTTCGGTGATGCTGCCGTCTGCCTGCACCAGGCGTGCGTGGCTGCGGGTGAGTTTGCCCAGGGCATGGATCGCTTCCTGGGAGCCAATCACGCTGCGCTCTTCCAGCACATGCCCAAAGATCATGATGATCGGCAGCAACGCGGCGGTGAGCAGATCGCCCGTGGCCCAGGCGCCGAGCATGGCCAGGGCGATCAATTGGTCGGTGATGCCGTGCAGGCTTGGAAAGCGCAGGCTGTACCAGGCTGAACGCATCACCGGCACCGCCACCAACAGCGAAGCCACGCCCAGCAGCAACTGGCTGACGCCGCTCTGGGCCGGCGCGAGCCAGCGCCACACCAGGCCCAGCATGAGCAAGCCCAGGGCGAGCATCGCCAAGGTCAATTGCCGGGCAGCGCTGCGCTGTTCGGCGGAGGTCAGCATGGGTGCGCTCATTGTTCGGCTCCCTGGATGATCAAGCGGGAGTCGTCTTTGGGATCGACGGTGGTTACCGAACCGGCCTGGCCGAGAATCTTCGGCAGGCGTTCACGGTACAGACGCAACAGCAAACCGGGGTCTTTGACCTGGGCGAGGCTGGCAACGGTAGCGGTTTGCGCCTGGGCATTGGCCAAGCGCTCGCTGGCCTGGGCATGGGCGACTTGCACCTGGCGGTCAGCCTCTTGGTTGGCGGTCTGGGTAAGTTTTTCCGCTTCAGTGCGGGCGTTGGCCACGGCTTTATCGGCTTGCTGGCTGGCGGTCAGTACGGCGTTGAACGCATTCACCGCAGGCCCTGGCAGGCTCGATTGCACATCGACGCGGGTGGCTTCGATACCCAGCCCCAAGCCGCTGGCCGCCAACTCCGCCAGGCTTTTATTAATGCCTTGCACCAGGTCGCCGCGCAGCCGCTCACGGCGTTCGGCGGCGCCATTGTCGCTGCCGATCAGTTCCGGGCGGGCTACCAGGATGGTGTCCAGATCCCGCGCAGCGGTGAGGGCCACGGCGCTGCGTGTCACCAGCCGATCCAGGGCCGGCAGCACGTGGTCGCCCTGCAACACAAAGGCGTAGGGTTCGGTCACCTTGTAGAACACCCGTACGTCCAACTGCACCACCCCGGCATCGCCGGTCAGCAGGTAGCCGGAACCGGCCAGGGCATCGCTCAAGGGCGTGGCGAAACTGGCCACCCGATCGGCCTGCAATGCCGCATCGGAACGCAGCAGGTTTTCTACCCGGCGTTCGATCACCCGGTCGGCCGCTGGCAACAGGACGACTTGTTCGAAGGGTTGCGGCCAGGCCAGCAACAATCCGGCGTTCTGAATGCGATCAAGGGCGCCGAAGTGCAAGACCACGGCGCGATTCTGCGGGTCGATCTGGCGCACATTGGAAAAGGCCCAGGCCAACGCCGCCAATACGGTGACCGCGTACAGTGCCAGGAACGTCAGGCGCCCGGCCTGGATCCACGGGCTGTCCGGGCTTTCAGGCTCGCTCATGGCTGCAGGTCCTTGGGCCCGTCCACCAAGGCGCGGAACGGCGCGGCGTCGGTGCGCAGGATGATCTTGGTCCCCGGCGTGACCACCGTGCCCAAGGTATCCAGCGAGCGCAGCAGGTTGTACAGCTGCGGATTGCCAGCGTAGGCACGACCATAAATCTGCGCGGCTTCGACACGCGACTGCGCTTCGATATCAGCGGCTTTCACAGTGGCATCGGCCTGCATGATGCGCGCATCACGTTCGGCAGCGGAGCGGATCTGCGCGGCTTCGCGCTTGCCCACGGCAGTGCGTTCGGTGGCGATGGTTTCACGCTCGGCGCGCATGCGGTCAACCGTGGCGGTGAGGGTCACCGATGGCAACGTCAAGCGCTCGATGCCGACCTGCGCCACGCGCACGCCGTAGGTGGTGAGCAATTGTTGATCAATCTGCTGGCGCAACTGCGCTTCAAAATCGGCAATGCGCACTTGGCTGGCGTCGGTATTGATCAAGCTGGACAGGTCAAAACTGGCCGCCGTGGTTTCCAACGCCGAGCCGACGAAGGTACGAATCTGCCGCGCCGCCTCATCAGGCTGGTTCTGCACCGCACGCATAAAACGCTGCACGTTGTCGGCATCGCCCTGCACCTGCCACGCCACATAGGCCTGCACAATAATCCGCAAGCCATCGCGGGTGCCCACATCCTGCAGGCCGCTGGAGGTGGTGCGCAGACGCAGGTCCACCGGGATCGCCGCTTCGAACGGTGCCGGCCAGCGCCAACCCAGGCCCGGTTCCAGCAACACACGCGCGGGGTTGCCGAAGCGGGTAATCACCGTGGCCTCGCCG
This sequence comes from Pseudomonas sp. AL10, assembly GCF_029960685.1. Classification (NCBI taxonomy): domain Bacteria; kingdom Pseudomonadati; phylum Pseudomonadota; class Gammaproteobacteria; order Pseudomonadales; family Pseudomonadaceae; genus Pseudomonas; species Pseudomonas sp. AL10. The sequence goes on from NZ_JASBQZ010000001.1 coordinate 425,653, forward strand.
GAACGCACTTGCACCAGGCTCGCCGCTGCCACGGCAAACAGCACCAGCAACGCCGCCCACGCCATGCGACGCCAGGGAAAAGGCCCGGCCGCCTGCTCATCGCCGTGATGGTGATGGTGGTGGCCGTGATGGTGGTGATGACCGTGATCATGATCGTGGGAATGAGCGCTCAACAGACGAACTCCTTATTGAACGGCTTTGCGCGGCGCCGACGGGTCGGCGGGCAAGGTAAAAGAACGCAGATCGATCGTCGGCGCGCTGTCGGCGCCCAAACGATGATCCAGAATAAGCAGCTTGGCCTGGGCCAGGCCCTGGCTCAGTTGGCCCAGGTACTGTTCCAGCACGAAGGCTTGGCCCGCAGCGGCGTAGGCCTTTTGTTCGGCGGCAAAGCGCAGGTTCGCTGCTTGGGCGCCGGCATTCACTTCGCGGGCACTGGCCTGGGCCTGATCGCGAGCAGTGCTGGCTTGCAGCAGCGCCTGGTTGGTCTGTTCGCTGGCGACACCGCGTTCACGGGCGATCAGCGCCTGGGCGCCGATCTGCGCGGCTTGCACACCGTGGTAAGCGTTAGCGGCACCGGCCGGCGGGTGGATCGCCTCGACCACCGTGGCGAGGATTTCCACACCGCTGTCGAGGGTTTGCAGGTCGGCTTGCACACTGCGGCCAATCTCGTCGGCGAGGCTGGTGCGCTCTTCCCCGAGTAATTCATCCAGGGTGCGCGACGCGAAATCGTGCACCAGGATGCGGCTGGCGGTGCTGCGGATCAGGGTCGGGATATCCGCGCTGTTGTAGGTGGCGGCAAGCGCAGCCTGATCGGTGAGGCCGATGCGGTAGACAAAGCGCACGTCCATATTGACGATCTGGAAGCCCTGCTTGCCGCCGCTGCTGCTGGCAATGACCTGGGATTTGTCATTCACATGGCTGGCGTCCCACAGGCGGTTGGCGATCAACGGCGCCGGGCCTTCGGCTGCGGCCAGCTCCGGTGTGGCGGCGTCACTGACGCTGGTCGCCAGCTCATGCACCACGCCGTTTTCAACATTCAGTACGCGGCCCAACGGCCACGGTAAGCCCGCATGCAACCCGGGGCCGAACACCTCGACCGGTTTACCAAAGCGCTCATAAATCCCACGGCCTTGCAGGGGCACTTCATGCACACCGGTCAGCGCCCAACCTACCGCCAGCACCACCAGCAACACCGGGAAAAACGCTCGGCGCATGTAGGTAAAGGCCCAGATCTGGCGCAGGTCGATGCCAAAGCGGTTGTGCAGTTCATGCTGCAACGCCAGCAAGGGCTGAGGCGGCCAACGCAGTAGGCCGGCGATAAAACTCTGCGCCATCAAGCGCGGTTCGAGGCGCGGCTGGCGCGGGCTGAACAGCGAGAGCACGCCCCTGAGCAGGAACTCCAGCGCCACCAACGCCGGCAACAGCCCGATGAGAGTGGCCAGGCGCAACGGCCAGACCGACTCCGCATTGGCAAACAGCAGGCAGATCGCGCTGAGCACCAGGCAAATAATTGCCATCCGGCTCAACTGCGCCAACTGTGAGGCTTCCGGCCATTGGGCAGCGGTTTCCTGGGCCAAACGGCGTTCGAATACCAACAGGCCAAACGCCAGGGCCAATGCGAGCGCTGCGCCAATACTTGCCGACTGCCCGATGGCGGCAGCGGGCAAGCCCAAGTTCCAGAACTGCAGGATGCTGACCAGCGCCAACAGCGACCAGCCGCCCAACCACAGCACCGGCGCGCCAATCTGCGCCAACAGGCCGTTGCCGAACCGGTTGATCAGGCCCTTGTGCCAAGGAGTGGGCTCGCTGAGAGGTTCGATCAACTCGCCGCTCGGCGCTTCCAGAGCCTGGGCACGCCAATCGGCCACCCACCAGGCCGACTGCAACCCGGCCACCAGCAGCAGCAAGGCCGACGCGCAGTTGATCAATACCACCGGCCAGATCGACAGCGGTGCAAACAACGCTACGAACAGCGCCAATATCCAACCGCTGAGGGCCAGGGTCGTCAGGCCGATACCGGCCTGGCGCAATCGACGGGCGTGGAACAGCCCCTGCTGAAAACGCGCGAGGCCTTCAACCGAAGCCCCGTCAGCCTCTAGATCCACTTGCATCTGCTCAACGCCCACTTGTACACAATTCGTTACGATATAACACGAAGCGTGAAATTTTTGTTCGAAACCCCCAATCCAAATGCCACCGTAAATCCCCTGTGGGAGCGGGCTTGCTCGCGAATGCGGTGTGCCAGACAGAATATCTTTTACTGACAAACCGCATTCGCGAGCAAGCCCGCTCCCACATTCGACCTGCGCCGTGCTTAATACAGTGACTAAACCCCTATAAACGCAAGCCATCACTAGTGCCGGCAACAATAAGTCGGCACACTTCAGAACAGTTTTTCGCGGGTTCACGGACAAGGAAGCGCCACCCCCCATGATTTCCATCTACCAACTCAAACCGCGTTTTCAAAACCTGCTGCGCCCTCTCGTGCAGCGCCTCTATGACAACGGCACCACCGCCAACCAGATCACCGTACTGGCCGGGGTTGTTTCCCTGCTGGTGGGGCTGTTGATCGCGGGCTTTGCCCAACACCTCTGGCTGTTTGCGCTGATCCCGCTGTGGATGATTGTGCGCATGGCCCTCAATGCCATTGACGGCATGCTCGCCCGGGAATTTGGCCAACAGTCGCGCCTCGGTGCTTATCTCAATGAACTGTGCGATGTGATCGCCGACAGCGCGCTGATCCTGCCCTTTGCATTGATCCCCGAGGTGAGCCTGGCGCCGGTGCTGCTGGTGACGCTGCTGGCGGTATTCAGCGAGTACGCCGGAGTGCTGGGGCCAATGGTGGGCGCGTCGCGCCGTTATGACGGGCCCATGGGCAAGAGTGATCGGGCGTTCGTACTCGGCGTGTTGGCCACGGGCGTGGCGCTGGGCTGGCTCGGCGCCGGTTGGGTGGAGGTGGTGATGTGGCTGGTCGCCGCCCTGCTCGCCTACACCTTGGTCAACCGGGTGCGTCAGGGCCTCAAAGAACAACAAACTTCCCCTTCTGCATAAGGATTTTGCGATGCGCGAACAGCAACAGCACACCTTCAGTACCCATGATGGCGTCGAGCTTTTCTACCGGCACTGGCCGGCCACGGCAGGCGCCGGGCCGCGCAAGGCGATCCTGTTGTTCCATCGCGGCCATGAGCACTCAGGGCGTATTGCCCACCTGGTGGATGAACTGGGCCTGCCTGAATTCGACTTCTTCGCCTGGGACGCCCGTGGCCATGGCCAATCCCCTGGCGAGCGCGGCGACAGCCCCAGCTTCGCTACCAGCGCCCGCGATGTGCAGACCTTCTGTGACCACATCAATGCAACCTACGGCATCGAAGAGGAAGACCTCGCCGTGATCGCCCAAAGCGTCGGCGCGGTGATCGCGGCCACCTGGGTTCACGACTACGCGCCGAAAATCCGCGCCCTGGTGCTCGCCTCGCCAGCCTTCAAGGTCAAGCTGTACGTGCCCTTCGCCCGTCCAGGCCTGGCACTGATGCGCAAGTTTCGCGGCAACTTTTTCGTCAACAGCTACGTCAAGGCCAAGTTCCTCAGCCATGACCCGGAACGCGTGGCGTCCTACGACAGCGATCCGCTGATCACCAAAGCCATTTCGGTGAATGTGCTGCTGGGCCTGTACGAAGCGGCCGACCGGGTTGTAGCCGACGCCCAGGCGATCCAGGTGCCGACCCAGTTGCTTATCTCCGGCTCCGATTTTGTGGTGCACCGTAAACCCCAGCAGCAATTTTTCGACCGCCTCGGCAGCCTGAAAAAAGAGCTGCATATCCTCCCTGGGTTTTTCCACGACACCCTCGGTGAACGCGACCGAGCCGTGGCCGTGAGCAGCGCCAAACGCTTTATTTTGCAGAACTTCGCACACCCGCTGGACCGCGCCTCTCTACTGGACGCCGACAAACTTGGCGCCACGTGCGCCGAATCCGAATCCCTCGCCGCGCCGTTGCCACGCAATTCCCTGCGCGACCTGTACTGGCGCATGACCCGCGCCAGCATGGGCCTGGGTAAAAACCTGTCGGATGGGGTGAAGCTGGGCTTCGACACCGGCTTCGATTCCGGCAGCACCCTGGACTACGTGTATCGCAATAAGCCTACCGGCATGGGCGGGCTGGGGCGGATGATCGATACCAACTACCTCAATTCCATTGGCTGGCGCGGTATTCGCCAGCGCAAGTTGAACGTCGAGGAGTTACTGCGCCTGGCCATGGCCAAGCTGCGTGACGACCAACGCGAAGTGCGCATTGTCGACATCGCCGCCGGCCACGGCCGCTACATCCTGGAAGCCTTGCAAGGCGTATCGCCGCTGCCGGAATCGATCCTGCTGCGCGACTACAGCGACATCAACGTGCGCGACGGTGGCGCGCTGATTCGAGAGAAGGGCTTGGGGGACATCGCTCAGTTCGTCAAAGGCGATGCGTTCGATCGCGCTGACCTGGCTGCCCTGGACCCTAAGCCGACACTGGCCGTGGTGTCCGGCCTGTACGAATTGTTTGCCGATAACGCCATGGTCGGCGGCTCGCTGGCGGGCCTGGCCGAAGCTGTGGAGCCAGGTGGTTACCTGGTCTACACCGGCCAACCGTGGCACCCACAATTGGAGCTGATTGCCCGCGCGCTCACCAGCCACCGTCAGGGCCAGGCTTGGGTAATGCGCCGGCGTAGCCAGGCGGAAATGGACCAACTCGTCGAAGCGGCGGGCTTTCGCAAGGTCACCCAGCGCGTGGATGAGTGGGGCATTTTCACCGTGTCCCTGGCACAGAAGATCTGAACATGCGCGAACCCGGTTTATTGAAACCTGCGGTGCTCTGGCTACTGCTGTTGGCACCGCTGTTTTTCAGCACCTACGGCTTTGCCACCTGGGTCACCAGCCAGCGCAGTGACGTCGGTACGCTGGTGTTCGGCTGGGAAAGCCACATGCCGTTCTGGGCCTGGACCATCGTGCCCTATTGGTCCATCGACCTGCTTTACGGCTTCTCCCTGCTGCTGCCCACTACACGCCATGAGCTCAAACAGCATGCGCTGCGCCTGCTGAGTGCGCAGGTGATTGCCGTGAGTTGCTTTCTGATCTGGCCACTGCGCTTCACGTTTGAGCGGCCGGAACTGGACGGTGTGTTCGGTTGGTTGTTTGCGGTGCTGGCCGGTTTTGACAAGCCCTTCAACCAGGCGCCTTCGCTGCATATCGCGCTGCTGGTGATCTTGTGGGTGATGTACCAGCGGCACACTCAAGGATTGTGGCGTTGGCTGGTGCATGGCTGGTTCGCGCTGATCGGCGTTTCGGTGCTGACCACTTATCAACATCACTTTATCGACTTACCCACAGGCGCCCTCGCGGGATGGCTGTGCGTGTGGTTATGGCCGGTAGAACACCCAAGCCCATTGTTAAGTGCGCGGTTGACGCGAGATACCCAACGTTGTCGCCTGGCTGTGCGCTATGGGCTGGGCGCGCTATTACTGCTGGCGCTTGCCTTGGTACTGGGCGGCGGCTGGCTGTGGCTGCTGTGGCCAGCGGTTTCCCTGGGTTTGATCGCGGCCAACTACCTTTTGATCGGCGTGTCGGGCTTTCAAAAACGTGCGGATGGCCGCCTTACACCTGCCGCCCGATGGTTGTATGCGCCTTATTTGGCGTGTGCGTGGATCAATTCGCGGCTGTGGACACGCAAACATCCACAGCCGGACCTGATTGTGGATAACGTCTGGCTTGGGCGCATTCCTACAACCGGTGAACAGCGCTCATTCGCGAGCATCGTCGACTTATGCGCCGAACTGCCGATGGATCCACAAGGCCGTGCTTACGTCTGCGTGCCCGTGCTGGACCTGATCGCCCCAACCCCCGACGAATGCCTGAACGCCGCCCACGCCATTGAACGCCTGCGAGCGAGCGGCCCGCTGTTGGTGTGTTGTGCCCTCGGTTACTCACGCAGCGCCACCGCCGTCGCCGCCTGGCTGCTGAACACGGGGCGCGCCGCCACGGTTGAGCAAGCGCTGGCTATTATTCGTACAGCGCGGGCCGATGTGGTCCTGCACCCCACACACCGTCAAGCGTTGGAGGGTTTGCCAAATGCCTGCTGATATGGAACTTCAGGTGGTCGCCAGCCTGTTGCGCCGTGGCCGATCATTGGATCAGTTATCCACAGGGCTGACGCTGCTCGGTGTGCTGTTCGGCCTCGCCCAGTTGTTGCTGGCCAGTATTTCCACCATTTGCTTGCTGTTGGCCCTGTGGATGATTGTGCTGGGCCTGTTGCAAAAATATTGGGCGCTGCGGGTGGCCTTTGACGCCGACCTGTTCGCCCTGCTCGCTCGCGACACCACCCGCACGCCAGACCTCGACCAGGCCCTGCAAACCCTTGGCCTGCAATCGCCCAAACGAGCCGGTCGCCCCTGGACTGAACGCCGTCGTGGCGCCCTCAAACTGTTGCGTAAACAAGCCTGGCTGCTGGGCGCGCAAGCGCTGCTGACCTTGGGCGTCATCCTCGCCAGCCCTTGGCTACCTTTCGCCGGATAAGGAATTCCCATGTTCGAACCCGTGGTCGCCACGCTGATTACTTCCATGGCCCGCACCGTCACCGGCGCCCGCAGCCTGTGGCTGGGGTGCGCGCCGGTACCGGTGCAGCGCATCTATTTTGCCAACCACAGCAGCCACGGTGACTTCGTGCTGGTATGGGCATCGCTGCCGCAGAACCTGCGCAAATTCACGCGCCCGGTGGCCGGCAGTGATTACTGGAACAAGAGTGCGCTGCGCCGCTACATCATCAATCGAGTGTTCAATGGCGTGCTGATCGACCGTGAGCGCAAGGACCCTGTGGATAACCCTTTGCAGCCCATGCTTGCGGCGTTGGAGGGCGGCGACTCGCTGATCATTTTCCCCGAAGGCACGCGCAATCTGGAAGATGGCTTGCTGCCCTTCAAAAGCGGCTTGTATCACTTGGCAAAGAGTTACCCACAGGCCGAGCTGGTCCCCGTGTGGATAGCCAACCTGAACCGGGTCATGCCCAAGGGTCGCGTATTGCCACTGCCATTGCTATGCACCACCAGCTTCGGTGCCCCCCTGCAACTGGAAGAAGGCGAAGACAAAGCCGCCTTCCTTGCCCGCAGCCGCGACGCCCTGCTCGCCCTTGCCCCGGAGCATTCCTGAGATGGATAGCCAAACCCTGATGTTATTTGGCGGCATCGGCGCGATCCTGGTCATCGCCTCGCTGATCGGCCTGATCCTCAAGCTGCGCACCCGTGGCAGCCCGAATGCCGTGATCGATAACCTCAACGCCCGCATCAACGCCTGGTGGGTCATGGTGGTAGTGATCGGCGTCGCCTTCTGGCTCGGCACCGGCGCGGTAATCCTGTTGTTCTACGCCGTGTCGTTCTACGCCCTGCGCGAATTTCTTACGCTCACCCCCACCCGGCGCAGCGACTACCCGGCCCTGGTGGCCGCGTTCTACCTGGCCCTGCCGCTGCAATACCTGCTGATTTACGCCGACTGGTATGGGCTGTTCTCGATCTTCATTCCGGTATACGTGTTCCTGCTGCTGCCGATCCTCGCCTCCCTGGGCGGCGACAGTACGCACTTTCTGGAACGGGCATCGAAGGTGCAATGGGGGCTGATGATCGCCGTGTTCTGCGTGTCCTTCGTCCCGGCACTACTGACCTTGGACATACCGGGCTACGAAGGCCGCAACCTGCTGCTGATCGCCTATTTAGTGATCGTGGTGCAACTGTCGGACGTATTGCAGTACGTGTGCGGCAAGCTGTTCGGCAAACACAAGATCGCGCCCAACCTGTCGCCGTCGAAAACCGTGGAAGGGTTTGTGGGCGGGATCCTGCTGTCCTCCTTGATCGGCGCGGCGTTGTGGTGGACCACACCGTTCAATCCCTGGCAGTCGTTCCTGATCGCGCTGCTGATCAACTTGCTGGGGTTTGCCGGCGGGATCGTGATGTCGGCGATCAAGCGTGACCGCGGTGTGAAGGACTGGGGGCACATGATCGAAGGACACGGCGGGATGTTGGATCGGCTGGATTCAGTGTGCTTTGCGGCGCCGATCTTTTTCCATCTCGTGCGGTATTGGTGGACTTGACCCACCCCTTTTACAAACCCGATGGAGATCCAAATGTGGGAGCTGGCTTGCCTGCGAAAGCGGTGGTGCAGTAACAGATGCAGCGACTGAAACGCCGCCTTCGCGGGCAAGCCCGCTCCCACAGGGGATATGCGCCTACCTGTAGGTTTTGTGGTGCTTTCAATACCTCTAGCCAGTGATCTCGACATAGCTGGACTCACCGCCGCCTGTCGCACCCGATAGCCAACCCCAAACGAAACTCAGCGTTGTGAGCCCGGCGTGATCCACACCTACCGTGCCTCGTGACCACCCCGCCAGCAGTTCGCCGTCCAGGGTTACGCACTGATAAAGCAGCTCGATGGTATCTGCACCGGTCACCCGCCCGACCTGCGTTCCCAGGCGAATTCGGCCACCCTGGTAAGTGCTGGAAATCACGCCATCTTCGACCTGGTAATGAAACACGGTGCCGGTACCGGACAACCCTTGGGCGTTATTCGCGACCACGAACCGACGATTGTGCAAACGTGCCTGGACAGTCGCAGAAGAGCTTTGCATCAGTACGCATCCTTGAATTAATCGAATCCAAAACGAAAAAAGGGGCTGTTAAACACAGCCCCTTGGTTGCCAACAACATAGTTTGACACAGCCCTTCTCGTAAATCGGGGCCTGTAGGATGACCCGGGATCCACACAACAGCAACATAGACTGACACAGACGGGTCGCACTTCAAATACGGGGCCCGATTGGTAACAACATAGATTGACACAACAGCGAGCGTTCATTCAGGCACGAAATATTATGTGAGCGCGACCGGTCACTCACCTGTGCGGAAATAGTCTTTTTTCAACACAGGCTCAGTGCGATGTCTAAATCCGTGCGCAACCTTCGACCGGTCCCCATCAGCACATAAACTGTGTTTTTTGTTCGAAATAAGCAGCCATGGGTGAAGGAAACACCCAGCGTTGTTCGGACCCAACCACCAGGCGGGAAGCGGCCTTTACTGTCTTGGATAACGGTCAAAGCGTAAACGAGAGCAGGTATTAGCTGTCTATCCGTAATGGCTTTTCGCTGACGTGTTGTAATGTCGAGATCCAATATTGCCCAATCAGCAACAAGACAATAGGCACGGGAAGGAAAATGCAGACTGGCGAGGGCCACAGCATCTGAGGTGGTAAGTTGGCACCCGTCTATTTTCTCACCCGCAGAAAGCACTGAGACAAAATCTGCCAGGTTCATTTGTACCTCCGGCCGATCAAAAAAAACTGATTCGAACGAGAAGCATCATTCAGCTTAGCTCCCAGCGACACACGAGGTTCCTATGCCGACCACTGGGCCATTTTACAGCTGGTCCGCCTTCTCCCCTCATCCCACTGAACGGGATGATTTCTATCTAGCTGTCACCAGATAAAGTGGTTTACGCCAGTACCCGGCTATGCCATTGCCGTGCTTGAACCTTACCTCGCGGTAGGTTCCGATGTGGGTGAAACCTAGTGCTTCATGGATGCCCGTGCATGCCGTATTCGGCAAGGCGACGCGGGCATAGGCGCATGAAATCCATGTTACTCAAGGAGCGGTAGAAGCCGTTTGGCTGCGACTGAATCAAAATGACATGCCCTCAGACACTTGAATCAGCATTTCTTCGACTAGATGTGTGCCAAAGGTTGTAGTGGCCACCGCCGATGGGCTTTCTCCTAAAAAACGGGCTTTGGGTTTGGAAAGCCATTGTTTGGCCTTCCCTTTGTCACCGAAGATCACCTCGGCCATGGCGCTAATATGTGCAAACCGGAACAGGCGATCGCTCTCATGCAACGTTAAAAGCTGATTGGCTGACAGTTTTGTTTTAAGCGTTTTGGGTTGAATGATTCTGTCGCGTTCTTCGTCGCTGAGGGTTCCATCATCACAAAGCATTTTTATCAGGCTGACCGAGAAGCCAGCTACTATCATGTCGTGAATGTCCAGATCCGAAGCATTGACAGAGATATGAAGAAGCGTCTCCAGACGCATGCGGTAAGCATGATAGACATCCTGACTCAGGACGCCAGCAAACATGGGCCGCACTGATATTGTGTTGTGCACGGGCGTCAGCACTAATGTGCCATTCGCTACCGTTAGCTCCAGGTCGTCCCCAACACCTAACCCCATTTGGTCAAGCAACTCTTGAGGCAGATCAATGATGATGTCGCCAGTTCCGTCCTCAGTTTTCTGGGATTTTACTATCCAACGCTCAGTTTCATTCATGATCGTCCGGCCCTCATCCGCCATCAGAGAATGACACACATCATTATGGTTGGGCCCAAAGCTGACCAAAGGAACGCGCAATCCGCTGGTAGACAGGCACTGCCGCTGCTCGAACGCCGAGTAGCGAGTGAAACAGCAAAAATGGGGCAATGGCTATACCTGCCTTTCCACCTTCACATGGCTAAGAGCCTGAGCGTGATCAGTTAACTACACGAAAGGATATGACATGCACCCTGATGAGCTTTATGTTTCCGTCGACGTCGAGACTTCTGGGCCTATACCAGGCGAATACAGTCTGCTTTCCATTGGAGCTTGTCTTGTAGCCCAACCTGAAACGTCCATCTATCTTGAACTACAGCCTGACAGTCCGAAACACGACCCCGAAGCGCTGGCAGTATCGGGGCTGAGTCTGGAGAAGCTGGAGCGCGAGGGTCTCACTCCGCAACAGGCGATGCTGACATTTGATCAGTGGCTGAGATCGTCCTGCCAAACGGGGCAAAAGGTCATTTTCGTAGGACTCAATGCACCGTTTGACTGGTCATTCGTCAATTATTACTTCCACAAATACCTGGAAACCAACCCCTTTGGTTTTACCGCTATCGACATGAAGGCCTACTTTATGGGCGCTGTAGGTTGCAGCTGGAAGGAAACAAAATCATCCAAAATGACCGCTGCGCTGAAGCCACTCAGCGAACCGAACCATAACGCATTGGATGATGCCCGCTTTCAGGCAGAGCTCTTCGCCCTAATGCTAGCGGGTAACTATAAACGCTGACCTGCCTTCCACCGCACTGACTTGAAGTTCATCTGACCCAGGTTGCCTCAACATATCTGCCGTCCCTGAACGACCACGCCTTGATACCTTCTGGTTTTTCGGACTTGCCTACAATAATGGCTATTGGGTGCGGCAGATCCTGCGTGTAACGTGCAGCAAATTTGGAGAAACTACCGATGTCTGCCGGAGAGATCACCGGAACGGATTGGGGATGCGTATGCCAATAGCCCACCAGACGTAACCCTTGTTCGTTGGCAGCCTGGATCTCCTGACGGCACCGCGCCGCATCCAACTCTAGCCAAGACCAGCCTGACCGATCCGCGCGATGAGGCAACGTGGCCAAGGCCAGCAGCAAACCTTTCGGATCAACAGGGTTGACGAATAACTGTCCACCTCGCTCCACGCCAAAAAGGCCCTGCCGATGACTATCCAAGATGTCCGCGACAGCCTGGGACACCAATAGCTCGGAGTCCACCTCCGGCCATCGCCAGCGCCATGCGATATCCGTCATACCATTTCGTCCTTATCTTCCGGCCATCCGCGTTCGAGTAAGATTTGCTGCGTCCCCTCTGGCAGTTTGGGCCCATGGTATTGGCCTCCTAGGCTCAGCACATCTTCAGGCCTGTAAATGCTGCTGACCCAAGATGCAGTGGCGATCTTGCCGGTCAATGCGCGTAAGGCCGTGTGCGACACCATAGAGGCGATATTGGTCATTCCCAGCGAGCCGCCTGGGATAAAGCTCTCGCCACACGCGGGCAGTGGAACAACACCGCCTCCCGGCCACTCTGTAAATCTATGCAAAAAATCGCCGACGTCCGTGAACAACTGACGGCCATCAAAGGTGCCGGCTGGTGCGAATAGAGCATGGCCTACCTGGGTATACGGTTCGCTCCAGGCTTGTAAAAGCCCCCAAGGAGCGCCGCTGGATTTGGCTCGCCATACAGTGACCTCCGACTGCCAGTCTGCTGTCGTGATCACCACCAGATCTGCGTTATCGAACACTTCTGGTTTGCTACTCATCACTACTTCGGCAAAAGTCGAATAAGCGGTGCATTCTGTCGTCGGAAGATCTAACAGAATCTTGTCCCTCAACGCTGAGGCTTTCAGCCTCCCTAGGCTATCCGCTCCCAGAACGTGCCTCCCCAGATTGGCTGACACCAAAGTGTCAGGATCGATGAGGGTAAGGTGGCCGACACCGGATCGTGCCAATTGTATTGCCACCGTACTGCCTAATGAGCCAACGCCAACACAAACGACTCGAGCATTTTCAAGGTGCTGTGCAGTGCCGCTTATATCGCGGGACAGGATGGACGCTCGATCAAGCACATCCAGGGCAGTTGCTCGGACGAGCGCCGGAGGATGAGCATTTGCGATAGCTGGCCGCCGGCGAGCTGTACGCAAGCCAAACTTTGCCCCCCGCTCCTGCTGTACACCGAGCGAACGCACATTGAGACAATATGTTGGAGCATCTGCGCCTCCTGGAAGCTCCAGAACAATCCATCGACTCGCCAACGTTCCATGCAGCTCAAACCATGCCAGCAATTGCTCGGCATCGTCTGGTTGAAGGTGTGGCTTTAGCCACAGCAATAAATCTTCTGGATCCGGGGTGCGGATATCCGGATAAGTCTGAAGCTTGACGTAAAAACCGGGAGTTTCGGCCGCACGAATGACAGCAGAGCGCCCGACGACCCGTCGGTAATGCCCTTTGAGTGCAGCTACATTCGATGCTAACCAAACCGTTTCCTGACCGGATGGCACAGCTCGGCGCGGATCGCTGAGCGCAAACAACTGCGAGGCAGCCTGAGGTCGATCCAACAGTAAGAGGTTCTGGAATGACTGCCCGTGCTGAAACGACCAGTAGGTAGTGATCTCATTCTGAAATTCGATATCGCGTGTTGCCTGGTTTGATCCCATCTTGGACAACGAAACGATCTGGGCCAAGCGAGCAAGGCTGTCCTCTACCACGACCTCCGGGGAGCCCATGATGGGGCGTTCCTGAAAGCCATGAAGGCAAAGCCCCGACTTAGTGGCATGCGGCCAAACCAGCCATGGAGAGGGTTCGACGTTCAGCCGCAAGAGCCCGCGGGGAAAGTTGGAGGGGAAACCTATACGCAGTCGCCGCTCCTGCCCCGTGTAATCGATGGGCAAGGGGAAGTGAAAGCACGCCGCTTCGTCAGCCCGCATGGGTGCGGGCTGGAGCAATGCATCGGCAGCATCCTGACCTAGGGTGTTACGCAGTGCGGCGATTCCGCGCTGCAATGGTGTCTTAATAGGATCAGCCAAGGCGTCCAACTGGCTTTACGCTCGACTGAGAGGTTCCGCCACCGCTGGCCCCTCCGAAGAGCGAACCCATCGAAGCAGAGTTTCGAGTAGTGCCATCCGGTCGACCGGGCATCGTCCAATTCGCAGGGATTTCATTGTTCACTGCCGTGATGAACGCCGGCGCAATACCGAAGTTCTTTTTCACTGCCTCGGCAAAGGAGTCATTGGATTCAAAACTTTCCAAACCTAATGACACAGATGCACTGGCGTCCGCATGCCACTTGGCGAATGCCTGACGGTAGCCTTGCCCCTCGCCCGGTCGATTCCACTTCTCTGCAAAGTTTTCGCCGTTATCGGCAGGGTTGCAGACATAGCAGTCGCTACCTCTATGCGCGATGTGCTGCGGCATTCTGCGAACGATTTCCAAAATTGCATCGAGCGGTGCCAGAGGCTTCGACTGCGACTCCTTTACGACATCCAGGTATGCGTGCGTGGCTAGAGTGGTGATGACCGCAGATATTGGGCGAGTATCAGCGCTCCTTGTCTTGATGGCCCATTCATCGCGATGCCGCTTGAGCAGCTTAATGGTCGCACGCAGGGGATCTTGATCGATGTAATCCTGATAATGCGGCAAAGGATCTTGGGTCGCGGCATCAAGCATCCGCTGGCTTTTGGCAACCACTAAGCTTTCCAGAGAGATTTCCTGGGCGGAAGCGACCTGCAACCAATTCGAGTAAGGAATAGGGCTGCTCGCTTTCCATCCTGTGACTCGATCCGGAACCTCAAGCTTACCCTCGCCGTTTGCTTCGCCATTTCCGTTGATCGCCCGGGCAGGTGTGACATCGATGTGGAAACCTGGATTTTCGTCTGCATAAACGATTCGAATACCACGACGTAGTTGCTTAACTTCTTCCTGAACGCGGGAGCCTTCCCTAAAACGCTGCTCAATCGCCTCTAGAACTTCCTTCGCACCAGCGCCTTGAGCGTGAGGGAGCCAGATAATCGCGTCCGCATCAATGGTGTCCAGATCCGCAGGCGCGCCGGGAATTGGCTTAATGGTCGTTTTCAGCCGCATTGAGCCCTGAACGAAAATATGAGCCTCAGCGAGCAACGGATTGTCGGAAGCCGAGAGGATTTTTTCCAGTTGGGAGTAGCGGTCATTGATTTTTTCGTACTGCGCTTCCGACAGCGAGATCTCCCGCGCGGCGCGAAGCAGAAAATATTCCCAACTGCTGCGCTTGGTCTGTTCGTTGCTCAAAAGCATTACATAGCCTCCTGGGCCACGGGACCCAATTGCAGTGTTTGCGTAAACCGATCTTGGTTTTCTTTGTCCCGATCGAAGATCAGGTATGTATGTTGATGCTGTGTTGTGAGCAACGCGCCAAACTCGATGGCCAATGCCGCAGGAATGGCGGCGAAGACGTGGATGGGGTCAGGAGTCAGAGCCTCAAGCTGACTCAGTCGTATTTGAAGTGCGTCGCGAAAAGCATGAATCACCCGACGGTTCTGTACCATCGCGTAGCTTGGTTCTGGGATCGACAGCTCTGCAATACGTGCACCGGGTAGAGCGTCGGTCACGTCGCGTACTGGAACTTGCGCAGAAATGGAGAGCACCAACGCCAGTGGGCCATCGCCGTTGGGTGGAGGCGTAAACAGAAAACTAGGCGGCTCAGCAGACTGATCGGGCCAGCGCAAAAGATGCTCGCGATGAAAAGAGAAGATCAAGCGTTTGGAACGGTCGCCGATACTCTGGCCCAACATCATCAAGGCCGGAATGTCGGCCAAGCCGACTACTGCTAGCGCGGGCGAATCGCCATAAGTGCCGCCGCGACGCTTGAGTTGCTGCTCCAGCTCATACTGGACGCTGTCTTTGACGTTCTGCCAATAGGTAGTGTCCCTGCCACGTGGTCCGGGCGCAGCGAAGGCGATTTTGATGCCTTGATCGAAGGCGGTTAATCCCTCGGCGGACATCGCAGTCAACAGATCGCGAACGGGGATATCGTTGATCGTCTGAAAGTGCTGACTCTGGACGATGAGAGGAATGGCTCTGCCACCATCGGGGGTCGTTGCGGCGAGTCGGATGCGTTCAAGGTACGCTTGGTGCAAACCGCTCAGATCATTTTCAGGGTAGCCATCTGCGTCACGATCAATGTTGTCATGACAGCCTGGGCACAGGAGCATCAGGTTAGCAGTATCGTTAGTGTGCGCCTCAGCATCATGATCCGCGCGTCCCCGAGGCCCCTTGGGACTGGCGGGTAAGATATGCGCCACTTCGCCCCATTTCATTGGCTTGCCGGCACGATAGTCGAACGTTAGATCCGTACCGCACAGTTCACAATGACCAGCGGTCTGTGTCCATACGATCCGCTTCGTCTCATCATTCGTGTTAAAGCGCCCGCTCGCGGGCTTAGCGTCTTCTTTTTCTGCCATTTCGACCGACCCCCGAAAAACATCCATGATTGAAAACGATGATGGCAAGATAAGATCATATTAGGGTCATTCGTCCCGATTTCAAGAGAGATCTGAGGGTGACGAATGCTGAGTCGCCTTTTAGCAGGATGCTTTTTTGGCTCATCGAAAGGCGGGGGTGGCGGCGTTCGTTTTCTGGCAAGTGCTGGTGGGTAATGGCACTGACCACAGCGTATGTAGGACTGATGAAAACGAGCTGCGCAGCTCAAACGAGGCTGCAAGCGCAGCCCCTTTCGTATGCGTTTTTACGCGTCAGTGCTTGCCAGGCTCAACGGACAAGTGTCGACGACGCATGAGGTGATAGGCCGCCGGGATCACAAACAGCGATAGCAAGGGTGCCGTAACCATACCGCCAATCATCGGGGCGGCAATGCGGCTCATAACCTCGCTACCGGAACCGCCTCCCAAAAGTATAGGTAACAAACCAGCGATAACCACTGCCACGGTCATAGCCTTAGGTCGAACGCGCTGGACAGCGCCTTCACAAATCGCGGCCATCAACCCGCGTTCTGTGTTGTCACCGAGGTCTTGACGCTCGGTCCATGCATTTTTCAGGTAGAGCAGCATGATCACGCCAAATTCGGCAGAAACACCGGCCAAGGCGATAAAGCCGACCCCGGTGGCAACCGACAGGTTGAATCCCAACAGATAGAGAAACCATGCCCCGCCCGTGAGAGCGAATGGCAGCGTGGCCATAATCAGCAAAGCCTCATCAAGGCGTGCAAATGTCAGGTAGAGCAACACGAAGATGATCAACAGCGTGGCAGGCACCACCAGTTTGAGTCGTGCGTTGGCCCTTTCGAGAAACTCGAACTGACCTGAGTAGCTCAGGCTCATGCCGGGCTGCAACTTGACCTGCTCACTGACGACCCGGCGTAGATCGGCGACTACGGAGGCAATGTCCCGGCCACGCACATCGATGTACACCCAGCCTGAAGGCCGTGCGTTCTCACTCTTGAGCATTGGCGGCCCGTCGTTGACCTTGATCTTCGCCACGGTGCCAAGGGTGATCTGGCTGCCTAGCGGGGTGTAGATCGGCAACTGCTCCAAAGCGCCGAGCGAATCCCGCCACTCACGAGGGTAACGTACGTTAATTGGGAAACGAGCCAACCCTTCAATCGTCTCCCCGACGTTTTCACCGCCGATTGCGCCGGCCACGATTGATTGCACATCGGCAATATTTAACCCATAGCGTGCCGCAGCTTTGCGATCGATATCCACATCAATATAGCGGCCACCGGTCAGTCGTTCGGCTAACGCTGAACTGACACCTGAGACGTCCTTGGCAACACGCTCGATGGCTTGGGTGACGGCATCGATCTCCGTCAGGTTGGTACCGGCAACCTTCACGCCAATCGGGCTTTTTATGCCGGTGGCCAGCATGTCGATACGGTTACGAATAGGCGGTATCCAGATGTTGGTTAATCCTGGGACACGCACCACTTGTTCTAGCTCCTCAACGAGCTTTTCCTGGGTCATGCCTGGGCGCCACTGTTCGCGTGGTTTGAATTGAATGGTGGTCTCGAACATTTCCAACGGTGCCGGGTCAGTCGCGGTTTCAGCGCGGCCGGCTTTTCCGAAAACATGTTCGACCTCTGGAACTGTCTTTATCAGACGGTCAGTCTGCTGAAGCAGTTGCGCGGCCTTCTGCGCCGATAATCCAGGCAGAGCTGACGGCATATAGAGCAGGTCCCCTTCGTCCAACGGGGGAAGAAACTCACCACCCAGACGAGAGATCGGCCACAACGCGCTGACAAAGACTAGCAATGCAACCAGCAGCGTTACTTTAGGTCGACGTAATACGGCGTCCAGAGCGGGCTCGTAGATCCGGATCAACCAGCGATTTAGCGGATTCTGTTGCTCATTAGGAATTCGTCCGCGAATCCAATACCCCATCAACACCGGAACTAGAGTTACCGACAGTCCAGCCGCTGCGGCCATAGCGTAGGTTTTGGTGAACGCCAATGGACCGAATAGACGTCCTTCCTGAGCCTCCAGCGTGAACACCGGAATGAACGACAGGGTGATGATCAGCAGACAGAAGAACAATGCGGGTCCTACCTCGGCAGCCGCTTCAGTCATCACGTGCCAATGACGTTCACCTTTCAGTTCCTTCCCAGGATTAGCCACGTGCCAAGCCTCGACCTTCTTGTGGGCGTTTTCAATCATCACCACGGCAGCGTCGACCATGGCGCCGATGGCGATGGCAATCCCGCCAAGGGACATGATGTTGGCGTTGATACCCTGATAGCGCATTACGATGAAGGCGATCAGCACCCCAACCGGCAGGGAGATGATTGCCACCAGAGATGAACGCAGGTGCCAGAGAAAGATTCCGCAGACCAACGCGACGACGATGAACTCTTCGATCAGCTTGTGGCTGAGGTTTTCCACGGCACGATCAATCAACTTGCTGCGGTCGTAGGTGGTGACGATTTCTACCCCCGCCGGCAGACTGCTTTTCAGCTCGTCGAGTTTGGTCTTGACCGCCGCAATGGTTTCTCGAGCATTCTTACCGCTGCGCAGAATTACAACGCCGCCGACGGTCTCACCTTCGCCATCGAGTTCGGTGATGCCTCGACGCATCTCAGGCCCCATCTGAATCGTGGCAACATCGCCCAGAGTGACCGGCACACCACCCGTGCCCAGTTTGAGTGGGATAGCACGAAAGTCATTGAGGGTCTTCAAGTACCCGGAAGCCCGCACAATAAACTCGGTCTCCGCCATCTCCAGCACCGCCCCACCAGTTTCCTGATTGGCCTTGCCGATCGCCTCGGTCACTTCAGACTGCGTGATACCCAAGCTGGCCAGCTTCACCGGATCAAGCTGCACCTGGTACTGCTTTACCATGCCACCCACCGTGGCCACTTCCGCAACGTTCGGTAGGGTCTTAAGCTCGAATTTAAGGAACCAGTCCTGCAAGGCACGTAACTGCGCCAAGTCATGCCCGCCGCTTCGGTCTACCAGGGCGTACTGGAAAATCCAGCCAACCCCAGTGGCATCAGGTCCTAAAGCGGGCTTGGCACTGGCCGGAAGCCGGCTTTGTATCTGGCTCAGATATTCCAATACGCGCGAGCGAGCCCAGTACAAGTCAGTTCCGTCTTCGAATAGTACGTAAACGAAACTGTCGCCAAAGAAGGAATAACCGCGCACAGTCTTGGCACCAGGCACAGAGAGCATGGTGGTTGCCAATGGATAGGTGACCTGGTTCTCTACGATCTGTGGGGCTTGGCCTGGATATGGTGTACGGATAATTACCTGAACATCCGACAGGTCTGGCAGTGCGTCAATGGGCGTACTTTGAACCGCCCAGATCCCCCATGCCGTGACAAACAGCGTCGCCAGCAACACAAGAAAGCGGTTAGCCACCGACCAGCGAATAAGGGCCGCGATCATGGCTGGGTCCCAGAGCGTTCCAGACGCTCAACGCGCAGACCATCTTCCGTCTGGCTGACAGCGATCCGAACCTTGTCGCCCGTTTTAAGATCCTTCATCAGAGCTGGAGCGGCGAGAGGGAAAGTCATCGTCATGCCTGACATACCCAATGTTCTGAAGGGACCGTGGGCGAGCGTGACTTCTTTGTCGTTGATCTCAACGATCTGACCATCGGCCTCATGCAAAGCGCCTGCGGTTACAGTAGATGGCGAAACGTCCAGTGAGCTTGCGACAACGCCCTTGAGACTGGCCTCCGAGTCGAGAAGGAACTGGCCAGAAGTCACCACTTTTTGCCCCTCTTCCAAGCCTTTCAATATCAGCGTTTTGCCATCGTTATCTTGGCCTAACTGCACCTCCACCGGGCGATATCGACCAGCGTCTTCAGAGAGCATGACCAACGTACGTCGACCGGTACGAATGACGGCCTCGCTCGGCACCCACAAAACACTTTGCTCCGTCGAACGATTGAGACTTACCTGCGCGGTCAAACCTGGCCTGAGTCGGCCATCCGGATTGGGTAACTCAACTCGAACGCGAAGTGTGCGACTGTCCGAACTGGTTTCCGGAAGAATCGCACTGACGACGCCCTTGAGCACAACTCCAGGGAGCGCGGACAAACGCGCTTCGGCTGCTTGCCCTACAACGATTGACCCAGCCTCCGACTCTGGTACCGCCACGGCCAGCCAGACACTGCTCAAACCATTAACACGCGCGAGCGTCTCGCCTGCGGCCACCGTCATACCTTCACGCACACTCAGCTCTTGAAGCACACCACCAATAGGGCTGGTCAGAGTCAGGTTCGGTTGAACTTTGCCACTGCGCTCAACTTGAGCAATTAACTTAGTTGGCATTCCGGTGAGCCTCAATCGCTGGCGGGCCGCTGTCAGCAAGTCAGCATCGCCACTACGCTTGAGGGCGAGAAATTCCTCTTGAGCAGCTGCCCAATCCGGCACCAAGATATCTGCCAAGGCGGCATTCACTTTCAGCACATCACCAGGTGCATGGGCGTACACGCGCTCGACAAAACCCGCCGTACGGGCCTGAATGACTGCAACGTCCCGTTCGTTGAAGGCCAGAACACCTACCACGTTCAGTGTCGAGGCAAATACCCCTCGACTGACACTAGCCAGTCGCACACCAAGGTTCTGAGTCAGGCTTGGATCAATTCGAATGCCGCCGCTGTCCCCCTTGGTATCTGCGTATTGGGGGATCATCTGCATATCCATGAAGGGTGACTTACCCGGTTTATCGAATTTCTGTTGTGGGTACATGGGGTCATACCAATACAGAACCTTTCGATCAGGAGAGGCTTTGGCTTCCTGATCCGGCTCGACACCAGCTACTTCGCTCATTCGCGGTTGGGCTAACCAGTAACCTCCGGCAACACCCAAGGCAATCGAGATGCCGACAACTAAAGTCCCTTTCCATACTTTGAAATTCATTGAGCGGGCTCCCCGTAAGAGAAATACAGGCGAGCGCTGGTGAGAGCACGTTGCTCTTCAACGTCAATCTGCTTGAGACGGGCTTCGATGAGTTCGCGTCGGGCGGCCACAACCGAGTTCAAATCACCTTTGCCGGAACGGTAGCTAGCCATGGTGAGTTCAACCTTTTCTTTAGCCAGCGGCAACAAGCTTTCCTGATTACGGTTGACTGCACGATTGAGTCGCTCGTAGTCGGCCAACTCATCCTCCAGTTGCTGGGTATGCTCGCGCGACAGAGCTTCCCGCTCAGCCTCAAGCTGGTTGAGTTCGGCGTGCTTTGCCGCAATTTTGGGGTTTTGCCGAGAGTCAGGAAACAGCGGGAGATCCCATGAAAACTGGACGCTAACCATGTCACCGAATTGTTTGCCTCGATGCTGATAGTCGAATTCCCAGCTCCAGTCAGATTGCTTTTCCGCCTCAGCTTCACGGATCTTGGCTTGTGCTTCACGGGTCATCGGCACATACGCCGCCAATTCAGGGTGATGTTGCAGCTTATGGGAGTATCCAGAGGTTTCAATGGGCCAATCAGGCAAGCTGCCCGCCGGTTTGTCATTGGCAGCTGGGCCAATCCAGCGCTTGAGGGCCGCCCGGGCCTGTGCACGTTGGCGAACTAAATCATCCTGCTGCTCCGCCAGTTGGGCAGCTTCCTGTTTAGGTGTCACCGCATCGGCGGGTTGGGCGCGGCCACCCGCAATCTGAGATCTGACGGTATCGGTCAGAAGACGGTTTTCTTTGTAGAAGTCCTGGAACATCGCATCTTTACGCTCAACCGAGTAGCTACTGATCCAGGCCAATGCCGTGGACTGTCGGACGTTCAGACGCGCCACTCGACGCTCAGCGGACGCTCGATCAACAGCCGCATCCGCGACCTCGATACGTGCTTTGCGCTTATCGCTGTTGGGCATCTCCTGTCTGACCCCGACCATTTGCATGGTCATGAAGTCCTGGTCGATGCTCCATCTGTCGGCACCACCAATGGGGTAGTTCTGCACGCCCAGCAGTAGCTTGGGATCGGGTAGTTCGCCAGCGGGAATGGCCGCACTGGTGGCTGCTTGAATTTTGGCGTCTTGTGCGGTCAACGACGGTGCATTGTTTTCGGCCAGCCGCAGCGCTTCATCGAGTGTCAATGCACCAGCAAGGCTCGGCAATGCCAGTACGCTTGCCGCCAGGCCGGCCACGAGGGACCAACCTGTGCAAAAGCAGTTGGAGTTCATGTTCACGATTCCTGTGATGATCCACCGCGCGCTTCATAAGACATGCGCGCAGATATGCCATCCCGCTAACGCGGAATGAGGCTCAGTGTGGTACAGGAATCAAGTACGGGGCGGTCGCCATAACCCAGAAGGGGTTTGTACGAGTGGGAAATGGCTGGAGAAGGGCGGAACGATTGGACTGGACAAGGTAATAGGAGGCTTGATGATCGAGACTTGCAGCATGCCGCCCGTTTTGCATTCCTGGCCCGACTTACAAGGTTTGCCATGCTCAGCGGTACTTTTCATGTCGTGGCAGCAGTCTTGACCCATACCATCCATCATCGCTATACCCATGGTTTTCATCGGGCATGGTTCAGTCGATGCTTGAACACCCGCCATCCCGCTAAGGGGAAGCGCCAAGCTAATTAGGAAAATCAGGCAAAACCGCACATAGCGTTTCATGGGCTAAAGTGTAGACGGTGCAAATGGCCCTTACAATTCACCCTTAAGACTCCTGTATTGGCTGTTACCAACGTCTATGCTGCGCTCATTTCCATGACAGGGCTTAAAGTACCTAACCATGCGACAAGACAGATAATGATGACCGCCATTGAAAACTCAAGTTTCATGCTACGGCGCAAGGCATTCACCGCGACAGCGTATTCGCCATTGCGAACTGATCGCTCCAATAAGGGGCTTAGATGAAAACGGTTAAGCGTGGCTAATACGATCATCCCTGCAAACAGCAGGATTTTCAAAAATAGTAACTGGCCATAAGTGCTGAGCATCACCTCATCGAGGCTCGGTCCTACGATAAATAGGTAATTCACCACGCCCGTTATACTGATGATTACTACAATCACCGCGCCGGCCGATTCAAACCCTGTCAGTACCCGAGCAAGAACTCGTACTTCCTGATCACCTTTCAGCGATTTTAAACGCAGCAGCAGTGCAAATGCTGCCAACGCACCCAACCAACCGCCTGCGGCCAAGAGATGGAAGATGTCGCTAGTAAAATGCCAGTAACGACGGCTCCCTTCGTCCATCGCACCATGCCCTGTCCATGCCAGCGTCGCAAGCGCAATGGCGCCACATACAGTGACAATCCAAAGACTGAGTGTCGGAAAGCGCTTACTCAGAGCAACGCCGAGAACAGCCGTCAGCAACGCCACTATCCGGACCATCCAGGTCAAACCGACGTCAGTCCCCATGAGAACCATTTGAAAAATATGGTGATGTAGCTCCATGAAGCCCGACACACCACTCATAGCTTTTGCAAGCAACAACATGGCTGCTAGAGACAGAGCTACACCTAAAACAGATGTACTGTAAAGAAGCGACTCAAAATTTAAAACCGCTCCCGATACTCTCTCTTTTCCCCTCAGGCTATAAAGACCAAATATTGCCAGTCCAAATAACAGCATCAGATCAAAATATAGAGCAAAGCGAACAGCTATATTTATTGAGTCGCTCATGAATCATTTCACTTTGAAAGAAAAATTGCCGGTGATTGGATGAGTGTCAGACGAGACGGCACGCCACTCAACTTTATAAGTACCTGTGGTCAATGGCGATGCAGGCGTAATAACCATTGTCTTAGGATCTCCACCGCCTGCAACGGCTGCTTTAACGCCCATTGGGGAGTTAGGCATGCCAGGCATATCGGTCATGATCAGCTTAGCACCGGAAAACTGAGTCGTTAGATTCTCAGAAAATTGCAGTTCAATTTTCGCAGGAGCAGCAACATCCGACCCTTCTGCTGGAGTAGAAGAAAGCAGCTTTGGATGTGCCTGAGCAACTGCACTCAAAAGCAAACCCGCTGTCAGTGCTACAGCTACGGTGGTGGTTTTAAGGAATGACATGCAAGACTCCTCACAGCAAAAGCTGTTGATTCTAGGTTTTTGATGAGTATCTAGTTATTACTTTTACGCTTATTAAAAACACTGGCGAGCTACCTAGCAAATTCCGTGTTCTACGGCGGCCTGGACAGGAATAATCACAAGAATTCCAACGTCACAGCGCAAGTACACGATGCCACACGAACGCAAACTATTCGATTACATTTCAGTCAGCTTGGACCTGCTTTGGGACGCTGAATTTCTTGAAAAAATGGTTAAAACTGGCTTCCGTTTTGCGACGTTCACACTGTGATAACCGTTCGCAAGACCACATAGCTGCTCGGGTGTATATGGTGTCGTTGATTAGGCATTTTCTGCACTCGCACATGGGAGCTGTATATGAAAGGCTGTTTTTCCATCTGACGACGTGCACCATATCTTGCCGCCATGCGACTCGATAATGGATCGAGTGATTGATAAGCCTAGCCCCGCATTACTTGGGTTTCCTTCTCTACGAGCGGGGTCCACTCGATAAAATCGATCAAACAGTTTTTCAAGGTGCTCAGGAGCGATAGGTTCTCCAGGGTTTTCCACGGAGACAGAGATTGACGTCCCTTCCTGCCTTATATTGACGCTGATACATTTCCCTGCGGAGGTGTACCGGAGGGCATTCGAGAGCAGATTAGAGATAGCCCTGTCGAGCATAAGAACGTCACCTCGGACGCTGCCCCTCCCTGTCACCTTAAGGTCGATGCCTTGCTCATCAGCCAACAAGCGGTAGTACTCGAGTAATTTTTCTACTAGCGCTACCAAGTCTATCGGTTTGTTTTCATGAGAAATCAGACCATTGTCAGATTTCGCTAGAAAAAGCATGTCATCGATCATCCGGCCCATACGCTTCAGGTCATCAAGATTCGAGTACAAGTTGTCTTCGTAGTCCTCAATATTCCTTTTTCTAGATAAAACCACTTCGGTGTGAGTCATCAAATTGCTGACAGGTGTTCGTAGTTCGTGAGCAATGTCCGCAGAGAAGTTTGATAAGCGAACAAATGCATCGTCAAGTCTAGATAACATTGCATTGAAAGAAAGCACCATCTGCTGAAGCTCTTTAGGAACGGCCGCTAAAGGAATCCGTTCTTTGAGCGATTTAGCAGACATTGACGCAGCAACTTGAGTAACCTGGCGAATAGGCCTTAGTCCACTGCTCGCGACCATCCAGCCCAGCGCCGCACTGACCAGCGCGCTTATAAACAACCCTATCAAAAACCAGCGTTCAAGCGTCTCAAAGAACGCCATATGTTGCGTAACGTCAAAGATCAACAGTACGGTCAGCGGTTTTTCTTGTCCCGTCACAATCGCTTGCGCCGTTATTCCCCGGAACGTTTGCTCATCATCCCGCCACTCCCAAACATTGTTGTTTGAAGTCGTACGAAAGCCTTCCGGAATATCGATTGGACCTGGATCAGCAAAAAGGGTCTTGCCCTGACCATCGAAGATCAGGGCTGTCAAATCTCGGTGAGCACCCAGCAGCGCCTCCAACTCAGGCTTAACATCACTGAACTGGTCAATGCTACTCAATCCCGTCAAAATTCTTTGGGTCGAGTGTAGCTTCTCGTTCAGCGCCTGCTGATCTAGCATTTTGAAATGATGCCGGCTAAGGCTGTTAAAACTGAGTCCAGCGACGGTGAGCACCGCCGTTACAGCTAGCATGAACATCAGGCTCATGCGGGTAGTCAGAGACATTCGATTCATTCCAGCCCCGTCCCAGAATCCGGCGCATCTAGCATGTAGCCCATGCCTCGGGAGGTGTGGATAAGCTTGACCTCAAAATCATCATCAATCTTTGCTCTGAGCCGCCTTACGGCGACCTCGATGACGTTAGTATCGCTGTCGAAGTTCATGTCCCACACCTGGGAAGCGATAAGCGACTTAGGCAGCACCTCACCTCGACGACGGAGCAGCAATTCGAGTAACGCAAACTCTTTGGCCGTGAGATCTATACGTTTGCCTCCACGGACAACCCTGCGCTTGAGCAGGTCAACCTCAAGATCAGCCAATTTCATATGAGTTTGGGAGGGGGCTGTACTCCCTCTTCGCAGCAGCGTTCTGACGCGGGCCAGCAATTCAGAAAAAGCGAAGGGTTTTATGAGGTAATCGTCTGCCCCCAGCTCAAGTCCTTTGACGCGATCCTCGACGCGGTCTCGCGCCGTGAGAAAAAGCACGGGGACATTTTTTCCGGATGCCCGCACCTTCTGAAGTACTTCCCATCCGTCCAGCCCAGGCATCATCACATCGAGAATCAGCAGGTCATAAGCCTCGCTCAACGCGTGTTGAAGCGCCTCCTTACCATTGGTAAAGCGATCAACATTGAACCCTGCCTCAGCAAGACCTTGCTGCAAATAAATGCCTATTTTGGGTTCGTCTTCCGCAACCAGAAGTCTCATGGGGGTGGCTCTCGAATGATTGTGATGATGAGTCTGCAAGGAAATGCTTCTGCCAACCAGCAACTGACAGAAAAGTAATATTGGCTTCAGGTAGATGTCAGCGAGTGCTGTCTAGGGTTCGAGCATGAGTACTCCCTAGTACTCGACCGACGCCTCCGCATGAAACCTTGGGGGAGCCGGAAAACAGATTAAAAAGGAGCTTCCTCATGAATCATCTAAAAATCCTTTTCTTTGTGGGTTCGATACTCATCTCAGCGTCTGCTTTGGCTGAAGGTGGCGCAGATCGGATTGCGGAGCGTATGGAAAGCCTACGCGACAAAGCAGAAGCGACCTTGGTGCAAGCTGAAAAAGCCCCAGAGGGAGAGCGCCATGTACACATGGCCGAGCATATGAAACTGCTGGGCGAGATCATGAACCAACTCCATCAGGATCACCCAAAAGCATCAATGTCGCCTCAGGAACATCTTTCCTGGATGGAAAAGCACGACGCTATGGTTGATGACGTTTTGAACCAAATGCAGCGCGAACACAAACTGATGCTTTCTGAGAACCATCAGTAACCGGGTACCTCCGATGGGCTGTTTGATCCGCTCGGTTGGTACGGCGTCATATGCGCGCCGCACTACTCTTGGAAACTGACAGAAATGTAGTGTTCACGTCAGTTAGCTGGCAGCTCTATCCTTTTAGCATAGCTAGTGTTTTCAATTTGCTCTTGAGGTCATCATGAAAGCTAAGCTCGTTACCCCAGTTATTGCGGCGATCACCCTATTCTTCGGTGCGACGGCCATGGCAGACGTAGGTCATGGCAAAGAGGACATCGGCCAGCCTGGCGTCGCCTCTGCGGTGACCCGTACGGTAGATGTGGAGATGGGTGATATTTTCTTCATGCCTAAAAACATCGATGTGAAGCCTGGTGAGACTATTCGTTTTGTCCTTCGTAATAAGGGCGCACTGCTGCACGAATTCAATATCGGCCAAGCCGCCGCTCATGCGGCGCACCAAAAAGAAATGGCGAGCATGTTCCAGAACGGAACGCTTACACCCACCGGGTCAGGGAAAATGACGGGCAGCATGGGTCACAGCATGGGAGGGATGAAGATGGTTGGAATGGAACACAACGACCCGAACAGCATGCTGATCGAGCCAGGAGCAACAAAGGAATTGATCTGGACCTTCAACAATACAACTGGACTTCAATTTGCCTGCAACGTGCCAGGTCATTACCAATCTGGGATGGTCGGTCAATTTGACCTGAAGTGAGCCTGAACTGACCACTAAACCCGCATCTCCTCAAGAGTTGGCTACGCTCTGAGGCAGACATCAGAGCAACTCGCTCACACACTGGGGTCTAGATCATGAATAACCATCAGCATCCGGCTGGAAGCATCACCACCCCATTTTGGACGCGCAAAACAGGCGTTGTGCTGATTATGTTCATTGTGATCGGCGCCTTCTACGTGGTGCGGGAGCATTTCAGCCACGTCTATCCATACTTGCCCTATCTCATTCTGTTGATCTGTCCATTGATGCATTTTTTGGGGCATGGACATGGCGCACATGACCATGGCAATCAGGCGCAAGCCAACAAGGAAGAGAAATAGCTATGCCCAATAAACCGAGCCACCACGATCACGGTCCTACCCACGCTGCCTCGCCCCCTGACGCTGATCTACGTGACCCGGTGTGCGGCATGACGATTACGCCTCCAAGTAAATTTGGCGAGTCTTATCAGGGACAGATTTATCAGTTTTGCAGCCAGAAATGCCAAGAAAAATTTCGGGCAGCTCCAGAGCACTACAGTGGTATTCATCCCAGCACTGAACCCAGCATCGCGGCTACAGAACCCGCGCGCCAAGTAGCCACTGAATTTACCTGTCCGATGCACCCGGAAATAAAACAGCCAGGGCCCGGCAATTGCCCAAAATGTGGCATGACATTAGAACCTGTCATTCCGGCGCTAGATGACGATGACAAAACCGAGCTCCGTGATTTCGCGCGCCGCTTTTGGTGGTCTCTGCCTTTAACCGTGATAGTGACCGTTCTAGCCATGGCGGGCCATTCATTACAACTCTTCCATGGTTCGGTTCAAAACTGGATCGAGTTTGCTCTTGCGACACCGGTTACCTTATGGGCAGGGTGGCCCTTTTTTGTAAGGGGCATAGCATCTGTTAGAAATCGCAGTCCAAATATGTGGACTCTGATAGGTTTGGGTACTTCCGCAGCTTATCTTTACAGCGTCGCAGCAACCCTCTTTCCCCAAAGTTTTCCCACCACCTTCATGCAAGATGGACGCATCGGCGTTTACTTCGAAGCCGCTGCGGTCATCATCTCGCTCACCTTGCTTGGGCAGATTCTTGAGCTAAAAGCACGGTCACAAACCTCCGCAGCAATTAAGTCCCTTCTAGGCCTATCTCCCAAAACTGCACGCAAGATCAACGCCGATGGTCAGGAGGAAGACATTCCTCTTACCCATGTTCACTTGGGCGACCATTTGCGGGTCAGACCTGGTGAAAAGGTGCCAGTTGATGGCTCTGTGCTCGAGGGAGAAAGTGCGGTGGATGAGTCCATGCTCACTGGTGAGCCTGTGCCGGTAATGAAAAGACCAGGGGATAGTTTGATCGGCGCCACGCTTAATACTCACGGGAGCTTGGTGATGGAGGCGCAAAAGGTCGGCGCCGACACCATGCTGTCGCAGATAGTGCAAATGGTCGCTCTAGCCCAACGCTCCAAAGCGCCAATGCAAAGAATGGCCGACTCGATCGCCGGCTACTTTGTGATGGGGGTTATCGCGATTGCGTTGCTGACATTCTTAGGCTGGGGACTATTCGGCCCGGAACCCAGCTGGGTCTTCGGCCTGATCAACGCTGTCGCCGTACTTATCATCGCTTGCCCCTGTGCACTTGGTCTCGCAACGCCCATGTCGATCATGGTTTCGACGGGTAAAGCCGCCAGTATGGGTGTGCTATTCAGGGACGCCAGTGCTATTGAAAACCTTTGCAAGATCGACACGCTGATTGTCGATAAAACGGGGACCCTGACAGAGGGACGGCCGGTATTTCACAGTGTGGAGGCCACACCAGATTTCAACCCACACGATGTTCTTCAACTGGCCGCTAGCCTTGATCAAGGCAGCGAACATCCTTTGGCGCGCGCCATCGTCGACCATGCCCGAACTGAAAATATCGTGCTCACCAAGCCTGAATCGTTTGAGTCCGGGTCTGGGATTGGAGTCAGTGGCCTCGTTGATGGCAAGAAGGTACAGCTGGGCAACACAGCACTGATGGACGCTGCCGGTGTAAGCACTAAGGTCTTACAGTACCGTGCAGAGTTGTTGCGCCTTGAAGGCATCAGCATCATCTATCTAGCAGTTGACGGGGTTCTGGCAGGATTACTGGCGGTCTCAGATCCGATAAAACCGACCTCCAAAGAAGCAGTCACCAAGCTTAAAGCTGATAACGTAAAAATCATCATGGCCACCGGAGACGGGCTCACCACCGCACGTGCTGTCGCCAAGGAGATGGGTATTGAAGAGGTTCATGGAGAAGTTAAACCTCAGGACAAAGAGCGCCTGGTGGCGGACCTCCAGCGATACGGTCGAAAGGTTGCCATGGCCGGCGACGGTATCAACGACGCACCGGCCTTGGCGCGTGCAGATGTGGGCATTGCCATGGGTACAGGGACTGATGTCGCGATGAATAGCGCGCAGCTCACGCTGGTAAAAGGCGACCTGATGGGGATTCTACGGGCACGGGCACTTTCGGTTGCGACAGTAAAAAACATGCGGCAAAACTTGGGTTTCGCCTTCCTTTACAACTCAATGGGTATTCCCTTGGCCGCAGGCCTACTCTATCCGCTGACGGGGCACCTTCTGTCGCCAATGATCGCTGCGTTAGCCATGAGCGTCAGTTCTGCGTCTGTAGTTTTCAATGCTTTGAGACTGAGGAATACCCATATAGCTTGAGCGAAACCGTTGCTCGCACCCCACAAAACATAACTCTTGACCTTACCGCGGTGTCAACGTTGATGCTGTCATCGCGGTGAAAAGAGACCGCTCAGCACAAGAGGAATAACCATGTTCGTCTTAAACGTATCAGGCATTGGTTGCGGTAGCTGCGTCAGCAAAATCACTAAAGCGATTCAATCGTTGGACAGCGAGGCTAAAGTTTCCGTGGATCGCGCGGCAGGTAAGGTAAGCGTTGAAAGTAGCGAAAACCCAGAGCAAGTTCGTAAAGCTGTCGAATCACTCGGTTTCCCATCGCAAATCAGCGCTTAAGGCGCTGATTTCATTGTTGGGTAAATCTTACTAATCACCTCGCAGAGCTTTAAGCAACCCCTTAAATGCTCCGTTCAATCTATTAAAAGCGCTTTCAAAATGAATTTCGTTATCAGTAAACTTTGCAACTTCAAGCTGTGCATCCACAGTATTTTGATCAAGTGAAGGTTGGTAAGGCGTGCTGTAAAACAAACCATCACCTTGACCATCACTTGCTAATTCGTTTGCGGCAATATGTTTTAGGTTTGTTGTTTTCAAAGAGAACGGAGAATCCAAGCCTCGTTTTGTCTGGCTGGCGAGCACAGCAGAAAACTCCAAATCTCTAGCCTTAAAGTTAGGAGTATCAGCGTTAGCGATATTATTGCTAAGTACCTCAGCTCTTTGGCCGCGATAAACTAACGCTCTTTCTGCGGAGCCAAGCGCTTTTTCAAAATTAATGCTCACAAGCGGCCACCTTACGTCACGCTACTATTTCCCATTTTCACCTATATCAAACACTTATGTGTTGAATGTGGTGCGTCTGAGTCGGCTTATAACTCCGGTGCAAATTCAAAAAACGTCAAGCCCTGTGAAAGTGACCGAAAGCACAGAACACCGAACGGCTAAATTTTAGGAGCTTGATTTCAGCGAATTCCGACAATGGATAGACCATACGGATTAAGTACATCGCAGCTCAAGAGAAATATCGGAACCTGACACAACTGTAATATTGGCCTAAGCTGCCTGACAGGGAATCAGTCTTATAGTCCTATTGAGCCTTAAGCTCTTCCCTGAGCATCAACAACTTTGTTGTGGATTCAGGGGCTACCATCTATCAGAGGAAACCCAAATGAACCCTATCAAAACCTTGTTCGTCATCGCTGCTCTGACCGTATCTTCTTTTGCTATGGCTGAAGGCGGAGGTGACCGCACTTTCGAACGTATGGAAGCGGCCAGGAGTAACTCGATGGAATCGTACCAAATAGCCCAAACGAAAAATGCCCAGCCTCCTGTCGCGGAAAGCAAAGCCAGGGCGATGGACCACAAAAATTGCTAAATATTTGAGC
Source organism: Pseudomonas sp. AL10 (assembly GCF_029960685.1). Classification (NCBI taxonomy): domain Bacteria; kingdom Pseudomonadati; phylum Pseudomonadota; class Gammaproteobacteria; order Pseudomonadales; family Pseudomonadaceae; genus Pseudomonas; species Pseudomonas sp. AL10. The sequence continues at coordinate 457,194 of NZ_JASBQZ010000001.1, forward strand.
TACGCTCACAAGCTGACAGAAATGTAATCACTGTGGTGGTTTAAATGTGGCAATTTCTGAGCTCGCTTACCGTTTGAGTTCGTCTTTTGTAACGGTGAGTGAGTCTCATCCAGACAATTCATTTGTTGTTTCGCGCGGCTTCCCTTTTGACTGATTGGACATAACGGCATGCACTCCAAAACCTCTAGGCGGACATTCGTGAAAGGCTTGGCCGCTGGTGGCATTCTCGGCGGCCTTGGCCTTTGGCGCACTCCTGTATGGGCGGTGACAAGTCCTGGTATGCCGAGCGTACTCTCCGGTAACGAATTTGATCTGTTTATTGGTGAAAGCCCTGTAAACATCACAGGCTCGCCTCGCACAGCTATGACCATCAACGGATCATTGCCCGGACCGTTGCTGCGTTGGCGTGAGGGGGAGACCGTCACTCTGCGTGTAAAAAACCGTCTAGACCAAGACACATCAATCCATTGGCACGGGATCATCTTACCCGCCAACATGGACGGTGTGCCTGGCTTGAGCTTCCATGGCATCGCACCCGATGGCATGTACGAATACAAATTCAAGCTTCATCAGAACGGAACCTACTGGTATCACAGCCACTCGGGTTTGCAGGAGCAGGCAGGCGTTTACGGTCCAATCGTCATCGATTCGAAAGAACCTGAACCGTTTCAATACGATCGCGACTACGTGGTGATGTTGACTGACTGGACCGACGAAGATCCCAGTCGCGTTATGGCGAAGCTCAAGAAACAATCGGGCTATTACAACCATCACAAGCGCACCGTCGGAGACTTCATAGACGATGTCAGCAGCAAAGGTTGGTCTTCGACGGTAGCAGATCGAAAGATGTGGGCTGAGATGAACATGAGTCCTACTGACCTCGGCGATGTCAGCGCGGATACCTATACCTATCTCATGAATGGCCAGGCACCCAACGGTAACTGGACTGGTATTTTCAAACCGGGTGAGAAACTCCGTCTGCGCTTTATCAACGGCTCCGCCATGAGCTATTTCGACGTCCGCATTCCTGGGTTGAAGATGACCGTGGTTGCCGCAGACGGTCAACATGTCAAGCCGGTGAGCGTCGACGAGTTTCGTATTGCGGTAGCTGAAACATATGACGTTATTGTGGAGACTGCTACTGATGAGGCTTACACCATCTTCGCTCAGTCTATGGATCGCACAGGTTACGCCAGCGGAACACTTGCAGTGCGTGACGGCCTAAAGGCACCGATACCTGCGATTGACCCACGTCCTATAGTAACTATGGATGACATGGGGATGGGTGGTATGGCTGGTATGGACCATGGCAGCTCGGGTGGAATGAGCGGCGGCGACATGGCCGGCATGGATCACAGCAAGATGGCAGGGATGAACCAAGGTGACATGACCGGGATGACCGGCATGGACAGCGGTGACATGACTAACATGGCTGGCATGGACCACAGCAAGATGGCTGGCATGGACAAAGGCGACATGTCCAACATGGCTGGCATGGACCACAGCAAGATGGCAGGAATGGGCAGTGGCGATATGTCAGGGATGGCTGGCATGGGCGGTATGGGTGGAGAAATGCAGACTCATCCAGCCTCTGAAACCAACAATCCCTTGGTTGACATGCAAGCCATGAGTCCAACGCCAAAGCTGAACGATCCTGGCATAGGCTTGCGGAACAATGGTCGTCGAGTGCTCACTTACTCCGACTTGAAAAGCACTTTCCAAGATCCTGACGGCCGCGAGCCAAATCGCACCATCGAGCTTCACCTGACCGGTCACATGGAGAAGTTTTCGTGGTCGTTCAACGGCATCAAATTCTCTGACGCCGAACCGCTGCGCCTGAAGTATGGCGAGCGTCTGCGCATCACCTTGGTGAACGACACCATGATGACCCACCCCATCCACCTTCACGGCATGTGGAGTGACCTCGAGGATGAGAACGGCAAGTTCATGGTGCGCAAGCACACGATTGATATGCCACCTGGTACCAAACGCAGCTATCGAGTCACCGCTGATGCCTTAGGCCGCTGGGCATATCACTGCCACCTGCTTTTCCATATGGAAATGGGCATGTTCCGTGAAGTACGGGTTGATGAGTAAAGGAGACGATCTGTGAGCACATACCTAAATCGTAATTCCCTCGTGGGTTGCCTCTTTGCCGCTGTCCTGCTGAGTGGACTCTCGCCCACGGTGCTGGCAAAGGAAAATGGCAGCGATCATTCAACTACTGTTCCTGCTACAGCAACGGACAAGCCAGCAGCGGCAAACGATTCGAAGCTAGATCACGGGTCAATGGACCATAGCAAGATGAGCCATGAGTCGATGGATCATGACCAAAAAACCAAAAAGGCAGATTGAGATCATGACCAGTAAGTTTTTACGCCCAACGTTGATGGCACTTGCAGTCTCCACCGGTCCTGCATTCTTTTTTATGGCTCAAGCCGCTGAAGAGATGGATCCGTCGATGGCGATGCCATCAAGTGCGGACGCAAAGCCTTCAACTGCACAAAAATCCAAACCAGCCAAAGCGAAAGATGCCGCGATGGATCACTCCAAGATGGACCACGGCTCAATGGGAGCCATGGACCATAGCAAGATGGGGGCGATGGATCACAGCAAGATGAGCATGGATAACGGGCAAATGGACGGTATGGAAAGCATGGATGGAGGGGCGACTACCACAAGCCGAACCCCGATCCCCGTACTTACCGACGCTGACCGGGCCGCCGCTTTTCCAGACGTACCAGGCCATGGTGTGCACGATAAAAAAATTAACTCGTTCATCCTCCTGGATAAATTTGAGTACCAAGACGCTGACAACGGCAGTGCGCTGGCTTGGGATGCAAAAGGGTGGATCGGCGGTGACGTCGACCGCCTCTGGTTGCGTTCGGAAGGTGAACGTACAAATGGCGTAACCGAAAACGCTGAACTTCAGGCTCTGTGGGGACACGCCATCGGTCCATGGTGGGATGTCGTCACCGGCATTCGACAAGACTTCAAACCTGGGTCACCTCAAACCTGGGGAGCGCTCGGTATTCAGGGCATGGCCCTCTATAACTTTGAAGCTGAAGCGACTGCTTATATTGGTGAGAACGGTCAAACCGCTGCTCGATTTGAAGGCGATTACGACATCCTGTTGACCAATCGCCTGATCTTGCAGCCGACCGCCGAAGTAAACTTGTACGGGAAAAATGATCCTCAGCGCGGCATAGGATCTGGATTGGCCAACACCGAACTAGGCCTGCGGTTGCGCTACGAAATTACTCGTCAATTCGCACCCTACATTGGAGTTAGCTGGAATCGCTCATACGGTAAGACGGCTGACCTGGCCAGCGATGAAGGGGAAAAAACAAACGAGGCCCGATTTGTAGCTGGTATTCGGATGTGGTTCTAAGCGATTTGAGCACTAGCCCTACGAATTCTAATGATCGGGGAGTTAGCTCCCCGACTCTAGAGTAGATCCTTCAATGCAACCTTTGCAGCGGCATGAACGCTTGAGTGGAGTTCTATTGCTTCGTAGAACATCTCGCCGTCTCCAAGGGAAAAGGAAATATTCATGACAGGTAGCTTCCGACTTTCAAGTCGATCTCTGCGTATCGCAACATTCGCCGCGCTGTTCATTGGCTCAACGGCTCAAGCGGCGCAGGCCCTCACCATCGATGTGCATCGTGATGCAAACTGCGGATGTTGCAAAAAATGGATTCAGCATCTTGAGGCCAATGGCTTCACCGTCATCGATCATGAAGAAACCAACATGAGTGCTCTCAAACAAGATCTGGGTGTCGCTCCACGACTCTCGTCTTGTCACACCGCGATGATCAACGGGAAGTTTGTTGAAGGCCACGTGCCAGCTGAGCAAATAATTGCGATGAGTAAACGCGACGACCTTCTCGGGATCGCTGCTCCTGGCATGCCACCTGGTTCTCCAGGAATGGAAGTCGACGGAGTGCATGAGGCCTACCAGATAATCGGCCTGACCAAAGCTGGCACAGATCAGGTCATTGCTGAGTACCCTCAAAACTAATCCCACCCCATCCCTCCCGTCACAGCATGGTCAGCGTTCATGACCATGCAGCGGGACATGCTCCTTCGATTTCATTCTCAAGCCATGGCTAAAGACGATCAACAGCCGTCGTAAAGGCATGCTTGTGCCTAATCAGATAACCCCGAACCGCAGTCCTCAATAAGAATTTGAGATGATCCCATCCTCCGCATGCTGACAAGCACTGCGCAGTTGATCGCGATAGTGTTAAGTTCGGAGATGGCGTTGCACCCTCAGCGTACCTTCCCGAATCAGGACATCTGTCTCGGCTGAAACAGTAGAAAACGTAAATGACGGTGGCTTAAGAGTTCTTTTTTTGAAGGCTCTTCAGACGTAGGGTCGCGCGTTGTACAGCGGCCATTTTTTCTGGACGCTTCATTCGTTTCCATTTTCTGATGTCTTCCTTGGTGCGACCGCAGCTAACGCACAGTTCGCTGTTCAGCTGGCAAACAGAAATACAGGGATTTTCGATGTCCTTTGCCATTGTTCAATTCCTCGTCGAACTTATGCGTGCTGCGGGTTCATAGCTAAGCCAGAACGATCTGATCAGGTGCGTCAGCGCCCAACTTCGTGCGGTACTCAACTGTCAGATGAGTGATCTCATGAACCGTCGCAAGCCGTTCTCGTATGTTTTCTGCATTGACTGCTGGGCTGCCCAGAACACTCACAATCGCGGCGCGGGCTTGCGGCCCAACCTGCCAGACATGAAGATCAATGATCGAAGCATCTCCCGGTCGCTCAACCAGTTCACGAATCTCTTCAGCGACATGATCATCTGTCTGGTCGAGCAATACACCCGAAGTCACCCGCATCAACGACCAAGCCCAGCGTGCAATCACAACGGCACCCACAATCCCCATTGCAGGGTCGAGCCATACCCAACCAAGGTACCGACCAGCAAGAAGGGCTGCGATGGCCAGAACCGAAGTCAGTGCATCTGCAATGACGTGAACGTATGCAGAGCGCAAATTATTGTCGTGACCATGCGCATGGTGAGACTCATCGTGGCCGTGGTCATGCCCATGGTGATGATCATGACCGCCAGACAGCAAAAGCGCGCTCACCACATTCACTGCTAGTCCGACAATTGCGATTAGAGTCGCTGTCCCGAATTGCACTTGAGTCGGTTGAAAGAGACGAAACAGCGACTCTCCAGCAATTCCCAAGGAAACCAGTCCCAAAATCAGAGCAGAAGCGAAGCCACCCAAGTCTCCTACCTTGCCAGTTCCAAAACTGTAGCGAGCACTTGAGGCATGTCTTTTCGCGTACGCGTAAGCAGCTGCGGCTATGCCCAGCGCTCCTGCATGCGTTGCCATGTGAAAACCATCGGCAAGCAACGCCATTGAGCCAGTGAGATAACCTGCGGTGATTTCAGCAACCATCATTACGACGGTCAGGGCCACCACCCACAAGGTTCGCTTGGCGTTTTCTTCATGTGATTTCCCAAGGAACATATGGTCGTGTGAATAGTCGGTGCTCATCGAGGCAGATCCTATTTGGAATAGCGGCGAATGGCTTCGAGCAGCTCGTCGACACCTTTCGCTCTTTCGTCGTTGCTGAGTGTCGGATTCGCGACGTGTTCACGAGCGTGGTCTTCGATAATTTCATCCATCAGCCCATTGATAGCGCCACGGGCAGAAGCGACCAAAAGCAAGGTTTTCGAGCAGTCATCATCAGAGTCGAGTGCTCGCTCAATCGCCTGGATTTGCCCAGCGATTCGCTTTACGCGCTTAAGAAGATCGTCTTTGCTTGATCTGACATGACCCATACCATACCCCCCCTACCTATATTGAGAGTATGATCACACGTTCCAATTAGCCATACAACCCCAGGGATGCTCGCCGCCGCGTTGCAAACGCCTGGATATACCAACAGTTTTTTCAATCCAAAAAAAGGCGCCACTAGGGCGCCTAAGCCGTCTCCAAACCAAAGGAGAAACAAAGAGACGGGGTGTATCGGGGATACCGGACAGTTAATGCCGATGGCTAATGCCCGTTAGAGGAGTTGCAGTGGATATTCAACAATCAGTCGGACCTCGTCCAAATCAGATTCGAAATCGGTAGCTCGTGTTGTTGCTTGGCGAACACGTAAAGACATGTCCTTCAGTGAGCCGGACTGGATGACGTATTTGGCCTCTATGTCTCGCTCCCAACGCTTTTGGTCCTGCAATGGGGCACCGTCCGCTCCGCGACGCATGTACACGCTGTTCGCGTTGGAATAGTCCGCATCCCAACCCTTAGCGTAGCGGGTCATGAAGCTGAGACCGGGGATGCCGAAAGCCTGCATATCTAGATCGTAGCGCAGCTGCAAGGATTGCTCTTTCGGTGAGTTGAAATCGCTGTACTGAATGGAGTTATCCAAGAAAATCGAGTCTGATTGGCGTAGGTAGTCAAAGTCGTCGTTACCATTATTGCGCTGATACCCAACGGTCACGGTATGCGCTCCGAATTTGACCCCGGTCTTGCCGCTCCAGATGTTGTTATCGAAGCTTCCCAGAAGTTTTTTACCCTCATCAACCGCTCGGTAGTAATTAAAGCCACCGATTAGCGATACGCTGTCTGAGAGCGGATAGTTCAATGTGGTGCCTGCGTAATACTGGTTCCACACATCCTTGAATTGGCTGGTGTAAAGACTCACACCTACGTGCTCATTGACCGTGTAATCGCCCCCTAGATAAGCGATCCACGGAGCATCTACTGCACCGGCGTAGAAAGTCGAAAAGCCGTCACGCATGCCACTGGAATTGGGTTGGCTCATCGCATGCAGCCGACCCCCTTGAAGGGTCAGGTCTTTGATGCTGGTATTGGTGAACGTTGCGCCACGAAAACTCTCAGGGAGGAGTCGGGAATCCCCATAGGCCACGACAGGTGTCGATGGAAATACGTCCCCTACCTTGACGACTGTATCCAGGAAGCGCACTTTTGCGGCCCCGCCTACTTTTGAGTAGGAGTCTTCAGGTTGGCCTTTGCTATTGTGCGGCAAGACATCGACTGAGCTACGGGCTCCCGAGCGACCATCACCTGAATCGAGCTTGAGGCCTTCCATTGCAAACGCATCAATGCCGAAGCCTACCGTACCTTGAGTAAAGCCCGATTCGAATCGGCCAATGATGCCATGAGCCCATTCGGCTGAGTAACCATTGCCCGTGGGGCTTGACTGGCCCTTTCGATAATCACGATTGAGATAGAGATTCCGATTCAGAATACTAAAGGTGCTCCCCTCAATGAACCCTTCAGGTTTTTGCTCCACAGCTACTGCAACTTGCCCCATGCTCATGCCAAGGGCAATGAGAGAAAGACCATAAATGCTTTTATTGTTCATTTAACACTCCAGGCTTTAGCTTGGCAGAGTTTCTTTATGAAATATTTTTTATAATTATAAAAAGCCACCAGCACGTGAGGATTTCTCCTACGTGCCGGCAGACATAATTTCATACAATAGATAACTCCAGCGTGACCTGAAAATTACTTCTATGTCAGCGAACAGTAAGCAGGCTCAAAACATACCGAACAAACTGGCGCAGCTAGGGCCAACGCTAACTAGCTTCCGTGAGGGCAGTTAGTACCCATAACCTTGTATTCCAGGGTGTTGAGCTTGCCCGCCGAGTCTTCATAGGTCATGCGCGAAGGAGCTACGCCACAGGTTTTATTGGCTTGAGTGGTACTGATTACCTTCTGGACATCGAGGTTCATTCCATATTCATAATGAACAACTTCAGGTGTCGTCTTTCCATTTTCTAAGGCGTACTGTTCCATCGCCTTCTGGTTCTCTTGCATCATTCGACCATAAACACGGTCACCACCTCCTTCAGCCATGGCCAAAGAAGACAAGGTCAAGATGGAAACGGCAAAAAAAGCTTTTAGTGATTTCATGATTTTCTCCTAGTGTTCACTTACTTCTGACTAGAGGATAACCAGTGATGCCTTTCAGAAAGCTGCCGCGAATATTACATATGCGTAAGGTGTCCCTCAGCACTGGTGAGCTCGACTATTAGAATTTTAACTTGTTGGCGAAGTAGGCTGAATATGTCAGATAAGCATTAAAGATCAACTCGAGTTTCTCACGAAATACCCAAGCTTTTTTTATTAAAGATACATCTCATCTATATTATGGACAGCTGCTTGGACTGCTCCATATGGATGAGTGGTTTGAGCGCAGTAAGATGAGACGAGGAACGTGTTACAAAAGCCTTATAGGCTGAGAATATTAGGGGCTACGTTGAGTACCGAAAACACCATCGCTAGGATAGCCTTTAACAGCCATAAGAAATCGTCCCAGTATTTTATCGCGGCTAGCAGCAAAGCACCGACGATTGGAAGCAGGGACAACCCCTTCAGCAACCGAAAGGTCCTGGTGAGGGTTCGGCCTTGCTTGTCGACTTGATCGATGGTGATCCTGAGCAGCCCCTGAAGTTTCGGGGGATATGTTTTTATCTTGTCCTTGAAATCATCGAAAATGACATTGAAGCTGTGCAGCAGGCGCTCCGTTTGCAGCATTTGATTGTGGAGGATCGCAAGTAGAACCACAGAAACAACTGCCAGCCCAAGGACAAGGATAAAACCTTCGAATTTTGAGGTTGTTTTCTCCAACACGACCAAACCCGCTAGCGATATCGGCAGGGCGAGCATCTTGCCGGCGATGTCGCCCAGCACCCCGCTAAGCTTGGTGCCATAGTCGATTTCAGCTTGGGCCACCTCGCGCCGGGCCCGCTCAAACGAGAAGCTATAGACGTAGGTTTGCAGATTCGCGCGGTATGTGGCGAGGACCTCCCGCCACTCCCGCACGATCACCAAGAACAGATTGGGCTCGCTCTCAAACTTCTCGATGACGCTAGCCACCGCCATCCGAATCATTAATTTTCGTTCGGAGAGGTGTGCCTTATTTTCGTTTTTTCGATTGAGTATTTCTTCCAACAAGCTCAGGTGATTGAGCTCATAGTCAAGAACCTTGATGTCAACCTGGGTAGGTAACAGAAAAGTTCTCGGAGGCTTAGCCCCATCGGGAGGCAAGGCAAAGAACAGATTAAAACCATCTTGGCTGCTGTCTTTGTCGACACCGATCGCTAGCAGTGCAAGCAGCTCGATCAGCCGGCAGACGCGCCTGAGCGCCTTAATCGTCGGAGGCTCGATGTCATCACTATCTGCCCAACAGAGCTCAACAATGTATACGTTGCTCGGGAATTGCCCCTTGCCCAATGAGCCATTGCGAGCGACAAACTCGCCTAAGTTCGCGTAGAACCGGCCAGACTCGTTCGATGGCAAGCGAAACTCAATATCGAGAGAGTCTGCTTCTTCAGAGCAATGCTCGAACTTGCCATAGGCTGCGGGCAGGCCATCGCACATTCGCAACGCACCGATAATGTCGGGCGTTGGCATCCCCTCATAGCGGATGACTCCGTCCTCAATGGTGGGCGCTCCAATGGCGCGGTAGAGAGCTACCACATTAGAAAACATTCTTAGCCGACCCTGGCCAGCAGTTCTTTCTCGATCACACCAACCAGTTCGGCAGTCAGATTGGACAGTGTCAACTTTTTCCGTCCCTCATCATAATAAACGTCTGCGGCCGGATCCTTACCTAACGCTCCACGCTCGAATTGCAACGACCAGTTAGCCGCGTCCCCCTTGATACGGGTCTTCTCTTTCAGCGATTTCGCATTGACCGTAAAGTCGTCTGGCACCTTATGTTTCTCGCTATTCAAATAGTCTTTCAGCCCAACAATTTCATCCACTAAGTCAGCGGGTACGTGTGCGACAGCGACGTGGCAGATAGCGTCCAAGCGCGCAGATTTGCCTGCGGCCAACTGCTCCTCCAGATACTTGATCACCGCCTCTTTGGCCTTGTAACCAAAGCCTTTTAACGTTTTGTTGTCGCGAAAAAACCGTGCAACGTTATCAATGGCATTTTTGGTAGCGCGTCCGGAAGCTACTCCTTTCGCGCATCCCAGTGCAGAGATGAAATAATCGGATGCCTGACTATCACGGCCCCGGCTGATGAAGCACAGGTAGGTTGAATCCACTTCATCCTCCGCGTCATCTTCATTCTGCTCAGGCGCAGCAGCGGCCGCAGCAGCCATAGCCTTTATGGCCACGAAGCTCGCTAAATTGATCCTGGCGGCCTGCTGAACCTTGTTGAGATCGACCTCTTGAATTTCCTTGGGCACATAGTTCTCGTCCAGCTGTATACCGCCGCGTTCCTTCATGCTGGCGACCAGGAAAAAGTCGGTTGCACCTGCGGTGTACTGAGCGCAAAGGATGTGTCCACCGGTCGATAAGACTTGATTACCGGCTTGCTCCACCAACTGGTCCATTGCCAAGTGGGTCAAGTCGATAAATCGCGCTTCATCATCTTGTACTTCTACGAACGCGGTGAAGCGCTCTGGAAACGGTCCCTGACGGTCATCATCGGCAAACTGGCCGTAGACCACGCTGTTGCCTTCTTTGCCGATGAGGCCGTGGATACCATTGACCAGAAAATGCAACGCGGGATTTTCAGTATCGAGCGCCACATCCTTCTTGACCACCTCGGAGATAAAACTGGTCTTGGCCAGCTTCTTGAAGCTGTGAATAATGGCAGTTTTCAGCGTAATCATAGGTCGAATTCCGTTCCGATAGTATCAATATGGAATCACTGAAAATAGCACCTTACCCAGCAAACTTCAGGGCTTATCTCGATATCAGATATCACCGAAGGGCTCCAATACCTACCGATCAGTAAGGCTGCACGAACCCAATAACTGTATATGTATACAGTATCATAATCTATGCCATTCATCAGCACGAGGAGCGGAGGGTTGAAGCGCGGATTGGCCGCCGCCAATAACCACGACATCAAATTTCGGATTATGACTCACCACCATCCCCCCCTACGTTTGCTGCGTATCGCTTACGTGGGATCAGACTTTACGGCCCAGATCATCAATTTTCACAACGACCTGTCCGTCCTCTTTGACGAAACTGCCGCGCTGCTCTTGTGGAAGCAGGTCGAGGACAGCCTCAGACGGACGACACAGGCGTGCCCCCAAGGGGGTCACGACGATGGGACGATTGATCAGGATGGGATGAGCCATCATGGCGTCAATGAGCTGGTCATCGGCAAGTGACGGATCGCCCAACCCAAGCTCTTCGTACGGCGTGCCTTTGATACGGAGGAGCGCCCGCACCTCTATACCCATATCCTTGATCAACCTGATTAGCGTTGGCCGATCAGGTGGGGTTTTCAGGTACTCAATTACCGTTGGCTCTTCACCGCTGTTGCGGATCAATGCCAAGGTATTGCGGGAAGTGCCACATTCCGGGTTGTGATAAATCGTGATCTGATTCATATCTGATGTCTCGCTGTTGAGAGGCTCAAATGGATCGCTGGTTGACGCGTTCGGATAGCTCCCCAGCGGACTCTTTACGCTCGGAGTAACGATCAACCAGGTAATCTTGGCGATCACGCAACAACAGCGTGAACTTCATCAGTTCTTCCATCACGTCGACCAGACGGTCGTAGTACGAGGACGGCTTCATCCGGCCCGTCTCATCGAATTCGGTGAAGGCCTTAGCTACTGAGGATTGGTTTGGGATGGTGAACATGCGCATCCAACGCCCCAGTACCCGCAGCTGATTAACTACGTTGAAGGACTGCGAGCCGCCGCAGACTTGCATCACCGCAAGGGTCTTTCCTTGCGTAGGTCGTACAGCACCTATCGCCAGCGGAACCCAGTCAATCTGAGCCTTGAAAACCGCACTCATGGAGCCGTGTCGCTCAGGAGAGCACCACATCTGGCCTTCCGACCATTGCATCAGTTTGCGCAGCTCCGCGACTTTGGGGTGGGTGTCGGGTGCATCATCCGGCAGCGGAAGGCCCGACGGATCGAATATCTTTGTTTCAGCGCCAAACTGCTCCAGAAGTCGAGCGGCCTCCTGGGTCACCAACCGGCTGAAGGATCGCTCTCGTGTCGACCCATACAGAAGAAGGATTCGAGGTTTATGGAGTGAGGACGTGCGAGGCGCCAGTTGCTCCAGGGTTGGAATGTCAAGCAGCTCGGCTTGGACATTCGGCAGCGTATCTTGCATACAAACTCCTAGGGATGCGCCAAGTAGGCACAACTTCCATTGCTCTTCAAAGCGAACCGATACGGTTCAGTTCAGCTTTGAGCTGATCAGGGCTCATGGTTTTCAACGGCAGCGCAAGAAACGCGCTCACGCGTTCGCGAATTTTGGCGAGAGTGGCGTCAAACGCTTTTGTGATCTCGATCTCCGACCCAGTGGCTTCCGACGGATCGGCCAAACCCCAATGGGCCTTCAAGGCTGGCCCGAAAAAGATGGGGCACGCTTCACCCGCTGCCCGGTCACATACGGTTACCACGATGTCTGGTGGAGAGCCTTCAAAAATATCCGAAGCTTTGCTGCTCAAGCCTGCCGTGGAAATGCCCGCAGCCTCCAGCGTTTGCAATGCCCTTTGGTTCACTCGACCGCTGGGAAAGCTTCCTGAGCTGACCGCCTCCACGCCCTCTGACGCCAGGTGGTTGAAAAGTGCCTCGGAGAGGATGCTACGGCAGCTGTTGTGGGTACACATGAACAAGACTTTCATCAGTAGATTCCTTGATTCAGAAGCTGAGGCGCAATGCCAGGGCGCAGAGGGTGGCGATAAGGATGGGCAAGGTCAGCACGATCCCGGTCTTGAAGTAGTAACCCCAGCTGATCGTGATGTCCTTTTTGGCCAGCACGTGCAGCCACAAGAGCGTGGCCAGGCTACCGATGGGAGTGATTTTCGGCCCCAGGTCGCAGCCAATGATGTTGGCGTACACCATTGCTTGAAGAACGACGCCATCGACTTCGGCAGCATGAATGGACAAGGCACCGATCAGGACAGTGGGCATGTTGTTCATGATTGAAGACAGAAAGGCTGTGAGCAGCCCCGTACCCAAGGACGCGCCCCAGACACCGTAGCCGGCAAATACATTCAGGATCTGGGCGATGTGGTTGGTCAAACCGGCGTTCTTGAGGCCGTAGACGACCAGATACATGCCCAGGGAAAAGATCACCACCTGCCATGGCGCGCCCTTGAGCACCTTGCCGGTGTCGATGGCGTGTCCACGGGCCGCGATGACGTAAAGAATGAATGCGCAGGCAGCCGCAATGGCACTGATCGGCACGCCCAGAGGCTCGACGACAAAGAAACCGACCAGCAGCAGAGCTAGAACCCACCAGCCTGCTATGAAAGTCGGACGATCACGTATCGCCTCTTTAGGATGATGCAACTGAGCAAGTTCGTAAGTCTTGGGCAATTCCTTGCGGAAGAACCACATCAGCATCACCAGCGTAGCCGCAACGCTGACCAGATTCACCGGCACCATGACGGATGCGTATTCGCTGAACCCAATCTTGAAATAATCCGCAGAGACAATGTTGACCAGATTCGAAACTACCAGAGGCAAACTCGCGGTATCAGCGATAAAACCGGCCGCCATGACGAATGCGAGGGTGGCAGCGGGCGAAAAGCGCAATGCAAATAGCATTGCGATCACGATGGGCGTGAGAATCAATGCCGCACCATCATTAGCAAATAATGCTGATACCGCAGCACCCAGTAGGATGATGAAAGCAAATAGCTTACGAGTGCTGCCTCCGCCCCAGCGTGCGACATGCAATGCTGCCCATTCGAAAAAGCCGGCTTCATCGAGCAGAAGACTGATGATAATCACCGCGATGAACGTTGCAGTGGCATTCCAAACGATGTGCCACACCTCGGGGATATCCGCAAGAGTGACCACTCCAGTCAAGAGCGCGAGTACAGCGCCAAAGGTTGCACTCCAGCCAACACCCAGCCCTTTGGGCTGCCAGATCACCAGGACGATGGTGGCAATAAAGATCAGTACGGCAATCAACATTTCAATCACTCGATTTGGAAGCAGATCAGCCACATACGAGCTGGTTGATAGGACGAGCATTCATGTCGCTTAGTCGTTTGGCTTCGGTATCTAGCCAATCCTGATTCGCATCCACGACGTCCTTCAGAATTGCACTCACCCAACTAGGAAGGCCGGGATTCAGGCGGTAGTAAACCCACTGGCCTTGACGACGATCCATCAGCAGTCCCGCTGAACGAAGCAGCGCCAAGTGGCGAGAAATCTTGGGCTGGCTCTGGTCGAGCGCAGCGGTAAGCTCGCATACGCACAGCTCTCCTTCGCTCACGATGAGCAGTGTGATTTTGGTTCGAGTGTCATCTGCCAAGCACTTGAATAGTGCCGTGGGATTCATAGGCTCTGTCATAGATCCTCCAAGTGTTTTGTCTTGACCAAGACGAAGAGCTTAATGCGCTCATGGATGTCATGAAGTGTGTGGCGAAACGCGTCGGGATGATCGCTGGTGACCGGATCTGCGAAATCCCAAGTGATGACTTCGCCAGCGGCGGGCATCCATGCACATTCCCGTGCGGACTTGTCACACAGCGTGATGACGTAATCGAATTTTTCGTCGCGAAGCTCATCAATGGATTTGCTATGCAGTCCGGATGCATCTACGTCGACATTGGCCAGAGCAGCGACAGTACGCGGGTCGACGCTGGTTGGCTCCAAGCCCGCACTGTAAGCGGCAAAACGCGGATCTGTGTGCCGAAGCAATGCTTCTGCTAAATGGGAGCGGGCAGAGTTGGCAACGCAGATGAAAAGCACTTTGATTGGGGCAGACATGGCAATCTCGACACATACGTTGAATCGAATATATGATTTATCGCATATTCGGTAAAGCGTATATTTTTGCGTCGCCGGTCACCAGCGTGTAAGGGCAGCGCTCGTCAGATAGTCGGACGACTTTTCGTCGGAAGACGAGCTGATCACAACGCAAATCAGCTGTAACCAGTACAGCAAGTTCAACAGCAGCATTGGGCCGAATTTTTCCAACACTAAGAGGTGCCAGGATTGGGCCACAAAGCTCACTTGCTGAATTCTTTTTTGGCTGTTGGGCACAACATGCTAGTGCGACAGATTTCCTGTCATCAGCCAGCGGAGGCTTGTTGACGATCTGCATCCCCCAGATTATTGTTGCGGCTAACAACGAATTTGTGACGATTATGCCGAAGCGGAAAAAAGACCAGTTGTCCCAGGATGCCGAGGATCTGTACGAGGCGTTGAATCAGCTCGTCCGTGTCTACCAGTTTCGAGATAGAGATCGGATTTGCTGCTACGACGTTTCAGTCACCCAGTGCTACGCGGTCGAAACGCTGGTCAAGAAAGGAGCCATGCGGCTTCAGGTCTTGGCTGAAAAGATGTTTTTAGACAAAAGCACGGCAAGCCGCGTAATCGATGCGCTCGAACGCAAGGGGTATGTGTCACGCGCTGAGGATAACGAAGACCGCCGTGCCGTGAAGATCCAGGCCACGGACGCGGGCAGGGAACTCTACGAAAAAATCAGGGGCGATCTCATTGCCGAAGAGATAACAATGATCGAGAACCTTTCAGCCGAAGCCAGGCAAGGAGCATTAACCTTGCTCAGGCAGATTACACGAGCTACCGAAAAACGCTGCAGCCTCACAAATGAGCGTGGCTCAGATCCAACGCAAGCCTATTGAATCTCCATTTTTTGATTCAAATGTTGTTACTACCAACATAATGGAACCCGATCATGCGTATCCGTCCTGCTGAGCCAGTTGATGCAACCTCGATAGCCACTATTTATAACCAAGGGATTGCGGAACGAAGTTCCACGTTCGAGACCACTCCGCGTAACCCTGATGACATGCTAGAGCGACTTGAGGCTCATGATCGTTATCCCGTTCTGGTGATGCTTGATGAGCACGATAAGGTCATCGGATGGGCGAGCCTTAGTGACTACCGCAATCGCGCGTGCTATGACGGCATCGCTGACTTTTCGATTTACATGAGCCGTGAGGTGCGAGGCCAGGGGCTGGGTAAGAATCTCCTTCAGGCGCTGCTTAAAGAGGCAGAAGCTCGTGGATTTTGGAAAGTCCTTTCTCGCGTGTTCACATCTAACCGCGCCAGTCTCGCCCTGTGCGAAGCTTGCGGATTCCGCCAAGTCGGGGTTTACGAGAAACATGCATGCCTTGACGGTCGTTGGATCGACTGCGCAATTGTCGAGCGACTCATTCCTACGAATCAAATGCCGTGGCTAACACCAATGGCTGCAACCAAGACTGAATCAAATGGATTAAGCGGCTGTTAGGGTTCTCTATCACACTTAAAATCTTGTCAGTCAGGCTACGTACAGCGAAACAATCAATCACGGCCTAACTGGTCAAGTCGAATGCAAATAGGTGGTCAAGCCTATGTAATTACGCAGCCCACTGGAGTGGATTGCGCTAGCGACGTAATTCCCCTGCTCATGCTTGAATCGACGTTGAGATAGATACCGATGTCTGCGGACATTGAATACGCGAAATCGACGTATGCGGCATAAATCCCGTATATGCGTAAACCGCTGCTATCGGTGCACATCCAATGCCCGATCAATACGCAATAGGCGTCGGTATTAACAATGACATCCAACGCCCAGCAATAAGCCACAGAAATCACCGGATCCAGAGCAACTGCGCCACGCCATAAAAATATCTACTGGGGCTTTGAATTGGACGCGATCATCTCCATGTATGCATTGCCACCCATGGGAATATCATAACCTGGTGGCCCTTCCCATTGCCGCGAGACGCCGGTATTTCTAAGCATAACCTCAACCTTAATGCCGTCCTTAACCATGCTGTCTAAATTCCACTCGAAGTGATTTATGAGAGCCTGGCAGGCCACATGAGGTACTGTTGTCAATAATCTCAAGCTGGAGTTGTTTGGCGGTAACTTAAGCCTCGCGATCTCCGACATCGTCCATATAAATCTCCGCAACCTAAAATGCCAAAGAGACTCAAATTGAAGTTCAAGTTGAGCTGACAACAACGGGAAAGACTTACGAGTCGCACGCTGCCTACTTACTTTTCGCGGCAAAAGTGCAAGCATGTTACTGATATTTACTCGCACCTGTTTTTGGGTGATGCGGTACAAGTTCTCAACGCCCTCTATAAGAATAGTTGCGTATTTTTCGTCCTCATCGTTCACCGCCGGCTCGGCACTACTCTTCTGCATTACGTTCCCTGTAATTTTACTCAACAACCAGTCCTTATCGTTTTCGTTGAGCCAACGGGTTACTTGATAAGCACTTACCCAAAGATAGTCCATACCAATGCCTGGCTTCACTTCAAGTAGCATTGAGATTTTTTCTCGATAAGCCTTTTTCTTATGTTCTGGCAAAGTTTTCTCTTTAAGACGGACCGTCGGGTTTGCCGAGCTAGCAAGTAGAGACTCTTCTGCCAAGCATTTCTCAAACTTTTCTGCACATCCAAAAAGATGGAGAGATATTAAAAGATGCCTTGCCAACGGCATATCAATTTGACCTCTTGTTGTCGATAGCCTAATCCATTGACTTCGAATTCCAGCTGCGTATGCCAAATCAATTTTTGAAATAATTTTATCGCTGAACTTATCACGAATACTGCTAAATAATTTAGCTGTGCCAATTAGGTTCCCATGAACAAACCCTTGCTTCTTTGCTTGACGCCGATAACAAGCAGCCAAAACCGTATAATCTATCGATGGCAGATTGCGTTGCAGAATATCATTTACAAAAACTGCAAACTCGCGCTCTTCATTTGAGGCGAGTGAGCGGTTCGCAGGTTTAACAGCGTTCCACCCGCAAGCACAATCATCGGTCAACCCCGGTAACAATCGGTTTTTACGATAAAAAGGATGAGAGCAATTAGGGCAAGATTGAAGAAGTTCTTCACCATGTCGCCAGCACGCTGTAACGCCCGGTACATGATGAGCTCGGTGCCAATATGCGTAGCCACACTCTATGAGGTCGGCCTGCACACAGGCCAAGCAAATTTTAGCTCTGCTATTCCTCGTACCTTCTCTCCTAGGCACTCGAGCGACATCAGATAAAACCTTGTCAAACTCCTTAGAGGGTTCTTTTGATAATCCTATAAAAGGTTTGTAGGCTGGGAACGTAGTGTTAATCTCAAGCAACTCAGCCAAGTTGCTTTCTTTAACTCCCGGCAATCGAGAAGCAAGGTTTTCTAATTGCTTCGGTATGATAGATAGCTGAAATGGCGCAACGCCAAAAAGATCACGAAAGGTTTCTGCCTCGGTTTTGTTTCCGGACAAAAAATGGTATCTCGTAATACGAGATAATAGTGTCTCGTCTGGCATAGACATTGGGAAAAACAGAATACTGGACATGAGTAGCCGACTTTCTAACGTGGGTTCTGGTAGGACGCGAGTCCTGTGGATGGTGTTCTTTTATCACATATCACCGTGTACCCGGGTAAGGATTTTTAAAAATGAACGCCATACAGTAGCGAACAGCCAGCAATTATTTTATTAGAAAACAGCAGTTTTTACGCCAGAGTCAAAATACAATACACCACACATATAAATACTTTCACTGCACGCCTCGTCAAAATTCACACATCGAATCCACGCACAGCTCATATATATAGAGGCTTGTGCCGACGGCGTTACAGAGCAATATTCATACGCGGATCAGGGTGCATTCACTCATATTTGGAGTTTTCTGAGACACGCTGTTCGATACAGCGCTGATTGAGTGATTGGCTTGCCGTCAAGTTTTAGCTTCCGCTCGGCCCAGCTCAGGCGCCGCCGATGAAATGCATCAAGGGTTTCGCATTCGGCTGCCAGTGCAGCCGCACAGTGCGGCAGCTTGTTGAGCTGCTTTTCAAACCTAGATAACACATGAAGCTCTCTGCCTATTTTTGTCCGTGAGATGCGGACAGGTTTACCTGGAAGCGCTCGTAACATTTCAGCGCATTGAACCACTTCGTTGGCAAGGTCGAGGTCTTTGAATCTTTCTGCCTGCTGTCCGCGCGGTCTGTGGGCTTTACCTGGCTCTTGTGTCAGCTCGGACAGCCATTGCCGATCGTTTCGATGAAGCCACACATAATCTCGACACTCATGAGCTAGGCGAGCTCTGTATTCCCCGTCAAATCGGTTCCTCCTATCAACCAGAAGTTTCGAAAGCCTCGCCTCTTTCCATAGGTCAGGTCCATTCGAAATCGCGCGTATCATTCGATAGACGCATGTAACCGAGCTCCTTGTTTCTGACGCTATGGTTTTAGCGTTAGCCCCCGAGAGCGCCAGCGTCCAGATCGTTTCAGATGCCTCACTCATATACTCATTGGTGCTTGAGCGATTGGTTGGAGATCTGTTGGCAGCTCGTCCACAGGGAGTTTCGGTATTGGCAGTTCGACTAAGCGACTCGGTAATAGGACCGTTTGGCCGCAGTATCCTTTCCATGTCGACCTTGAGCGCACAGGCCAGCAGGATGAATTTCAGTGGATGATGGGTGCCCCTCGGCTTACGTAAAAGCTTCACAATCCAGGCCGCCGGTATATCCGCAGACGACTTGCTCAGTATCGAGTACTCCCCTGAGGAGGGGAGCCCCTCAAAGAATGCAGACATGTGTCGCGCCAAAATGCCTAAGTGCAGCCGACCAGTATCGGAAGCCATTTTCAAGGCAATAGCGCTATCCAGAAACACCGAGCGAATCGCATCAGGACATAATGGCGGAACATCGGTCTCAAGCACCTGCATCGAACGCTGCGCTATTTCGTGCAGAGCACTTTGTAGATTTTGAGGGATCTCTAGCGAAATGGAGTGAGACTGAACGTCCTCATCGTCCGGTAAATGCATTCTTCGAGAGTTTCTGCTCAACCAGCGGTAATCAAGGAGCCTCAACGGAGTTCCATGGTGGGGACAGATCAAAACGCCTGGAAGCTGATGCACACGGTGCCAGTACGCTGCTCCCACACAGGCCATGTCCTGTTCGACACAGTCGAAGCAAAATCGCACTCTCGAAGCAAACTGGAGTCGGCTCGCGATTAACCCCAACCTTAGCATCAACCCCTTGCCGTTTCCCGCCATCAAGATATTGGCGTCGCCCACCTGTTGCGGGGTCAAAAAAGGTTCGTAGTAGGGCAGTTGCGTATGGCGCTTTATAACAGCGGCTAGCGATAAGCCTGTATCACACGGCAGCGCCTCGACAAGCTCAGCTAGTCGACATGGAAAAGCAACGTTCTGCGAAAAGCATTTCGCGGACTGCGCTCCATCGAAAACTGCTGCGCAACTACGTACGCCACAGAGCCGGGCGTATCTTGAGAGAACGCTGTGAAGCGTCTCATCGTGGAAAACGGCCGGAAAGAAATGGAATTTGAGCCCCATTTCGTCACCCTTAATTCACCCCTTCCGATACAACGGAGAAAACTCAAAGAGATCACTGCTTATCCAACCGGCGCTCTTCAACGCCTCAATGGAGTCTTCACTTTCACTTAGCGCCTGTGCCTCTGAGGTCTCAACCGCCACCGCCGCAGGTGACTGCGATTTGACTTGGTTAACGGCCGCCACATTAGGTTTGGTAGCATTATTGTCGCTGCGACTGATGACACTGCGCAGCAATGCCAGTCGCTCCGGCCGAGCCACACCATCGAACGCCATCATGTCGCTTAGTTGGTCTTCAATCGGAAGCAAATCATCGAACTGCCGCATCCGTTTCGGATCTCGGCTTCGCAGAGCGGACAAAGCTGGCTTCAATATCTGCATCTTGGTGTTGCTCACCAACGCAATTGTCTCGGCGGTAACGCATTCCGAACCACTCTGGATCGCGTACCTTTGACTGAGCACCAAAAGCTTCACCAAAAAGTCGGTGACCCCTTGTGTATGCTCATACAGCGCATCAAACACATCCTCTGTCAGTTCGACCGGCTGCTGGTACCACTGATAGCTCCAGAGGTTTTCAACAAGCATGCGCCACTCGTCATCGTCCTTCTCAAAACGTTTAAATTCGAGTACCCCGACGCCGCAGCAACGCCTTGCGTTGCGCATGACGTCCGAAAATAGGCTGATCATCGAATTTGTCCCGATGAACACCACGGGAATGCCGATGTTGTTCACTAGATGGAGGAAGAAATTGAGCATGTTGTCCTTGCCCCCAGTTTTTGCAAGGTGCAGGTTCTGAAGTTCGTCGATCAGCAAAGCTCCGATGAAAAATGTACTCGCAACCTGTTCCATTTGTTGCAACGAGTCATTGATGTTCCGAGCCCTATACCGCTTGTAGTAATCCTCATCACCTAAAGCTCGCCCGACCGCATAGAAAAATTGCTGACAGAAGCCTGCCAGCGAACCATCTCGGGGGCAGTCAAGCTTGAGCCAGGTGATCTGGGTATGAACGAACTGCTTTCCTTCATAACGCTCGTGGCGAATCGTTTGAGGGTAGAGACTCAAAATGGCTTCGAGTGCGGTGGACTTTCCAATGCCACTAAGGCCAACCAGACTGAACGTTTCGGCAGTGGACTTGAATCCATCGTGGTAGCGCTGTGCGCCCGAAAGTGAGTGAAGATGTCTGACAGTGTCTGGAGAGGTCGGGTTGCGTCCGACGTACCCACGTCGTACCAGCAATGAAAATACGGACTCCAGATCCATGTGGACCAACAAAGGCTGGACCACCGTTCTCAAGCGGTCGATGCAGTGAACCCGAGTCGATCGGTCGAGGGTCAGCTCTTCTGGATCAACAGGACGGGGGAAGTTCGAGATTAGTTGCATTGCCACCTCTTCTGAGAAGATCGGTGGCAGCGCTTCGATGAGTGGATTTCCCGCGTAGTCCGCTATCGCCTGCTTCGTGTAGCTTGCGAAAACTTGGGCGCCTTTCATGAGTTTTGTCCTGGGCGGAGGCGTTTGAGCATATCGATAACCTGAGCGCTGCGAGGGCCGGCAAAGTTTTCTGAGCGATCTTGGGAGATCTCTGTCTTGAGCACAGGCGATTCAATCCTCACACCCTCTGGCACATGGGCGGTCTCACGCTCCTTGAGGCGCTCAACGGCGCGATTCTCACGAATATTTCCAATCATCTCAGCTTTGGTCGCAGGCGCTGGCTCATCATTTCGCTCAGCGATCGCACCGCTGACGACTTTATTAACTTCCTCCAGCAACGAAATCCGACTCTCCAGCTCAGCACGTTTATGAGTCGGTGGAGTCTGGCGGTAAGCTTCGAGCAGATCGAAAATCTCATCGGATCGATAACCAGCATACTTGCTATCAGACTTACGCAAATCGCAACGGATGAACTGTTTGTTGTCTCCCCGAATCCAAATATGTGCTGAGGAATTTGGGTCATACCAACACTCTATCGACCAAACCCCGCGGCTACGGGCCTTCGCAAACCAGTTGTTCTCGATCGCTACATCACAGACATAGTGCATCCCTCGGAATAGCACACCACCCTTTTGCACCGTCGCTTGCTCACGCGGAAGCAAATGGAGATAGACCATCTCGTCGGGATGATTGTTTGGTTCGACATGACCATTTTCTAATGCCCAAGTCCAAATACCTGACGGCGTCGGATCGACACCGTCGTTCATCATCTCTTGAGTGAGCCTGTCGGGCTGCCTGTTGAAGCGGTTATAGTGAAGGACACACTGGATGATAATCTTGGTGAACTCTTTAATGCTCAGCGTTGCATCGAGTCGGTAATCTCGCTCGCCACGTTCCTTCTCCCTAGCAGCTACACCACCAGGAAGCCACCTGATGCCTGTCAGGTTGTTCAGGATACCGAACCGGCTCTCAACCATCGACTTCCAGTCAGGGCGGTAAGGCGGAGCGATTCCCAGCTCGATATTCAGGCCAGTGGCAAGACCCTCAGCTGCTTTCCCCAACATCTCGCCTCGATCAGCGTAGATGTGATGTGGGAGGTGATGACAGGCCCATTCCTCTGAATCGATTGTGACCCCATTGGTAGCGCAAAACTCAACCTTCGAAGTGAAAGCGTTGAAAAGCGCTTGCCTGGCTCCGTTCCAACTCGGGCCCTCTAATCCGATATAGAGACCGACGATCATGCCGGAAAAGCTATCAATGACGACGTACACAACCGGCCGTCCAATGAGCATTCGCCTGGAGTATCCGTTCACGAGATAAATGTCCGCAATGGTGGCATCGATCTCAAACTGATGGCAGGGGCCACGAAGCCAGTCACGGACGGTTCCAGAAAGGGGGCGGCAATCTTTTAGCCACTTACGCATTCCCTTACGGCCACGTTCAGTTTCAACCTCGTCGAAATATTGCTTTCCCCAATAATCGAACTGTCTAAAGGAAGGAATTTCCGATTCGGGTAGCAAACGACCGCCTGATTCTGGATTTTTCGACAGGTCTTTCGCGGTATAGAACCTCCTGAGCATCTCAACATAGGCGTTGGTTATCGTAGAAGTCTTATCCCCGACAAATAACGAGTAGCCGATACGGATACAGCGCTTATCCACTGCATCGATAACCTTGGTCGGTGAAACGGCAATACCTTGATACCTTGGCTTCCTACCCGGGGGCTTTGCGGGATCATACTTGCGCTCAGGAACTCCGACGCCCGCATAGTTTTTCAATAGCGCATTTCGAACTTGGCCGTTGATCCAGTAACGGTACAGAAGCCGATAGATGCTCTTGCGCTGTATACCGAGCTCAACAGCTCTAGCGCCGACCATTTGACCCATCTCACCAGGAGCGAATATCTGACCTGGATAACCTGAGTCGATCAGGGGTGCGATGATGTTCCACTTTTCATCCCTTTCCCGCTTCTTTTTCTCATCCAAGTCATCCTCTAACACTAAGAGAAACTCAGGCGTAACGACCTTGGCTAGCTTCGTATCACCTGCAATGACGGATCCGCGAAGCTCCTCCAGGCCTAAACCAATCGGTTGGCGGGGCGGATCCGTTAATTGGATCAAAACGACCGCATCGTATCGCTCATTGAGGTACAAGACCCTAACGAAGCCCGGCACGACGGAAAACTCAGTAAGCGGTTCGAAACAATCATTGACTTGGACTTTCATGATAGGCCCTCCGCCGTCAGTGAAATTTTCATTGGTTTCTCAATGATTTCAAATGTTGGTAGTGGTGCAGTCATTTGAATGGGAGTACCAACCAAATCTACCTTGATCGACTTAGCCCATATCAGGTGATGATATAAAGCCCGAGAGTCTTGATAGGAGATAAATAAACGTGCGGCAATCTTTCGCAGAGATTCAGCAGTACTCCACGGGTAGGGACGACAGCTCGCTAAGTGCCCCAGAAAATCTGTGTGTAATGATG
The DNA here is from genome assembly GCF_029960685.1 of Pseudomonas sp. AL10. NCBI lineage: Bacteria > Pseudomonadati > Pseudomonadota > Gammaproteobacteria > Pseudomonadales > Pseudomonadaceae > Pseudomonas > Pseudomonas sp. AL10. The sequence continues at coordinate 481,367 of NZ_JASBQZ010000001.1, forward strand.
GCTCTGCCAAGGCGCGCGGCAGTTGAGCGAACTTCCTGAGTAAGCCTAAATTTTTGATCAAATCGGGGCTGAACATTTCTTCGGTGACAATGGCCCAATCAACGTGTTGGCCAGTCCAGAAACGCTTTTCGATCTCAAATTTTTCCAACGTCCTCCTGGCTTTTTTGCCTTCGAGGTCACTGCGGTATTTGATTGTTCTGGCTACGGATTTAAAGCTGCCATCGGGCTTTTTTATCGTTAATAAAAAATCCGTGGTCATAACGTAAGGAAGCACTGTCTTCGGATACTTCGGGTATCGCACTCCCATAGAGCTCGCGATTGCTTGAGCACTTTCTCGCGGTAGCAGTGGATACTGTTCGCGTATATCCACAACATTTTCCGAAAATTCACATACCAAAAAATAAGCGCGTTCGAGGTCAGAAAAGAGGTGGTGGAGACGATCGATCTTCACACCTTGGATCTTGTGGGAGCGTCCTCTGGAAGGCACGTCTTGGACGCGCAGCCACGGCAGATAACTGGCACCAGCTCCGCTACCGAATCCATTCGAAATATGCCGCTGAATATCTGTCTCAGACGAAAACCTACGACCGCGCAATGCTACCTCCTTCGTCCGCCGGGACCGCCTCTCCTCGCCCTGAAAAATAGTTATAGGAAAAAATCGCCCACCACCTGTTCATGGTACAGCCCTCTTTAGCCTACTCCCGGAGCGTGGCGAAGCGGAGAATCTAGACCGATGGCTCAGCCAAAAAATGGAAACCCCCGTAAATACGGGGGTTTCGGCCTTGTGTCAATCTATGTTACGGCGTGTCAATCTTTATTGTTAAGTGTCAATCTTTATTGTTAGAAGCCACCCCTTTTGGGTACATCAGTAAGGCTTACTCCACCGTCACCGACTTCGCCAGGTTACGCGGCTGGTCCACGTCGGTGCCCTTGAGCACGGCGACGTAGTACGACAGCAACTGCAGCGGGATGGTGTAGAGGATCGGCGACAGGGTGTCGTGGATGTGCGGCATGTTGATGACGTGGGTGCCTTCACCGTTGGTCATGCCGGCCTTCTCATCGGCGAAGACGATCAGTTGGCCGCCACGGGCGCGTACTTCCTGCAGGTTGGACTTGAGCTTCTCCAGCAATTCGTTGTTCGGCGCCACGGTAACCACCGGCATGTCGTCATCCACCAGGGCCAGCGGGCCGTGCTTCAGCTCACCGGCAGGGTAGGCTTCGGCGTGGATGTACGAGATTTCCTTGAGTTTCAGCGAGCCTTCCATCGCCACCGGGTACTGCGCACCACGGCCCAGGAACAGGGTGTGGTTCTTGTCGGCGAAAAGCTCGGCGACTTTTTCCACGGTGCTGTCCATGGCCAAGGCTTCGCCCAGGCGGGTCGGCAGGCGGCGCAGTTCTTCCACCAGGGTGGCTTCGACACCTTCAGCGAGGGTGCCGCGCACTTGGCCCAGGGACAGGGTCAGCAGCAACAGGCCCACCAGTTGGGTGGTGAAGGCTTTAGTGGAGGCGACGCCGATTTCACGACCGGCCTGGGTCAGCAGGGTCAGGTCGGATTCACGCACCAGGGAGCTGATGCTGACGTTACAGATCGCCAGGCTGCCGAGGAAACCCAGTTCCTTGGCATTGCGCAGGGCGGCCAGGGTGTCGGCGGTTTCACCAGACTGGGAAATGGTCACGAACAGGGTGTCGGGTTGCACCACCACTTTGCGGTAGCGGAACTCGCTGGCGACTTCGACCTGGCACGGGATGCCGGCCAGTTCTTCCAACCAGTAACGCGCCACCATACCGGCGTGGTAGCTGGTGCCACAGGCGACGATCTGCACATTGCGCACTTTGGCGAACAGTTCGGCGGCTTGCGGGCCGAAGGCGTTGACCAGCACCTGGTTCTGGCTCAGGCGACCTTCCAGGGTGCGCTGCACCACGGACGGCTGCTCGTGGATTTCCTTGAGCATGAAGTGGCGGAACTCGCCTTTATCAGCGGCTTCGGCGCCATCGCGGTACTGCACGGCTTCGCGCTCGACGGACTGACCGTTCACGTCCCAGATCTGCACGCTTTCACGGCGGATGTCGGCAATATCGCCTTCTTCCAGGTACATGAAGCGGTCGGTCACCTGGCGCAGGGCCAGTTGGTCGGACGCGAGGAAGTTCTCACCCAGGCCCAGGCCGATTACCAATGGGCTACCGCTGCGGGCTGCCACGACGCGGTCAGGCTGGCTGGCGCTGATCACGGCCAGGCCGTAGGCGCCGTGCAGCTCCTTGACCGTGGCCTTGAGGGCGGTGGTCAGGTCGCTGTGGTCCTTGAGCTTGTGGTTGAGCAGGTGGGCGATCACTTCGGTGTCGGTGTCCGAGGTGAAAACGTAGCCCAGCCCCTTGAGTTGTTCACGCAGCACTTCGTGGTTTTCGATGATGCCGTTGTGCACCACCGCCAGGTCGCCGGAAAAGTGCGGGTGAGCGTTACGCTCGCACGGTGCACCGTGGGTGGCCCAACGGGTGTGGGCGATGCCTAAGCGACCTACCAGCGGCTCACCGGCCAGGGCCTGGTCCAACTCGCTGACCTTGCCCGGGCGGCGCATGCGCTCCAGCTTGCCGGCGTTGGTGAAGACGGCCACACCGGCGCTGTCGTAGCCGCGGTATTCGAGGCGCTTGAGGCCTTCGATCAAGATGGCAGTAACGTTACGTTCGGCGACTGCGCCAACAATTCCACACATGGTGCTTCTCCTAGATGATTGCCGCGCATATCAGCGTAATGCCGCGGGCTTGGATCTGGTCGCGGGCCTCAAGCGGCAGGCGATCATCGGTAATAAGGGTATGGACGCTGCTCCAGGGCAGTTCCAGGTTGGGAATCTTGCGGCCGATCTTGTCGGATTCGACCATCACCACCACTTCACGGGCGACCTCGGCCATCACACGGCTCAAACCCAGCAGCTCGTTGAAGGTGGTGGTGCCGCGCTGCAGATCAATGCCATCGGCACCGATGAACAGCTGATCAAAGTCATAGGAACGCAGGACCTGCTCGGCGACCTGGCCCTGGAACGAATCCGAATGCGGGTCCCAAGTGCCGCCGGTCATCAACAGCACCGGCTCGTGTTCCAATTCGCTCAAGGCGCGGGCCACGTTCAGGGAGTTGGTCATCACCACCAGGCCCGGTTGATGGCCCAGTTCGGGAATCATCGCGGCAGTGGTGCTGCCGCTGTCGATGATGATGCGCGCATGCTCACGCAAACGCTTCACCGCCGCACGGGCAATGGCGCGCTTGTAGGCCGAGATCGGCTGGGCAGCGTCGCCCACCAGCTCTTGTGGCATGGTGATTGCGCCGCCATAGCGACGCAGGAGCAGGCCGTTACTTTCGAGGGCGGCAAGGTCCTTGCGGATGGTCACTTCCGAAGTTTCGAAATGTTTGGCCAATTCGTCCACGCTGACTTCGCCCTGTTCGTTGAGCAAGGTCAGGATGTTGTGGCGTCGTTGGGGGGTATTTCGTTTCGACATGGTAGTGATAAGTTTCGTTTCGAAAGATAACGAAGGCAATCAAAACCTATTGGCGAAAGATCGTCAAGCGGGGCATGCAATATTTTTAAGTCACCACAAATCAATTGTGGGAGCTGGCTTGCCTGCGATAGCGGTTTGTCAGGCGACATCCATGCTGAATGTCAGACCGCTATCGCAGGCAAGCCAGCTCCCACAGGAGTGCGCCCCAATCTATCGAATTGTGGATAACTCAGTTCTTTTTGATTTTGACCGGGCGTTTCCAGCCGTCGATGTTGCGTTGGCGAGCACGAGCAACAGCCAGTTGGGACTTATCCACATCCTGGTTAATAGTCGAGCCCGCGGCGGTGTTGGAACCATCGCCAATGGTCACTGGAGCAACCAGCGAGTTATTGGAGCCGATGAACACGTCTTCACCAATGGTGGTCTGGTACTTGTTGGCACCGTCGTAGTTGCAGGTGATGGTGCCGGCACCGATGTTGGTGCGGGCGCCGATGACGGCATCGCCCAGGTAAGTCAGGTGGCCGACTTTGGCGCCTTCGCCCAGTTGAGCGTTTTTCAGTTCGACAAAGTTACCCACATGGGCCTTGGCCCCCAGCTCGCTACCCGGGCGCAAGCGCGCAAACGGCCCGGCATCGCTGCCCTCGCCCATCACCGCACCGTCGATATGGCTATTGGCCTTGACCACCACGCCTTTGCGCAAGGTGCTGTCCTTGATCACGCAGTTCGGGCCGATGACTACACCGTCTTCAATGATCACGCGGCCTTCGAGGATCACGTTGATATCGATCAGGATGTCGCGGCCCACCGTGACTTCGCCACGCACATCGAAACGCGCCGGGTCTCGCAGGGTCACGCCCTGGGCCATCAGGCGCAGGCCTTCGCGCAGTTGATAATGACGTTCCAGCTCTGCCAGTTGTTTGCGGTCGTTGGCGCCCTGCACTTCCATCGGATGGTGGGGCTGCTCGGTGGCGACCAGCAGGCCATCGCTGACGGCCATCTCGATGACGTCGGTGAGGTAATACTCGCCCTGGGCGTTGTTGTTGGACAGGCGGCTCATCCAGTCGGCGAGCTTGTTGGCAGGCACCGCGAGAATGCCGGTGTTGCCTTCAGTAATCGCGCGCTGGGCTTCGCTGGCATCTTTGTGTTCAACGATGGCAGCCACCTTGCCGTCGGCGTTGCGCACAATGCGGCCGTAGCCCGTAGGGTCATCCAGCTCAACGGTCAGCAGGCCCATCTGGCCAGGCACCACGTGCTTGAGCAGACGTTGCAAGGTTTCCACTTCAATCAGCGGTACATCGCCGTAGAGGATCAATACCGTGTCCGCGGTGATGAAAGGCACAGCCTGCGCGGTCGCGTGGCCGGTGCCCAGTTGCTTGTCTTGCAATACGAAATTCAGATCGTCCGCGGCCAGACGCTCGCGAACCAGGTCTGCACCGTGGCCAATCACCACATGAATACGTTGTGGGTCCAACTGGCGGGCGCTGTGGATAACATGACCCAGCATGGAGTTGCCCGCGACCGGGTGCAGTACCTTGGGCAGGGCTGAACGCATGCGGGTGCCCTGGCCTGCGGCGAGAATAACGATTTCAAGAGACATGAATGGCTACCAATCCTGGGCGGTCCGGGTTCAGACCAAAGAAGTGTTTTGCAAAAAAGAAAAAGGGTAGCCGAGGCTACCCTTTTTAATCAATCACGCATCAAGCAAAACGGCGTGGCCGCTTACTTCTTGCGGATCTGCTGGAGAGTACGCAGCTGGGCTGCGGCCTCGGCCAGACGGACTGCAGCAGCGCTGTAGTCGAAGTCTGCGCCTTTTTCGTTCAGCGCCTTCTCGGCAGCCTTGACGGCTTCCTGAGCGGAGGCTTCATCCAGGTCGCCAGCACGTTGCACGGTGTCGGCAAGTACCTTGACCATGTTCGGCTGAACCTCGAGGAAACCACCGGAGATGTAAAACACCTCACGTTCCCCGCCTTGCTTGGTCAGAGTGATCGGACCTGGCTTCAAGCTTGTGATCAGCGGGGCGTGACCCATGGCGATACCAAGATCACCCAGGTCACCGTGCGCTGTTACAAACTCGACCAGCCCGGAGAAAATTTCCCCTTCCGCGCTGACGATATCGCAATGGACTGTCATAGCCATCTGATTGCCTCAACCTGATGAGCGCCCGTTTCCGGGCGCCTGGATTACAGTTTCTTGGCTTTCTCGATCGCTTCTTCGATGCCGCCGACCATGTAGAACGCTTGTTCTGGCAGGTGGTCGTAGTCACCGTTGAGGATGCCTTTGAAGCCAGCAATGGTGTCTTTCAGGGAAACGTATTTACCCGAGGCACCGGTGAAGACTTCAGCCACGAAGAACGGCTGCGACAAGAAACGCTGGATCTTACGAGCACGGTTTACCAACTGCTTGTCGGCTTCCGACAGCTCGTCCATACCCAGGATCGCAATGATGTCCTTCAGTTCTTTGTAACGCTGCAGCACGTACTGAACGCCGCGAGCGGTGTCGTAGTGCTCCTGGCCGATCACGTTCGGGTCCAGCTGGCGCGACGTCGAGTCGAGTGGATCGACCGCTGGGTAGATACCCAGGGAAGCGATGTCACGGGACAGAACGACGGTGGCGTCCAAGTGGGCGAAGGTGGTGGCTGGCGACGGGTCGGTCAAGTCATCCGCAGGTACGTATACCGCTTGGATCGAGGTGATCGAACCTTCCTTGGTCGAAGTGATACGTTCTTGCAGAACGCCCATCTCTTCAGCCAGGGTCGGCTGGTAACCTACTGCCGAAGGCATACGGCCCAGCAGTGCAGATACTTCAGTACCGGCCAGGGTGTAACGATAGATGTTGTCGACGAACAGCAGAACGTCGTTACCTTCGTCACGGAACTTCTCGGCCATGGTCAGGCCAGTCAGGGCTACGCGCAGACGGTTTCCCGGCGGCTCGTTCATCTGACCGTAAACCAGTGCCACTTTGTCCAGAACGTTGGAGTCCTTCATCTCGTGGTAGAAGTCGTTACCCTCACGAGTACGCTCACCCACACCTGCGAACACGGAATAACCGCTGTGCTCGATGGCGATGTTACGGATCAGTTCCATCATGTTTACGGTCTTGCCTACACCGGCACCACCGAACAGACCGACTTTACCGCCCTTGGCGAACGGGCAAACCAGGTCGATAACCTTGATGCCGGTTTCCAGCAGGTCGTTGCCGCCTGCTTGTTCTGCGAACGAAGGTGCTGCGCGGTGAATGCCCCAGCGCTCTTCGGTGGCAATCGGGCCAGCTTCGTCAATCGGGTTGCCCAGTACGTCCATGATCCGGCCCAGGGTCGCTTTACCGACCGGTACGGAGATGGCAGCGCCAGTGTCGACAACGTCCAGACCGCGCTTCAAGCCTTCGGTGGAACCCATCGCAATGGTACGAACTACGCCGTCGCCCAGCTGCTGCTGAACTTCCAGGGTAGTTTCCGCGCCTTGTACTTTCAGCGCGTTGTAGATGCTCGGTACGCTGTCGCGTGGAAATTCCACGTCGATAACGGCGCCGATGATTTGAACGATACGTCCGCTACTCATAGCTGGATCCTCTGAATATTTGAACCGTTAAACCGCGGCAGCGCCGCCGACGATTTCCGAGATCTCTTGGGTGATCGCAGCCTGACGCGCCTTGTTGTAGATCAGCTGCAAATCGCTGATCAGATCACCGGCGTTATCGGTAGCGTTTTTCATCGCGATCATCCGCGCCGCTTGTTCAGCTGCGTTGTTCTCGACCACCGCCTGGTACACCTGCGACTCCACGTAGCGCACCATCAAGCCGTCAAGCAGCTCTTTGGCGTCTGGTTCGTAGAGGTAGTCCCAGTGGTGCTTGAGTTCCTGATCCGGGGTCGCCACCAGTGGAATCAATTGCTCCACGGTTGGCTGCTGGGTCATGGTGTTGATGAACTTGTTGGATACCACGGAGAGGCGGTCAATACGGCCTTCCAGGTACGCATCCAGCATCACCTTCACACTGCCGATCAAATCATTGATCGACGGCTCTTCACCCAGGTGGCTGATAGCTGCAACGACGTTACCGCCGAAGTTGCGGAAAAAGGCCGCACCCTTGCTACCAACAACACACAGATCAATCTCGACGCCGTTTTCGCGGTTTACCGCCATGTCCTTGACCAGGGCCTTGAACAGGTTGGTATTCAGACCACCACACAAACCACGGTCACTGCTCACTACCACATAACCCACACGCTTGACGACGCGCTCGATCATGAACGGGTGGCGGTATTCCGGGTTGGCGTTGGCCAGATGCCCAATTACCTGGCGGATACGCTCCGCATAAGGACGGCTAGCAGCCATGCGCATTTGTGCCTTGCGCATTTTGCTGACCGCCACTTTTTCCATGGCGCTGGTAATTTTTTGCGTGCTTTTGATGCTCGCAATCTTACTGCGAATCTCTTTTGCGCCTGCCATGTAACACCTATCAGGTTAGCAAGCGGGAGCCTTGCGGCTCCCGCTGCGGCTTACCAGGTTTGGGTGGCCTTGAACTTCTCGATACCGGCTTTCATGCCAGCGTCGATATCGTCATTGAAGTCACCCTTCACGTTGATCTTCGCCATCAATTCGGCGTGATCGCGGTTGAAGTAAGCAATCAGCGCTTGTTCAAAGCTGCCGACCTTGGCGATTTCAACGTCGGTCAGGAACCCACGCTCAGCGGCATACAGCGACAACGCCATGTCAGCGATCGACATTGGGGCGTATTGCTTCTGCTTCATCAGCTCGGTAACGCGCTGACCATGCTCAAGTTGCTTACGGGTCGCTTCGTCCAGGTCAGAAGCGAACTGGGCGAATGCCGCCAGTTCACGGTACTGAGCCAGAGCGGTACGGATACCACCGGAGAGCTTCTTGATGATCTTGGTCTGAGCGGCACCACCCACACGGGATACCGAAACACCGGCGTTCACTGCAGGACGGATCCCGGAGTTGAACATGGCCGATTCCAGGAAGATCTGACCGTCGGTGATGGAAATCACGTTGGTCGGAACGAACGCGGAAACGTCGCCAGCCTGGGTTTCGATGATCGGCAGTGCGGTCAGGGAACCGGTTTTGCCGGTCACTGCGCCGTTGGTGAACTTCTCTACGTACTCTTCCGAAACGCGGGATGCGCGCTCCAGTAGACGGGAGTGGAGATAGAACACGTCGCCTGGGTAGGCTTCACGGCCTGGTGGACGGCGCAGCAGCAGGGAAATCTGGCGGTAAGCCACTGCTTGCTTGGACAGATCGTCATAAACGATCAGCGCGTCTTCACCGCGGTCGCGGAAGAATTCACCCATGGTGCAACCGGAGTACGGTGCCAGGAATTGCAGCGCAGGAGATTCCGAAGCACTGGCAGCCACGATGATCGTGTTGGCCAGGGCGCCGTTTTCTTCCAGCTTGCGAACCACGTTGGCGATGGTCGATTGCTTCTGACCGATCGCTACGTAGACGCAGAAAATGCCGCTGTCTTTCTGGTTGATGATCGCGTCGATCGCCAGAGCGGTCTTACCGATCTGACGGTCACCGATGATCAGCTCACGCTGGCCACGGCCGACTGGGATCATGGCATCGACAGCCTTGTAGCCAGTCTGTACAGGCTGGTCTACCGACTTACGCCAGATCACGCCTGGAGCAACTTTCTCGACCGCGTCGGTCTCGGTGTTGCCCAGTGGACCTTTACCGTCAACAGGGTTACCCAGTGCGTCGACTACGCGACCCAGCAGTTCCTTACCAACCGGAACTTCCAGGATGCGGCCTGTGCACTTGGCGCTCATGCCTTCAGCCAGACTGGTGTACGCGCCCAATACAACGGCACCTACGGAGTCTTGCTCCAGGTTGAGGGCCATACCGTAGACGCCGCCCGGAAACTCGATCATCTCGCCGTACATGACGTCGGCCAGACCGTGAATCCGCACGATGCCGTCAGATACGCTGACGACAGTGCCTTCGTTACGGGCTTGGGAGGTCACATCGAGCTTGTCGATGCGGCCCTTGATAATTTCACTTATTTCGGAAGGATTGAGTTGCTGCATTGCTCTGCTGCCCCTTCAAACTCAAGATTTCAATGCTTCGGCAAGTTTCGCGATTTTGCCGCGAATCGAGCCATCGATAACCAGGTCGCCGGCACGGATAACAACACCACCAATAAGCGATGCGTCCTCCGAAGCTTGCAGGCGCACTTCCCGATTGAGTCGTGCACTGAGAACCTTGGCGAGTTTGTCTTGCTGTTCTTGGTTCAATGCGAAAGCACTGGTCACTTCAACGTCTACCGATTTCTCTGCTTCGGCCTTGTACAGGTCGAACAGAGCGGCGATCTCCGGCAATAGCGGGAGACGGTCGTTTTCGGCAATGACGTGGATGAAGTTCTGCACCTTCACATCAAACTTGTCGCCGCACACTTCAATAAAAGTGGCGGCCTTGTCTGCGCTCGTCAGGCGCGGGGCCTTGAGCACGCGCTGCATGGTGTCGTCTTGCGACACTGCTGCAGCCAGGCCGAGCATGGCTGACCAAGAGGCCAGCTGCTGGTGGGCCTGGGCGTGCTCGAAGGCTGCCTTAGCGTAAGGTCGGGCCAACGTGGTCAGTTCTGCCATGATCGCCCTCGCTTAAATTTCAGCAGCCAGTTTGTTAACCAGCTCCGCGTGCGCGTTTTGATCGATTGTGGCACCGAGGATCTTCTCAGCACCGCCAACGGCCAGAGCACCCAGTTGGGCACGCAGCGCGTCTTTGACACCGTTCAGTTCCTGTTCGATCTCGGCATGAGCCGAAGCCTTCACACGGTCAGCTTCGACGCGGGCTTTTTCAACAGCCTCTTCGACGATCTGGTTACCGCGTTTCTTGGCTTGCTCAATGATCTCGGCTGCCTGTGCTTTAGCTTCGCGCAGTTGCTGACCCACTTTCTCGTGGGCCAACTCCAGGTCGCGAGCTGCACGGCTGGCAGCGTCCAAACCATCCGCGATCTTCTTCTGACGTTCGTGCAAAGCCGCGATGACCGGAGGCCACACGAACTTCATGCAAAACACTACAAAAATGAAGAACGCAACGGATTGGCCAATCAGGGTTGCATTAATGTTCACGCCAACACCTCGCTCATTCGTTGTCCATCACCCCAATCACTCGAAAAGTCGAGTGATTAGCCAGCGAGTTGACCAACGAAGGGGTTCGCGAAGGTGAAGAACAGTGCGATACCAACGCCGATCATGGTCACGGCGTCGAGCAGGCCGGCGACGATGAACATTTTAACTTGCAGCATTGGGACCATTTCTGGCTGACGCGCTGCGCCTTCCAGGAATTTGCCGCCCAGCAGGCCGAAACCAATGGCAGTACCCAGGGCGCCCAGGCCGATCAACAGTGCAACAGCGATAGCGGTTAGACCAACTACAGTTTCCATCTTTCCTCCCGACTTTTACGTCGTATGGTTTAGGTTTTTTAGATTTTAAAGCGGTAAAACAAATCGTTTCATAGCCCTGTTGGGCCACCTTCCCGTTTGACCGGCAAGGACATCAGACTAGTCGAGACTGGTCTTAATGGTTCTCTTCGTGCGCCATCGACAGGTAGACGATGGTCAGCATCATGAAGATGAAGGCCTGCAGGGTAATGATCAGGATGTGGAACACAGCCCACGCCCACTGCAGAACTACGCCCAGGCCGCTAAGCCAGAGCAGACCGCTGCCGAACATCACAGCGATCAGAATGAACACCAGCTCGCCGGCATACATGTTGCCGAACAGTCGCAGAGCCAGGGAAATCGGCTTGGCGATCAGGGTGACGAATTCCAGCAGGAAGTTCACCGGGATCAGCAGGGCTTGAACGAAGATGTTCTTGCTGCCGAACGGGTGCAGGGTCAGTTCGCCGATGAAGCCGCCGATGCCCTTGACCTTGATGCTGTAGAAAATGATCAGCGCGAATACCGACAGAGCCATGCCCAGTGTGGCGTTCGGGTCAGTGGTGGATACTGCGCGGAATGGAATGTGCGGGTCGCCGGAGATCGCCATGGCCAACTGAGGAATCCAGTCCACCGGGATCAGGTCGACGGCGTTCATCAGGAACACCCACACGAAGATGGTCAGTGCCAGCGGTGCAATCACCGGGCTACGGCCATGGAAGCTGTCTTTCACGCTGCCATCGACGAATTCGACCAATACTTCAACGAAGTTCTGCAAAGCACCTGGCTGACCCGAAGTCGCCTTCTTTGCCGCCATGCGGAAAATCAGGACGAAGATCAGACCCAATGCGACCGACCAACCCAGAGTGTCCAGGTGGAAAGCCCAGAAACCCATTTCTTTGGCTTCTGCTGCGGTGTGGGCAAAGCCCCAGCCGCCATTAGGAAGCTGACCGAAGGTCAGGTTCTGCAAGTGGTGCTGGATATAGCCCGAAGCGGTTGTTTCTGCCATGGTTGCCTCAAACGCCCTAAGGTTTCGAAAGTCTTGTTTTCATTAGCAGGGGAGCGAACCAGCTGACCAGTTGGGTCAACACGAAGACGCCGAATACAGCCAGCGGCGCCAATGGCTTCACACCTGCAAAGGTCAGTGCAAACAGCACTGCCGTCAAAATCAGTTTCCCCGCCTCGCCGGCATAAAAAGACCGGACGATAGCCTGGGCTGCTCGGGCGCCGGAAAACCGAAAGGCCCTGTGAGCAAAATACATATTGGGCAGCAAGGCTATCAGGCCTCCGCAGAGTCCTGAATACCCGGCTACGACTCCATGCCAATACCAAAGCGCCAATGCGGCGATCAGCAAAATGACAAATTGAGCCAGTAGAACCGGAAAAACAGCCAAGCGATGGAACGGCAACGTGTTTGGCGTGCGGGTTTCCATCACTCTTGCTCCTCAATGGTCGGCTGCCGGAAATCAATAACTTGGCATAATTTGTGCCGACAAAATGCGCGCAGAGTATAGGGGCGGTTCAGCCCCTATTCAACTGTCGGGTAGTGATTTCCGATCACGCGCTACATAAGCAAATGTTTCAGCGGATGTGGGCAAGGACGCCTTGAAGCTCGTCAAGGGAGTTATATCCGATGACCAATTGCCCTTTGCCCTTCTTGCCGTGACGAATTTGCACCGCAGAGCCCAGGCGCTCGGCCAGGCGCTGCTCGAGTCGCGCGATATCCGGATCAGGTTTGGCGGTTTCGACCGGTGCAGGTTTGCCGCTGAGCCATTGGCGCACCAGCGCTTCAGTCTGACGTACGGTCAGGCCTCGTGCGACAACGTGTCGCGCCCCTTCAACCTGTTGATTTTCGGGCAAACCGAGCAACGCACGGGCATGACCCATTTCCAGGTCGCCGTGGGACAACATGGTCTTGATCACTTCCGGCAGCGCGATCAAACGCAACAAGTTGGACACGGTGACGCGGGACTTGCCCACTGCCTCGGCCACTTGTTGCTGGGTGAGCTGGAATTCCTGCTGCAAACGCTGCAACGCAATCGCTTCTTCGATCGGGTTGAGGTCTTCACGCTGGATATTCTCGATCAACGCCATGGCGATCGCGGTTTCATCCGGCACATCGCGCACCATCGCCGGGATGGTTTCCTTGCCGGCCTGCTGGCTGGCACGCCAGCGGCGCTCACCGGCGATGATCTCAAAGCGGCCGCCGCCAATGGGGCGCACCACGATGGGCTGCATCACGCCCTGAGCCTTGATCGAGTTGGACAGTTCTTCCAGGGCCTGGGGGTCCATGTCCCGACGTGGCTGGTATTTGCCGCGCTGGATCAGGTCCAGCGGCAAGTGCTGCAGCTCGCGCTCGTCGGCCTGCACCGCTTGTTCTTCAAGCGATGTGACGGTCGGACCACTCAACAGTGCATCCAGTCCACGTCCGAGACCTCGTTTCTTGACGGCCATGGGGGTTCCTTAAGTTGGCTGGGCTGCAGCGGTGCGTGAATTGCGGCGTTGACGGCGAACCATCTCGCCAGCCAATGCCAGGTAGGCAATGGCACCGCGCGAGGATTTGTCGTACGCCAGCGCGGGCATGCCATAGCTTGGCGCTTCGGCCAGGCGGATGTTGCGTGGAATCACGGTGTCGTACAACTGGTCACCGAAGTGTTCCTTGAGCTGCGCCGACACATCGTTCATCAGGCTCAGGCGCGGGTCGAACATCGTGCGCAACAAGCCTTCGATCTGCAGTTTCGGGTTGAGCAACTCGGCAATGCGCTTGATGTTATCCACAAGGTCGCTCAGGCCTTCCAACGCGTAGTACTCGCACTGCATGGGGATAATCACCCCATCGGCGGCTACCAAGGCGTTAAGCGTGAGCATCGACAGCGACGGTGGGCAGTCGATCAAAATGTAATCGTAGTTGTCGCGAATGGGCGCCAGGGCGCTGCGCAGACGGCTTTCTTTCATCTGCATTTCCAGCAGCACCACTTCCGCCGCGGTCAGATCGCGGTTGGCCGGCAGCAGTTGGTAACCGCCGTGCTCGGAATAGTGCATGGCCTGGGCCAGGTCGCATTCGCCAATCAGCAAATCGTAGACCGAGTTTTCCAGGCCGTGTTTATCCACACCGCTACCCATGGTGGCGTTGCCCTGTGGATCGAGATCGATCAACAGCACCCGACGCTTGGTTGCGACCAGGGATGCTGCGAGGTTGATACAGGTGGTGGTTTTACCCACACCACCTTTCTGGTTCGCTATCGCGAATACCTTAGCCATTCTTGCTTGTGTTCCCAATCATGCCGTGCGGCGCAGTATCAGCAGATGGCGTTGGCCTTGGCAACCAGGTACGGCCAAGGCGTGTTCGCTATCGAGGTGGAAGTCTGCCGGCAATGCTAACAGCTCGTCGCTTGGATGAACGCCCTTCATTGCCAGCCAGCGGGTATCACGGTCGCCCAGGTGGCGCGTCCAGTTGCTGAAGTTCTCCATGCTGCTGAACGCTCGGGACACGATCCCGTTGAAAGGCAGTTCAGGTGTGAAGGCTTCGACACGACTGTGGATAACTTGCAGGTTATCCAGCTTGAGCTCGAGTTTGACCTGGGTCAGGAAGCGGGTTTTCTTGCCGTTGCTGTCCAGGCAGGTCACGTGGGACTCGGGAAACAGGATCGCCAACGGAATGCCAGGCATGCCGCCGCCACTGCCGACGTCGAGCCAACGGCCATTTTCGATAAACGGCATCACGCTGAGGCTGTCGAGCAAATGCCGCGACACCATCTCGTCCGGATCACGTACCGCGGTCAGGTTGTAAGCCTTGTTCCATTTGATCAACAGGGCCAGATAGCCCAGCAGTAACTCATGCTGGGCTTCGGTCAGGGCCACGCCCAACTGGCGCGCTCCTGTGGATAACTCTTCGGCGTGTTGCGAGGTGACCAACGAACTCAAGCGCTTTGCTCCAACTGACGGCCCGCGCCGCGTTTTTTCAAATGAATCATCAACAGCGAGATGGCTGCCGGGGTGACGCCTGGGATACGTGAAGCCTGCCCGAGGGTTTCCGGCCGAGTTATCCCCAGCTTGCTTTGAATTTCTTTCGACAACCCGGAAATCCCGGTGTAGTCGATATCCACAGGCAGCTTGGTGTCTTCACTGGCGCGCAGCCGGGCGATCTCGTCCTGCTGGCGATCAATGTAGCCTGCGTATTTGGTCTTGATTTCAACCTGTTCGGCAACCTGTGGGTCTTCTGCGCCGTGGCCAGTCACTTCGACCAGACCAGCGTAGTCGATTTCCGGACGGGAAAGCAGGTTGAGCAAGTTGTACTCATGGGTCAACGGCGTGCCGAATTTTTCCGCAATGGCGTCGCCCTGCTCCGTGCCCGGGCGAACCCAGGTACTCTTCAGACGCTGTTCTTCGAGCGCAATGCTTTCGCGTTTTTTGCAGAAGGCCGCCCAGCGGGCGTCATCGACCAGGCCCAGCTCGCGACCTTTTTCGGTCAAGCGCAGGTCGGCGTTGTCTTCGCGCAGAATCAGACGGTATTCCGCCCGAGATGTGAACATCCGGTACGGTTCCTGGGTACCCAGGGTAATCAGGTCGTCGACCAATACGCCGATGTAGGCCTCATCGCGACGCGGGCACCAGCTGTCTTTGCCCTGTGCGCGCAATGCTGCGTTGGTCCCGGCCAGCAAACCTTGGGCGCCGGCTTCTTCATAACCGGTGGTGCCGTTGATTTGGCCGGCGAAGAACAGGCCGCCGATCACTTTGGTTTCCAGGCTGTATTTCAGGTCGCGCGGGTCGAAGTAGTCGTACTCGATGGCGTAGCCCGGACGCACGATGTGCGCATTTTCCATACCGCGAATCGACTGCACGATCTGGATTTGCACGTCGAACGGCAGCGAAGTGGAAATTCCGTTCGGATACAGCTCGTGGGTGGTCAACCCTTCCGGCTCGATAAAGACCTGGTGGCTTTCCTTGTCGGCAAAGCGGTGGATCTTGTCTTCGATCGACGGGCAATAACGCGGCCCAATGCCTTCGATCACCCCGGAATACATCGGCGAACGATCAAGGTTCGCAGCAATGATTTCGTGAGTACGGGCGTTGGTGTGGGTGATCCAGCAACTGACCTGTTTCGGATGCTGTTCCTTGGAGCCCATGAACGACATGACCGGAATCGGCGTATCGCCGGCTTGTTCGGTCATCACCGAAAAATCCACAGAACGCCCGTCAATACGTGGCGGGGTCCCGGTTTTCAGGCGACCGACCCGCAGCGGCAATTCCCGCAGGCGTTTTGCCAGAGCAATCGACGGCGGATCGCCAGCGCGACCACCGGAATAGTTCTGCATACCGATGTGGATAAGCCCACCCAGGAAGGTGCCGGTGGTCAGTACTACGGATTCTGCGAAGAAACGCAGGCCCATTTGAGTGACAACACCGCGTACCTGGTCCTGTTCGACGATCAGGTCATCGGCTGCCTGCTGAAATATCCACAGGTTCGGCTGGTTTTCCAGGGTTTCACGTACCGCAGCCTTATACAGAATACGGTCGGCCTGGGCACGCGTTGCACGCACGGCCGGGCCTTTGCGGCTGTTGAGCACACGAAACTGAATACCACCTTTGTCGGTGGCCATGGCCATCACGCCGCCAAGGGCATCGATTTCCTTGACCAGATGGCTTTTGCCAATCCCGCCAATCGCGGGGTTGCAACTCATGGCACCGAGGGTTTCCACGTTATGCGTCAGCAACAGGGTTTTTACACCCATGCGTGCTGACGCCAGTGCTGCCTCGGTACCGGCATGACCGCCGCCGATGACGATCACTTCAAAACGGGAAGGGAAATCCACCACGCACCTCGTGCCTGCTTATGTAGGTAATCAGGAATTGTTTGTTGAAAGGGTTTTAGAGCTTTGCGGGCAAGTATAGGGACTTAGCCCTTCCTAAAGAACCCTTTGCACAAAATTTAACCAGCTGTGGATGAATCACAGACAATAGAAATTAAAAGAGAGAAATTTATTAAATCTTTGTTTTTATGTTTATTTATACTGAGCACCATTTCTGTGGATAGATCTCTACAGCCCTTTATTTGCAATGTGTACAGCGATTCAAAACGTTGTGATCATCTGCCAATGAGGCCCTTGGATAAGTGCTTTAAGCCTGTGGATTAAACCGGTGGTTATCCACAGACGGGTTTTTACTCAGGTTTCAGACCCTGTTATCAACTGGGCACAGGAGCGGTTATTCACAGGGCTTAATCCACAGAAACGCCAGATTTCGTCCACGGCAAGCTAGGAATTAATCCTGAGTAGGACAAAAAGAGATCTATTGTGGGAAAACACTGGGCCAGTTAATAATAGCGATTATCATTAACCCACCTTGTCGCGCCTATGCCTCCCTCTTCCCATACCGCAGCGGTCCAGCACATCTATGAGCAACATCATTCGTGGCTGCGCGGGTGGCTCAAGGGAAAATTGCATAACGCCAGCGATGCAGCCGATGTGGCCCACGATACGTTCGTGCGCATGCTCGGTGGACGTCACGCAGCGCAGATCCTTGAACCACGGGACTATCTGGCGACCATCGCCAGGGGCCTGGTGATCGACCGCTATCGCCGGCATGCCGTCGAACAGGCCTACAGGCAAACCCTGGCAGAGCGTCCTGAAGCCACGGCTATCAGTGAGGAAGACAAGGCAATCATCATCGAAACGCTGGTGGCTGTGGATAAAGCGCTGTCTGGGCTGGGTGAGCGGGCCCGCCGAATTTTCATGCTGGCACAGATTGAAGGGCTGACTTATCAACAGATCGCCGATCAACTGCAGGTATCACTGACCACGGTGAAGAAACACATGATCCGTGCCCTTACCGAGTGCTCCCTGATCATGGCCAGCCGGTAATGACCAACCCCGACCGCAAGACGTTCGAGGCCGCTGCCAGTTGGTATGTGCAATTCCAGTCGCAACCACCGACGCCGGCACAACATCAAGCCTGGCAGCAATGGCTTAATCGTGACCCGTCCCACCAGGCGGCCTGGAACCAGATGGAGCAGCTGCAACGCAGCCTCGGTGGCCTGCCCCCTGACCTCACGCGCCGCGCGTTATCCGCCACGCAACAGCGGCGCCAGGTACTCAAGTGGATGCTGGTGCTCGGCGGCAGTGGCTATCTGGGCTGGAACGTCCAGCAACATACGTCGCTGGGTAACGCATGGGCTGATTACCGCACGTCGGTGGGCCAGAGGCGACGCATCGCGCTGGCGGATGGCACGCAGATCAATCTCAATACTCATACCGCTATCGATGTGGCATTTGACGGGCGCCAACGGTTGATTCGTCTGCGCGAGGGTGAAGTACTTATCCACACCGGCAAACGGGGTGGGCACTTACCGTTTTATGTAGAGACTCGCCAAGGCCGGGTCCAGGCGCTGGGCACCCGTTTTACTGTGCGCCAACTGCCGGACGCCACGCGGGTAGGCGTCTTGGAAGAACGGGTGGAGGTATCTCCCGGCGACCAACCCGAACTTCACCGAATTATTGGCGCGGGTGAGAGCGCAGAGTTTGATCGGCACGATGTGCGCCTTACCCAGGGGTATGGCGGTGTACAGGCAGCCTGGGTAGATGGCCAACTGATCGTACTCGATGCTCGGCTGGGAGAGGTTATCGATGAGTTGGCGCGCTATAGGCCGGGTGTGTTGCACTGTGACCAAGCGTCTGCGGGCCTGCGTGTTTCCGGTACCTTCCGTCTGGACTCAACCGATGCCGTCCTGGCCAACCTGCAAGCGAGCCTGCCGATTCAAGTGAAATACTTTACGCGCTATTGGGTGTCGGTCACCCGAATCGGCTGACCGAAAAAATAATCCACAGAGGGGTTATCTTTTTTTGACCTGGCGCGGCCCTACAGGTAATCACGACGCTACCTTCAGGGCTTACTCACCTATGCGCCTTCCCGCCCCGCTCCGCAAACGACTTTCCTGCCATGGCATGACCTACGGTCTGCAGCTCATCACCGCGACGACCGGTGTGTTGTTATCCACCGCCGTCATGGCCGCCAGCGCAACGCAACACTTTGCAATTGCCGCTGGCCCGCTGGACAAGGCCTTGAGCCAGTTTGCCGCCAGGGCCAATGTGATTCTGTCCTTCTCCCCCCAGCAAACCGCGCGTTTGAATTCACCAGGGCTGCAAGGTGATTACTCGGTGGACCAGGGCTTTGCGCTGCTGCTGCAGAACTCGGACCTGCAGGCGGTCGTACAGGCTCCCAACAGCTATGTATTACAGCCGGCACCTGCTGGCCAACTGACCTTGGCCCCTACCACCGTGAGCGCTTATCAACAGGGCGGTTTCAATCAAGAAATCGGCGGGGATGTAGGCTACAAGGCGCAGAACAGCCGCATCGGCACTAAGACCAGCACACCGCTGTCCGAGACTCCGCGTTCGGTGTCCGTTGTCACTGGCCAGCGTATCAAGGACCAGAAGTCCCAAACCCTGACAGAAGTGTTGGGCTACGTACCGGGGATCTTCGCCCCACCGTTCGCGGCCGGCGACGGCTTGGCAGGCGATCTGTTTTTCATTCGCGGTTTCAACGCTACGGATTACGGCTACGGCCTGCTGCGAGATGGCCTGCGGGTGCAAGGCAATCGATACGACACCACCAGCGAACCCTACGGCCTGGAACGGGTCGAGATTTTCCGTGGCCCTTCTTCCTTGCTCTATGGTGAAAACGCACCCGGCGGCCTGGTTAACCTGGTGAGTAAACATCCGACTGCAACCCCGCAAGGCGAGGTGCAGGTGAGTTATGGTTCGAATGATCGACGCCAGCTGGGTGTGGATATCTCGGGCCCGCTCAACGACAGTGACAATATCCTGGGCCGAGTGGTGATGCTGGGGCGTAAATCCGACACCCAGACCGATCACGTCCCCGACGATCGTCTGTATATCGCGCCATCCCTGACCCTGAACTTCGACGACTACAACACCCTGACGCTGCTGGCCAACTACCAGAAAGACCATACCAACCTGGAACTCGGCCTACCTGCAGCCGGCACGCTGCTTACCAATCCCAACGGCAAGCTGTCCAAACACACCCTGCTGGGCAACCCGGACTGGAACACCTTTGAACGCCAAGCGTGGAGCGCCGGCTATGAGTTCAGCCACAGCTTCAATGATGATTGGCAGTTCCGTCAGAACTCTCGCTATATGCAGTCACGCATCAACCGGCATGAAACCTGGCCAGGCACACTCAATAACGGCGGCTTCGGCACCCGGCTGAACATGAACGCCTACGACCGCTACAACAAATCGATGGTCTATTCCCTGGATAACCAGCTCGAAGGCAAGTTCCAGGTGGGCGGCCTGGAAAACACGGTGCTATTGGGCGCCAGCTATGACCGAACCTCGTTCAATCAAGACTGGGATGCGGGTTTCGCCGGCACCATCGATGTGTATAACCCGGTGTACCTGCGCGACCCGCTCACTCCACTGGCAGTGCAAAACACCTTGCTTGAACAGCAGATGAAAGGCGTTTATGCACAGGTCCAGAGCAAATACGACCATTGGCTCTTTCTGCTCGGCGGCCGCCAGGACTGGGTCGACAGCGACTACCGCGACAAGGTCCAGCCATCGAGCAATATCAACTCACAGGATCGTAAATTCACTTACCAGGGCGGGGTGATGTACCAGTTCGACAACGGCCTGACGCCGTATGTCAGCTATTCCACCGCCTTTGTCCCCGTGCAGCAGATCTCCAACGCCGGCTCGCCGTTGAAACCGATCACCAGCAGCCAATACGAATTGGGCATTAAGTACGAACCGATCGGCTGGGATACGGCGATGACCGTGTCGGTGTATGACCTGCGCAAGCAGGACGATACCTACATGGATGCCACCACCAACAGCTATCGCCAAGTCGGTGAAAGTCGCGCAAAGGGCGTGGAAGTAGAGGTCAACAGCAACATCAGCGCCAACTTCAACGTGACGGTGGCCTATACCTACACCGACGCCCGGATAACCAAGGATTCGGCCACGTCGCTGGTTGAAGGCCGTCAAATGACGGGCGTGCCGCGTAACCAGGCTTCGGTGTGGGGTAAATATCGCTTCCTGGATGGCCAACTCAAGGGTTTCTCCCTGGGCGGCGGTGTACGTTATTTCGACAGTACCTTTGCCTACACGGCGCCGACGCTCTACGGCAAGCTGGATGCAGGAAGCGTCACCTTGGTGGATGCGGCACTGGGTTATCAGATCAATCCACACTGGTCGGTGGACCTGAACGCCAAGAACCTGTTTGACAAGGAATATGTATCTGGTTGCAACGATGCAGGGCGTTGCTATTGGGGCGACAGCCGTACCTTGCTCGGTACGGTGTCCTATAACTGGTAGTCGTTGTGGATAACTCGACTATTTGCCGATGCAGAAGCTGGAGAAAATCCGCCCGAGCAAATCATCTGAACTGAAAGCCCCGGTGATTTCACCCAACAGCTGCTGCGCCTGGCGCAGATCTTCAGCCAGCAGCTCCCCAGCCCCCGCCAAGGTCAGCTGGGCGCGCCCGTGCTCCAAGGCCGCGCTGGCATGACGCAGCGCTTCCAGGTGCCTGCGCCGCGCACTGAAGCTGCTTTCCGACGTCTGTTCGTAGCCCATGCAGGCTTTAAGGTGCTCGCGCAGCAACTCCAGACCGTCACCGGCCGATTTCGCGCTCAAGCTGATCGTGACGTGGCCATCTTCACTGGTTTCCAGGGCGATGGCTTCCCCCGTAAGGTCGGCCTTGTTACGGATCAAGGTGACTTTGGCTGGGTCTGGCCGTTGTTCAAGGAATTCGGGCCACAAGGCAAAAGGATCCACAGCTTCCGGCGCAGTGGCATCCACCACCAGCAACACACGATCGGCTTCGCTGATCGCCTTGAGCGCACGTTCCACGCCGATCTTTTCCACCTGGTCGTCGGTATCGCGTAAACCAGCGGTGTCCACCACGTGCAGCGGCATACCGTCGATGTGGATATGCTCGCGCAAGATATCCCGGGTGGTGCCGGCGATCTCGGTGACGATGGCCGCCTCGCGCCCTGCCAGAGCATTGAGCAGGCTTGATTTGCCGGCATTTGGTCGGCCGGCAATCACCACCGTCATTCCATCGCGCAGCAAGGCGCCCTGCCCGGCTTCGCGCAGCACTGTGGATAACTCATCGCGGACTTTATCCAGCATCGCCAATACGTGGCCATCCGCCAGGAAGTCGATTTCTTCTTCCGGAAAATCAATCGCGGCTTCGACGTAGATGCGCAGGCTGATCAGTTGCTCGGTCAAGTTATGCACACGCAGGGAAAAAGCCCCCTGCAATGAACGCAATGCGTTACGTGCAGCCTGTGCAGAACTGGCTTCGATCAAATCGGCGATGGCTTCGGCCTGGGCCAGGTCGAGCTTATCGTTCAAGAATGCGCGTTCGCTGAATTCCCCTGGTCTGGCCAGGCGGCAACCCAATTGCAAGCAGCGCTGCAGCAGCATATCCAACACCACAGGCCCACCGTGCCCTTGTAATTCAAGGACATCTTCACCGGTGAACGAGTTTGGCCCTGGAAAATAGATGGCCAGCCCCTCGTCCAATACGCTGTGGTCGGCATCCAGGAACTGGCCGTAATGGGCATAACGGGGTTTCAGCTCCCGGCCGCTGATAGCCTTGGCTGCCACGCCCGCCAATGGCCCGGAAATTCGAACGATGCCGACGCCGCCCCGACCTTGAGCGGTAGCGACAGCAGCGATGGTTTCACGAGGAGCGCTCATCAGCAGGTTCCAGAACAAAAGTGACGGAAAGCAAAACGCCCCACTAGGGGGCGTCTTGAGTGGTTATCCACAGAGTAAATTACGCCTCGGCTTTTTGGGTAGCCGCTTCGATTTTACGTGTGATGTACCACTGTTGAGAGATCGACAACACGTTGTTGACCACCCAGTACAGTACCAAGCCAGCAGGGAACCACAGGAAGAAGAAGGTGAAGATGATTGGCATCATTTTCATTACCTTGGCCTGCATCGGATCCGGCGGGGTTGGGTTCAGACGCTGCTGGATGAACATGGTCGCGCCCATGATGATCGGCAGGATAAAGAACGGGTCTTTGATCGACAGGTCAGTTATCCACAGCATGAACGGAGCTTGGCGCATTTCCACGCTTTCCAGGAGTACCCAGTACAGCGACAGGAACACCGGCATCTGTACCAGAATCGGCAAGCATCCACCCAGCGGGTTGATCTTCTCTTTCTTGTACAGCTCCATCATGGCCTGCGACATTTTCTGCCGGTCATCACCATGTTGTTCTTTCAGCGCGGCCAGTTTCGGGGCCACGGCACGCATACGCGCCATCGATTTGTAGCTGGCTGCCGACAGAGGGAAGAAAAGCCCTTTGATCAGCATGGTCAGGAAGATGATCGACCAGCCCCAGTTACCGACGATGCTGTGGATATGTTGCAACAGCCAGAAGATCGGCTGGGCAATGAACCACAGGAAGCCGTAATCCACAGTCAGTTCCAGACCTGGGGACAACTCTTTCAATACGGCCTGGCTTTTAGGGCCGGCGTACAGGGTAGCGCTGGTTTCAGCCTTGGCACCTGGAGCGACGGTCAACGCCGGGCCAGTGAAGCCAATGATGTAGTTGCCCTGGCTGTCCTTGCGGGTTTGAACCAGGTTCGCATCCCCCTTGTTCGGGATCCAGGCGGTCACGAAATAGTGCTGCAGCCACGCTACCCAGCCACCTTGGACGGTTTCTTTCAGCGTGCCCTTGTCGATATCTTTCATCGACACTTTTTTGTACGGCTCGTTACTTGTCCACAGGGCAGCGCCCAGGTAAGTCGCGGTACCGGTGGCGGTGCTGGAAGACGGATCGGAGCTGGCGTCACGCTTGAGCTGGGCAAACAGGTTGCCGCTCCAGGCTTTGTCGCTGGTGTTGTCGATCAGGTAAGTGACCTTCAAGTCGTACAAACCGCGGGTAAAGCTGAAACGCTTGATGTAGTTGACGCCGTCGAGGCTGAATTTCAGGTCGACGTTCAACTGGTTCTGGCCGTCTGCCAGTTGATAAGTCTTCTGTTCGGTCGAATAAACCGGACGACCGGTAGCACGTGCATCCGGACCATTGGTGCCGGTCAGGCCGCTTTGCGCCAGATAAGTACGTTCACCGCCGTTATCGAACAGTTGGAACGGCACATCCGGATGGTCTTGGCGACGTGGATAAAGCGGCAGCTTCAGCTGTGCGATATCACCACCCTGTGGGTCGATAGCCAGGTCGAGCACATCCGTTTTTACGTGGATGAGGTCTTTGTTGGTGACCACTGGCGTTTCTAACGGGGCACTTGTCTCGCCATTCGCGCTGGGAACATCGGCACTCGCGGACGCATTGTTACCCAGCGGGGTGTCCGGAATAGCCGGCGCAGCCTGATTGGTAGCAACATTCTGAGTCGGCAGGGCAGCCTGACCGTAGTCCTGGTTCCATTTAAGGACCATGACATAGGACACGATTGCCAGGGCGACGATCAGGATTGTGCGTTTAATATCCATGATTACTCGGCCATCGAAGAAGAACGGGAGGTAGGGATAGGTGGAACCGGGTCATAACCACCGGGATTCCACGGATGACAGCGACCTAAACGACGAAAGGTCAGCCAGCCACCGCGCAGAAGACCATGATTTTCTATGGCCTCTAACGCGTAGCAGGAACAACTGGGGTAGAAACGACAGTGGCTGGCCATCAGAGGACTAATGGCATAGCGATAAAACTGGATCGGAACGATTGCCAGTTTACGCATCAAGGCTGTCTACCCCTACAGTTTCGGTGCTGACTGCTGGTGCTGGCTTGTGGGTACGCGCCAAACGTTTCCAGAGCTTGCCGAAATGCTGAATCAATTCGGGGTTTTCTACATCACCCAAGCCTTTGCGCGCGACGATAACAATATCCCAACCAACCAGAGTGTCCTGGTGGAGGCGAAACGATTCGCGCATCAGACGCTTGAGGCGATTGCGCTCAACGGAGAGCTTTACGCTCTTCTTGCCGATCACCAACCCGAGACGGGGGTGATCAAGATCGTTGTTACGCGCAAGGAGCAGGAGATTTTTCCCCGGAACCTTGCCGGTGGGGGAGTCAAAGACTGCCTTGAAATGCCGGGGGGTTAGCAGACGCTTTTCCCGACTGAAGTCCTGACTCACCACCAGTACCGGATTATCAAACTGCCAGACGCGCACGACCTTTGGCGCGGCGACGCGACAGGACAGCACGGCCGTTCTTGGTAGCCATGCGAGCACGGAAGCCGTGAGTACGGGCGCGTTTGATGGTGCTTGGTTGGAAAGTACGTTTCATGGCGTTGTTACCTGGTTCGTCCACAACGGGCCGGAATGGCCCCCGTTTTAAGAGACCGGCGATTCTAGAGAAAGCAAGCCTCTAGGTCAATTTCCAACCAGCTTTTCCTTTAATTAGATGTCCACGGGGTCCTGACGCCCTTCTCCCCGTTTGGCTTCCATCTGACATGCCATAGATATAAAAATAAAGAAGGAAGTTATTTAGAGCTTTTCTGTAAAGCTTATAAAAGCTAGAGGCGTGATTATCTGTGGATAACTGCCTTTAGCCCTTGTTCTACGGGTTGTACAGAGAATGACAACACGGGGGAGAAGCGGTGCTCTGCCTGTGCTGCGCTATCGGATAAGCTGTGTGTGGAACAGCTAGTTATCCACAGGTCGGTTACCCACAGACTTTCGACCCCACTTGTACAATGAGCTTAGGTGGGTTTATCCACAGAGCTTATGCACAGACCACTGGTCGCATTTTTTACGGTTAAGGCATTGATTTTGGGTGTCCTGTGAGCAACCTACATGTGGATAAGTGGACGGCTGGCCGCTACAATGGCGGCTGTTTTTGCCTCACCGGCTTTCAACTTAGGGGATATCCGTGTCAGTGGAACTTTGGCAGCAGTGCGTGGAGCTTTTGCGCGATGAGCTGCCTGCCCAGCAATTCAACACCTGGATCCGTCCGCTACAGGTCGAAGCCGAAGGCGACGAGTTGCGTGTCTATGCGCCCAATCGTTTTGTCCTCGACTGGGTCAACGAGAAGTACCTGGGCCGCGTTCTCGAATTGCTCGACGAACATGGCAACGGTCTGGCGCCTGCTCTCTCCTTATTAATAGGCAGCAAGCGCAGCTCAGCTCCCCGCGCCGCGCCGAATGCGCCATTGGCCGCCGCCGCGTCGCAAGCCCAAGCTGCAGTGGCGCCTGTCGCCGCTGCACCTGCACCGACATCTGCGCCGTCCAAACCTTCGTCGCGCAAAAATGCGCCGGAGAATGAGGAGCCGTCCCGCGACAGCTTCGACCCGATGGCCGGTGCCAGCTCCCAGCAGGCGCCTGTGCGCTCCGAGCAACGCACTGTGCAGGTAGAAGGCGCGCTCAAGCACACCAGTTACCTGAACCGCACGTTTACCTTCGAAAACTTCGTCGAAGGCAAGTCCAACCAGCTGGCCCGAGCGGCCGCCTGGCAGGTCGCCGATAACCCCAAGCATGGTTACAACCCGCTCTTCCTTTATGGCGGCGTAGGTTTGGGTAAGACGCACTTGATGCACGCCGTCGGTAATCACTTATTAAAGAAGAACCCGAATGCCAAGGTGGTTTACCTGCATTCGGAGCGCTTTGTGGCCGACATGGTCAAGGCCTTGCAGCTCAACGCAATCAACGAGTTCAAGCGTTTCTACCGCTCCGTTGATGCCTTGCTGATCGATGACATTCAGTTTTTCGCACGCAAGGAACGTTCCCAGGAAGAGTTCTTCCACACCTTCAACGCGCTGCTCGAAGGTGGTCAGCAGGTCATCTTGACCAGTGACCGTTACCCGAAGGAAATCGAAGGCCTGGAAGAACGTCTGAAGTCGCGTTTCGGCTGGGGCCTGACCGTTGCAGTCGAGCCACCGGAGCTGGAAACCCGCGTTGCGATCCTGATGAAGAAGGCCGATCAGGCTAAAGTCGATCTGCCGCACGATGCTGCGTTCTTCATCGCCCAACGCATCCGTTCCAACGTGCGTGAGCTGGAAGGCGCGCTCAAGCGGGTCATCGCTCACTCGCACTTCATGGGCCGCGATATCACCATCGAGCTGATTCGCGAGTCCTTGAAAGACTTGCTGGCCTTGCAGGACAAGCTGGTGAGTGTGGATAACATCCAGCGCACCGTGGCCGAGTACTACAAGATCAAGATTTCCGACCTGCTGTCCAAGCGCCGTTCGCGCTCGGTTGCACGTCCACGCCAGGTTGCCATGGCCCTCTCCAAGGAGTTGACCAACCACAGCCTGCCCGAAATCGGTGATGTGTTTGGCGGACGCGACCACACCACGGTCTTGCACGCATGCCGCAAGATCAATGAACTTAAGGAATCCGACGCGGATATTCGCGAGGACTACAAGAACCTGCTGCGTACACTGACTACGTGATGACACCAGCGCAGCTTATTAAGGCAAGGGACTAGACCATGCATTTCACCATTCAACGCGAAGCCCTGTTGAAACCCCTGCAACTGGTCGCAGGCGTCGTCGAGCGCCGACAGACCTTGCCGGTGCTTTCCAACGTATTACTGGTGGTCGAGGGGCAACAGTTGTCCTTGACCGGTACCGACCTGGAAGTCGAACTGGTGGGTCGCGTCCAGCTCGAAGAGCCCGCCGAACCGGGCGAGATCACCGTGCCGGCGCGCAAGCTGATGGATATCTGCAAAAGCCTGCCCAACGATGCGCTGATCGACATCAAGGTGGATGAGCAGAAGTTGGTGGTCAAGGCCGGTCGCAGCCGTTTCACCCTGTCGACCTTGCCGGCCAATGATTTCCCTACCGTGGAAGAAGGCCCGGGCTCGCTGACGTGCAGCCTGGAGCAAAGCAAGCTGCGTCGCCTGATCGAGCGCACCAGCTTCGCCATGGCCCAGCAGGATGTGCGTTACTACCTCAACGGTATGCTGCTGGAAGTCTCGGAAGGCATCATCCGCGCCGTGGCCACCGACGGTCACCGCCTGGCGATGTGCTCGATGCGTGCCGATATCGGTCAGCCGGATCGTCACCAGGTGATCGTTCCACGCAAAGGTATCCTTGAACTGGCGCGCTTGCTCACCGAGCCGGACGGTAACGTCAGCATCGTGTTGGGCCAGCACCACATTCGCGCCACCACCGGTGAGTTCACCTTCACCTCCAAGTTGGTAGACGGCAAGTTCCCGGACTACGAGCGTGTGTTGCCTAAAGGTGGCGACAAGTTGGTGGTCGGTGATCGTCAGGCTCTGCGTGAAGCCTTCAGCCGTACGGCGATTCTGTCCAACGAAAAGTACCGCGGTATTCGCCTGCAGCTGGCCAACGGCCAACTGAAAATCCAGGCCAACAACCCGGAACAGGAAGAGGCAGAAGAAGAAGTGGGTGTCGACTACAACGGCGCTTCGCTGGAAATCGGTTTTAACGTGAGCTACCTGTTGGACGTGCTGGGGGTGATGACCACCGAACAGGTTCGTCTGATTCTTTCGGACTCCAACAGCAGCGCCCTGGTACAAGAATCCGACAACGACGACTCGGCTTACGTTGTCATGCCGATGCGCCTGTAATCATGCTCAGCAGAAGCTAGATGTCCCTTAGTCGCGTCTCGGTCACCGCGGTGCGCAATCTGCACCCGGTGACCTTCTCCCCTTCCCCCCGCATCAACATCCTCCATGGCGCCAACGGCAGTGGCAAAACCAGCGTGCTGGAAGCCATCCACCTGCTGGGGCTTGCGCGTTCTTTCCGCAGTGCGCGCCTGCTACCCGTGATTCAGTACGAACAGTTGGCCTGCACCGTATTTGGCCAAGTGGAATTGGCTGAGGGCGGTCATAGCAGCCTGGGGATATCGCGTGATCGCGGTGGGGAATTTCAGATCCGAATCGACGGGCAAAATGCGCGCAGCGCAGCGCAGCTGGCTGAGATCCTGCCGTTGCAGCTGATCAACCCCGACAGCTTTCGATTATTGGAGGGTGCCCCGAAAATCCGTCGGCAATTCCTCGACTGGGGCGTGTTCCACGTGGAACCACGCTTCATGGCCACTTGGCAGCGCCTGCAGAAGGCCCTGCGGCAGCGGAACTCATGGCTGCGGCATGGTACACTTGACGCCGCTTCGCAAGCAGCCTGGGACCGTGAACTGTGCCTGGCCAGCGACGAAATAGATGAATACCGCCGTGCCTATATCAAAGCCTTGAAACCAGTCTTTGAGCAGACCTTGAGCGAGTTGTTGGACCTCGAGGGGCTGACGCTGAGTTATTACCGGGGTTGGGACAAAGAACGTGAGCTGAGTGCAGTGCTCGCAACGTCCTTGCAACGGGATCAGCAAATCGGCCACACCCAGGCCGGACCCCAACGCGCTGATTTGCGCCTTAGATTAGGTGCACACAATGCGGCGGACATCTTGTCCCGCGGCCAGCAGAAGTTGGTGGTCTGTGCGTTGCGTATCGCGCAGGGCCATTTGGTTAGCCAGGCTCGACGCGGTCAGTGTATTTATTTGGTGGATGACTTGCCGTCGGAGCTCGACGAGCAGCACCGCCGCTCGCTATGCCGCTTGTTGGAAGACTTACGCTGCCAGGTGTTTATTACCTGTGTAGACCACGAATTATTGAGGGAAGGCTGGCAGACGGAAACGCCAGTCGCTTTGTTCCACGTGGAACAAGGCCGTATCACCCAGACCCACGACCATCGGGAGTGAAGGCATGAGCGAAGAAAACACGTACGACTCGACCAGCATTAAAGTGCTGAAAGGTTTGGATGCCGTACGCAAACGTCCCGGTATGTACATTGGCGACACCGATGATGGTAGCGGTCTGCACCACATGGTGTTCGAGGTGGTCGATAACTCCATCGACGAAGCTCTGGCCGGTCACTGCGACGACATCAGCATTATTATCCACCCGGATGAGTCCATTACCGTGCGTGACAACGGTCGTGGCATCCCGGTAGACGTGCACAAAGAAGAAGGCGTTTCGGCGGCAGAGGTCATCATGACCGTGCTCCACGCCGGCGGTAAGTTCGACGACAACTCCTATAAAGTATCCGGTGGTTTGCACGGTGTAGGTGTGTCGGTAGTGAACGCCCTGTCCGAAGAACTGATCCTGACTGTCCGCCGTAGCGGCAAGATTTGGGAGCAGACCTACGTCCACGGCGTACCACAGGAACCGATGAAAATCGTCGGCGACAGTGAGACCACCGGTACCCAGATCCACTTCAAGCCATCGGAAGAAACTTTCAAGAACATCCACTTCAGCTGGGACATCCTGGCCAAGCGGATTCGTGAACTGTCTTTCCTTAACTCCGGTGTCGGCATCGTCCTCAAGGATGAGCGCAGCGGCAAGGAAGAGCTGTTCAAGTACGAAGGTGGCCTGCGTGCGTTCGTTGAATACCTGAACACCAACAAGACTGCGGTCAACCAGGTGTTCCACTTCAACATCCAGCGTGAAGACGGCATCGGCGTGGAAATCGCCCTGCAGTGGAACGACAGCTTCAACGAGAACCTGTTGTGCTTCACCAACAATATTCCACAACGCGATGGCGGTACCCACTTGGTGGGTTTCCGTTCCGCGCTGACGCGTAACCTGAACACCTACATCGAAGCGGAAGGTTTGGCGAAGAAACATAAAGTCGCCACCACCGGTGACGATGCCCGTGAAGGCCTGACGGCGATCATCTCGGTCAAGGTACCGGATCCGAAGTTCAGCTCCCAGACCAAAGACAAGCTGGTGTCTTCCGAAGTGAAGACTGCGGTTGAACAGGAAATGGGTAAGTACTTCTCCGACTTCCTGTTGGAAAACCCGAACGAAGCCAAGCTGGTCGTCGGCAAGATGATCGATGCTGCCCGCGCCCGTGAAGCCGCGCGTAAGGCCCGTGAGATGACCCGCCGTAAAGGCGCGCTGGATATCGCCGGCCTGCCAGGCAAACTCGCTGACTGCCAAGAGAAGGACCCTGCCCTCTCCGAACTGTACCTGGTGGAAGGTGACTCTGCTGGCGGTTCCGCCAAGCAGGGTCGTAACCGTCGCACCCAGGCCATCCTGCCGTTGAAAGGTAAGATCCTCAACGTCGAGAAGGCCCGCTTCGACAAGATGATTTCCTCCCAGGAAGTCGGCACCTTGATCACAGCGTTGGGCTGCGGTATTGGCCGCGACGAGTACAACATCGACAAGCTGCGCTACCACAACATCATCATCATGACCGATGCTGACGTCGACGGTTCGCACATCCGTACCCTGCTGCTGACCTTCTTCTTCCGTCAGTTGCCGGAGCTGATCGAGCGTGGCTACATCTACATCGCTCAGCCGCCGTTGTACAAAGTGAAAAAGGGCAAGCAAGAGCAATACATCAAAGACGACGACGCCATGGAAGAGTACATGACGCAGTCGGCTCTGGAAGATGCCAGCCTACACTTGAATGACGAAGCGCCGGGTATCTCCGGTGAGTCGCTGGAGCGACTGGTCAACGACTTCCGCATGGTCATGAAGACGCTCAAGCGTTTGTCGCGCCTGTACCCTCAGGAGCTGACCGAGCACTTCATCTACCTGCCGGCCGTAAGCCTGGAGCAGTTGGGCGACCACGCCGCCATGCAGGATTGGCTGGCCCAATACGAAGTGCGCCTGCGTACTGTGGAGAAGTCTGGCCTGGTGTACAAAGCTAGCCTGCGTGAAGACCGCGAACGTAACGTATGGCTGCCAGAGGTCGAACTGATCTCCCATGGCCTGTCGAACTACGTCACCTTCAACCGCGACTTCTTCGGCAGCAACGACTACAAGACCGTAGTCACCCTCGGCGCGCAACTGAGCACCCTGCTGGACGACGGTGCTTACATCCAGCGTGGCGAACGCAAGAAGCAGGTCAAGGAGTTCAAAGAAGCCTTGGACTGGTTGATGGCAGAAAGCACCAAGCGTCATACCATCCAGCGCTATAAAGGTCTGGGCGAGATGAACCCGGATCAGCTGTGGGAAACTACCATGGACCCTGCTCAGCGCCGCATGCTGCGCGTGACCATCGAAGACGCCATTGGCGCAGACCAGATCTTCAACACCCTGATGGGTGATGCGGTCGAGCCTCGTCGTGACTTCATCGAGAGCAATGCTTTGGCGGTGTCTAACCTGGACTTCTGATCAGGTACATCTGCTAAAAACAAAAGGCCAACGCTTAGCGTTGGCCTTTTTTGTTGGTTCGCAGTCGCGCATTTTTAAATGCTCCACGTGGAACATCGACGTATTTAACTTTCCACAGCGGGTGTCACACTCTCCAATCGATACCCGTACCCGTAGATCGTCAACAGCTGCCAGCCGCGATCCGCCGTCAGCCCCAGCTTGTTACGCAGGCGGTAGATATGCGTGTCCAACGGCCGCGACGAGACCATTTCTTCGTGGCTCCAGAACCGCTCATACAGGTACTCGCGAGACAACGGCCGGGCCAGGTTGGCAAATAGACAGCTTGCCAGGCGGTATTCCCGTTCTGTCAGGTTGATGGGTTTGCCTGCGCGTGTGACGGTCAGTTCGGCATCGTCGAATGTCAGGTCGTTAAAGCTCTGCACTTCCTGGCTAGCCGACTTCTGCAAACCGTGGCGCCGCAGGACGGCGCTGACTCGAGCTTTGAGTTCGTTGGGCCTAAACGGCTTGCTGACATAATCATCCGCCCCGCTATTCAACGCCGTCACGATGTCGCTCTCGGCATCGCGACTGGTGAGCATGATGACGGCAGGGGGCGATTCCATGTGCTCGCGAGTCCAGCGCAATAACGCTATCCCGGAGATGTCCGGCAGTTGCCAGTCGAGGATCAGCAGGTCAAAGGTTTCCCGACGTAGCTGGCGCAGCAGGTCTTCACCGCGCTCAAAGAAATGCAGAGACCAAGGCTGGTCAGCCGGGCCGGGAATCTGTCGCAGTGTCTGTTCCACCCGTCGCAACTCCGCGGGTTCGTCATCCAGTATTGCGACACGCATAGGCGGGGTCCTTCCTACAAAAATACGAGGGCTTGAATGGGGGGCACATGTTGTACAAATGCCGGCCTCTGAATCTGAATAATTATGGACGGATTCTACAGTGCTTGGATCTCTCGATACGCTGAAAGCGCCGTAAACTCAATTCATTACGATCTTCGAAGAAGATACCGGCTCCTGTTGGTGTGGAAAAGGCTCTGTGCCGATCGCCTCGCCGGCGCCTCATGCCTGCTCCAATGTGCGGTATCGTTCATTGCGCGGTCGTGGGAAGTCCTCCAATGAGACCGAAATAAGCTTCACTGGTTTCAGAACACTGCATGCACTTCATCGCAACCCCATGGAGAGGGATCCTGGGCTTATGACACTTTTACTTAATGACCATCAATGCCTCGGCACGCTCGTGGCGGTAGCCCTGTGAACCTATGGCGCAAAGCCGAGAAACGCCAACCTACCCAGGCCCAGCTTTTGTTCCATGGGTTGGTTCGTGAATGGCTGCTGATCGGTCTGGTACTCCTGCCCTTTACCGCCTACTTATCCTTGAGCGCTGGCCTGGCGCTTAACAATCCGCTCTATGACAGCCTGCGCCGCCTCACGCCCTTACCGGTAGACCCACGCATCGTTCTGGTGACCATCGATGCGCCGAGCCTGGAAGCACTCGGCCCGTGGCCTTGGCCGCGTAGCGTACATGCCGACCTGATTGAACGCCTGAACGCCGCCCAGCCGGCGGGTATTTTGTTTGATGTGATCTTCAGTGAGAGCGGCAACAGTAATGACGACCAGCGCCTGGCCGATGCCGTATGCAAAGCCGGCAATGTATTGCTGCCCATCGCCGGGGATAGCAGCGTCAGCCCCAAGGCCCAGGTAACGCCGTTGTCGCCACTGCTCAAGTGCGCCAAGGGCGTTGGGCACATCAACGTCGAAGCGGATAAAGACGGTGTGGTGCGTAGCGTGTATCTACGTGAGGGCCCTGCGGGAAGCACACTCCCTCAGTTGGCGTGGCTGGCATTCGCCATGAGCGAGCATGCCGAGACGATGCCGGGCCTGCCGCAAGAGCCTACTGGAGGGCACTGGCACCAGGAACATGAGATTCGTGTGCCGTTCACTTCGGAACCAGACCATTTTCCCAGTGTGTCCTACGTCAGCGTATTACGCGGCGAGGTACCTCCCGAGTCGTTGCGGGGTCGCCTGATTCTGATCGGTGCATCAGCCTATGGCATGGCCGATCGTTTCGTGACGCCGCTCTCTTCCACCGTGGGCACCACTGCGGGGGTTGAGATCCAGGCTGAAGTACTGAATGGTTTATTGCAGGGTCGCAGCATCGTCGATCTGCCCGGCTGGTTGGCGGCGTTGCTGGCAACGTCCCTGGTGGCCCTGCTGTTGGGCCTTCTGCTGGTGCGCCCCCGCTACGCCCTGTGGATGACCTTGGCAGGCATGGGCGCGGCGTTGCTGGGCTCATGGGCTCTATTGCGCCTGGGCCACTGGTGGAGCCCCGCAGCGTGCCTGATCGGTTTGTTGCTGAGTTACCTGATCTGGAATTGGCGACGCCTGAGCGTAATCCTCGCCTACTTTGGCTGGGAACTGGCACGCCTGGATAACGAACCCAAGGTGCTTCCGGAACGGCGTCGCGCGCCGGCCAGCAAGGGCGATGTGTTGCAAGGGCGGATTTTTGCCCTTGAACAAGCCGTCAGCCGTACCCGCGATACGCGGCGCTTTATGGCGGACGGCTTGGAGTGCCTGCCGGTAGCGACCCTGATCACCGATCCCCAGGGCAGCATCCTGTTGGCCAACCGCGTGGCCCGTGAAGTATTCGGCAATGACCTGGTCGGTGAAAACCTCGTCGAACAGCTTGCTGATCTGGGTTATCCCCCGCTGCACAATGGTGTACGCCCTGCCCTGTCGGCGCTGGAACTGGTCGAGTTTCGCGATATCCACCAACGCAGTTTACGCATGGAACTGGCTCCTTTGCTGCCTGCCGAAGGTGATTTTGCCCTCGGCTGGTTGTTGAGCCTCACGGACCTGAGCAAGGAGCGTGAAGCCCAGCAGCACCGCGAGACGATGCTGCGTTTCCTATCCCATGACCTGCGTGCACCGCATTCAGCGATCCTCGCCCTACTGGACGTGCACAACGGGGAGTCTGCGGTGTTTACCCAAATCGAACAGCAAGTACGGCGGGCCTTGAGCCTGACCGAATCCTTTGTGCAATTGGCCAAGGCTGAAGCGGACGGTTACCAGTTCCAGCCCACCCTGTTTGCCATGCTGGTGATGGACGCCTTTGATCAAGTGGCGGTGATTGCGCAGTTGAAGGGCATCCATTTGGTTCACGACTTGGATGAGGCGGACGAGGCCATGGTCTACGCCGACCAATCGCTGCTCACCCGGGCGTTGTTCAATGTGCTGGAGAACGCGATCAAATACTCCCCATCCGGTACCACCGTCAGGTTGAAGCATGGCAGTGCGCAAGGTTGGTTGGAATGCAGGATAAGCGACCAGGGACCGGGGATTGCGCCTGAGGATCTGCCGGAGTTGTTTAACCAATACCGACGTTTCGATTCGGCTCAAGGCAGTGAGGGTCTTGGACTGGGGCTCACCATGGTTAAAGCAGTGTTGGAGCGGCACGGTGGGCGCATCGTGTGTGAAAGTGAGCTGGGCAAGGGCTCGACGTTTATCCTGCTGCTGCCGTTATTGGAGGACTGAAAAAGCGGCTTTTCTGCTGTGCATAAAAAACCGGTCACAAGGACCGGTTTTTTTATGAAGAAAAAACTTATGCACGTTTTTCCGAATTTTATGAGCTTCAGAAATATGTAAGTAAATCAGCTTGTTATGATGCAAAAAAGCCAATTCGCCAACAAAGCGTACACAGGTTATCCACAGATGCTCAAACTGCCGGCGTCTCCACCACCACCGGTTCCGGAGGCAGGGAGCCCATGGCCCTTTGCTGCGCTTCATTCCACGCCGCAGCGCGGTCGTTCAGGGCGGCGATGGCACGTGGCCCTTCGCCCTCTGCGTACATCGGTTCGCCGATCACCACGGTGATAGTGCCCGGGCGTTTGGCCCAGCCAGTCTTGGGCCAGAACTTGCCGGCGTTATGCGCAATTGGCAGCACAGGCAGGTTGGCGTTGACCGCCAAGGCGGTACCACCGCGTGAGAACTTGCCCACCGTGCCGTAGGGCACCCGCGTGCCCTCAGGGAAGATCAGCACCCAGACGCCGTCCTTGAGCAACTCATCGCCCTTCTTGGCGACATGCTTGAGCGCAGCCTTGGGGTTGTCACGGTCGATGGCGATCGGTCGCAACATGGCCATGGCCCAGCCGAAGAACGGCACATACAGCAACTCGCGCTTGAGCACCTGGCTCAACGGCGAGAAGTACGCCGAGAGGAAGAACGTCTCCCAGGTGCTCTGGTGGTTGGAGAGAATCACGCACGGTTGATCAGGGACGTTTTCAGCGCCCTTGACCTCGAAACGAATGTTCAGGAACACCTTGCTCAGCCACAACGCGCAGCGGCACCAGTAGACGTTGATAAAGCGATAGCGCGCCTTGAAGGGCAGGAACGGTGCAATAAAAAAGCTCAGGGTGCACCAGAGAAACGAACTGGTGCCCAGCAGCAGGTAAAAGAAAAAGGTTCTGATGGCCTGCAAGATCGACATGGCGGCATTTACCGTTGCGGGACACGGCCCGCCTGTTAAAAGCGCACTCCCGAACAGTCCTTGGTCAGGAAGTCGAGGGCGGCTAGTTGTTGATAAGTTCTGCGGCAACGGCCGCCAGATCGTCAAAAATCAAGGTGCCTACCGGCAGGTTTTTAGCCTGGGTCTTTTCGCCTTTCCCGGTTTTAACCAAAACTGGCTGAGAGTCGACGGCTTTGGCCGCCTCCAGGTCACCGAGGCTGTCCCCGACGAACCATATCCCAGCCAAGGGCACCTTGTAATGTTCTGCAATAATTTTCAACATGCCAGGCTTGGGCTTGCGGCAATCGCAGCCCTCATCCGGCCCGTGGGGGCAGTAAACCACCAGCCCCACCTCACCGCCTTGTTCGGCCACTAACGCGCGCAAACGCGCGTGCATGGCCTCCAGGGTCGCGATGTCGTAGTAACCGCGGGCGATGCCGGACTGGTTGGTGGCGATGGCTACCGTCCAGCCGGCTTTGCTCAACTGCGCGATGGCCTCGATCGAACCGGGCAGTGGGATCCACTCCTCCACCGACTTGATGTAAGCGTCGGAGTCGTAGTTGATCACCCCGTCCCGATCGAGAATCAGCAGTTTCAACATGGTCAGCCCAGTACGGAGATGTCGGCGATATTGATGAACAAGCCACGCAGGCGCGCGAGCATGGCGTAGCGGTTTTTGCGCACGCCAGCATCGTCGGCATTGATCATCACCGCTTCGAAGAACGCATCCACCGGCTCACGCAAAGACGCCAGGCGCGCCAACGCTTGCGCGTAGTCACGCTCAGCGATCAGCGGCTTCACGGCGTTCTCGGCCTTGGCAATGGCCGAGTTCAGCGAGAACTCCTTGGCATCGGCAAACAGGCCCGGGTCGACTTCAGCAGTGCCGAGGTTGTCGGCCTTGCTCAGCAGGTTCGACACGCGCTTGTTCACGGCGGCCAGGGCATCGGCTTCCGGCAGCTTGCGGAACGCTTGCACGGCTTGTACACGCTGGTCGAAGTCCAGCGCCGAGCCCGGTTGCAGCGCACGTACCGACAGGTAGACGGAAACGTCCACGCCTTCGTCTTCATAACGCGCACGCAGGCGGTCGAACACGAACTCCAGCACTTGCTCGGCCAGGCCGGCTTGCTTGACCTTGGTGCCGAACTGGCCGACGGCGAATACCACGGCCTGGGTCAGGTCGAGGTCCAGCTTCTTGTCGATCAGGATACGCAGCACGCCCAAGGCCGCACGGCGCAGGGCATACGGGTCTTTGCTGCCGGTGGGCAGCATGCCGATACCGAAGATACCCACGAGGGTGTCCAGCTTGTCGGCAATGGCCACGGCCGCACCGGTCAGGGTGCTCGGCAGTTCTGCACCGGCACCGCGCGGCATGTACTGCTCGTTCAGGGCCAGGGCGACATCATCCGGCTCGCCGTCGTTGAGGGCGTAGTAGTAACCCGCCACGCCTTGCATCTCTGGGAACTCGCCGACCATTTCGGTGGCCAGGTCGCACTTGGACAGCAAGCCGGCACGGGCGGCCCAGGCTGCGTCGCCGCCAATACGTGGGGCAATGTAGGCCGCCAGCTTGGAAACACGCACGGCCTTGTCATAGACGCTGCCGAGTTTTTCCTGGAACACCACGTTCTGAAGGCGCAGGTTGAAGTCTTCTAGCTTCTGCTTCTTGTCTTGCTTGAAGAAGAACTCGGCGTCGGTCAGGCGCGGGCGCACGACTTTTTCGTTACCGGCGATGATCTGCTGTGGGTCTTTGCTTTCGATGTTGGCCACGGTGATAAAACGCGGCAACAACTTACCGTCCACATCCAGCAGGCAGAAGTACTTCTGGTTGTCCTGCATGGTGGTGATCAAGGCTTCTTGCGGCACGTCGAGGAAACGCTCTTCGAACGAGCACACCAGCGGCACCGGCCATTCCACCAGGGCGGTCACTTCGTCGAGCAGGCTTGGCGGCACGATGGCGGTGCCTTCCTGCAGGCGGGCCAGTTCTTCGGTGCGCTTGCTGATCAGCTCGCGACGCTCATTGGCGTCGGCCAGCACATAAGCAGCGCGCAGGTCGTTGAGGTAATTGGCCGGCGAAGTGATGCGCACGCTTTCTGGATGATGGAAGCGGTGACCACGGGAATCACGTCCAGCCTTCTGGGCGAGGATGGTGCAATCGATGACCTGGTCACCGAGCAGCATCACCAGCCATTGGGTTGGGCGCACGAACTCTTCCTTGCGCGCACCCCAGCGCATGCGCTTGGGGATAGGCAGGTCGTTCAGGGAATCTTCAACGATGGTCGGCAACAGGCTGGCGGTCGGCTTGCCGGTGATGACCTGGCTGAAGCGCAGTTTCGGGCCGCTCTGGTCGATCTCGCTCAGCTCCACGCCACACTTCTTGGCAAAGCCAAGGGCGGCCTGGGTCGGGTTGCCGTCGGCATCGAAAGCTGCCTGGCGCGGTGGGCCGTCCAGGTTGATGCTGCGGTCCGGCTGCTGGGTTTCCAGCGCGGTCAGCAGCACAGCCAGGCGGCGCGGCGCGGCGTAGACTTTTTTGGCTTCAAACTTCAGGCCAGCGGTCTGCAGGCCTTTTTCGATACCGGCCAGGAATGCATCGGCCAGAGTATTGAGGGCCTTGGGTGGCAGCTCTTCGGTGCCCAGTTCAACCAGGAAATCTTGAGCACTCATTGTGCAGCCTCCAGCTTAGCCAACACTTCATCACGCAGGTCCGGGGTTGCCATCGGGAAGCCCAGCTTGGCGCGGGCCAGCAGGTAGGCTTGGGCGACGGAACGCGCCAGGGTGCGCACACGCAGGATGTATTGCTGGCGCGCAGTAACCGAAATGGCACGGCGGGCATCCAGCAGGTTGAAGGTATGGGAGGCCTTCAACACCATTTCATAGCTTGGCAACGGCAGCGGCTGGTCGAGCTCGATCAGGCGCTTGGCTTCGCTTTCATAGAAGTCGAACAGTTCGAACAGTTTGTCGACGTTGGCGTGTTCGAAGTTGTAGGTGGACTGCTCCACCTCGTTCTGGTGGAACACATCGCCGTAGGTCACCTTGCCGAACGGGCCGTCAGCCCATACCAGGTCGTAGACCGAGTCCACGCCTTGCAGGTACATGGCCAGGCGCTCCAGGCCATAGGTGATTTCGCCGGTGACCGGGTAGCACTCGATGCCGCCGGCTTGCTGGAAGTAAGTGAACTGCGTCACTTCCATGCCATTGAGCCAGACTTCCCAGCCCAGGCCCCAGGCGCCCAGGGTTGGCGATTCCCAGTTGTCTTCGACGAAACGGATGTCGTGCACCAGTGGGTCCAGGCCCACATGTTTCAGCGAGCCCAGGTACAGCTCCTGGAAGTTGTCCGGGTTGGGCTTCAATACCACCTGGAACTGGTAGTAGTGCTGCAGACGGTTCGGGTTTTCGCCGTAGCGGCCGTCAGTCGGGCGGCGACTGGGCTGCACATAAGCGGCGTTCCAGGTTTCCGGGCCGATGGCCCGCAGGAATGTAGCGGTGTGGAAAGTGCCGGCGCCTACTTCCATATCGTAGGGCTGAAGTACCACACAACCTTGCTCGGCCCAGTATTGCTGGAGGGCGAGGATCAAGTCTTGGAAGGTACGCACGGCTGGCGTAGGCTGGCTCACGAAATTCACCTGTTACTTGGGCTGCGATTTAAAGAGCGGGAGTATACCCGATTCGGCCCCGCCACCACTCCCTGGAGCCTTATGCCACGCTGCTTTTGGTGTTCTGAAGATCCGCTGTACATGGCTTATCACGATCAAGAGTGGGGAACGCCGCTGCGCGATGCGCAGGGTTTGTTCGAGTTGCTTTTGCTCGAAGGGTTCCAGGCAGGCCTGTCCTGGATCACCGTTTTACGCAAACGCGAGCATTATCGAAAGGTGTTGTTCGGCTTTGACGCGCAGCGCCTGGCGCAATTGAGCGATGAAGAAATCGAGGTGCTGATGCAGGACCCGGGCATCGTGCGCAATCGCTTGAAGCTCAACGCTACTCGGCGCAACGCCGCGGCCTGGCTGGCGCTGGAGGATCCGGTGGGGTTGCTGTGGTCGTTTGTCGGCGGCAAACCCAAGGTCAATCACTTCAAGGATCGCAGCGACGTCCCGGCGATTACGCCCGAAGCCGAAGCCATGAGCAAAGCCTTGAAAAAGGCCGGCTTCACCTTCGTCGGGCCGACCATCTGCTACGCCTTCATGCAGGCCTCGGGCATGGTCATGGACCACACCCAGGACTGCGACCGTTACGCGGACTTGGTCAACGCCGGTTAGAATGCCGGCTTTGCGCACCACACACGATCAGGAGTGACCTGTGGAAAAGTTTAAAGGCGCCTTGCTGGTAGGTGCTCTTCGGTTGTTTGCCCTGCTGCCCTGGCGCGCCGTACAAGCCGTCGGCACGGGGATCGGCTGGATCATGTGGAAAACCCCCAACCGTTCCCGCGATACCGTGCGGATCAACCTCTCCAAATGCTTCCCGGACATGGACCCTGCAGAACGCGAGCGCCTGGTGGGCCGCAGCCTGATGGACATCGGCAAGTCCCTCACCGAAAGCGCCTGCGCGTGGATCTGGCCGGCGCAGCGCTCCATCGACCTGGTCCGCGAAGTCGAAGGCCTGGAAGTGCTGCACGAGGCCCTGGCTTCTGGCAAAGGCGTGGTAGGCATCACCAGCCACCTAGGCAACTGGGAAGTGTTGAACCACTTCTATTGCAGCCAGTGCAAACCGATCATTTTCTATCGCCCGCCCAAGCTCAAGGCCGTGGACGAATTGCTGCGCAAACAGCGCGTGCAGTTGGGCAACCGCGTGGCGGCCTCCACCAAGGAAGGCATTCTCAGTGTGATCAAGGAAGTGCGCAAAGGCGGCCAGGTGGGCATTCCTGCCGACCCGGAGCCGGCTGAGTCTGCCGGGATCTTCGTACCGTTTTTTGCCACCCAGGCGCTTACCAGCAAGTTCGTGCCGAACATGCTGGCGGGCCACAAGGCGGTGGGTGTGTTCCTGCATGCCCTGCGGCTGCCGGACGGCTCGGGCTACAAAGTGATCCTGGAAGCGGCGCCGGAGGACATGTACAGCACCGACACCGCGACGTCCTGTGCGGCGATGAGCAAGGTAGTAGAGCGTTATGTCGGCGCTTACCCAAGCCAGTACATGTGGAGCATGAAACGCTTCAAGAAACGCCCACTGGGTGAGGCGCGGTGGTATTGATTCACCGCTTATCTCCTAGCCAATGGAGATCAAATGTGGGAGCTGGCTTGCCTGCGATGGCATCACCTCGGTTTAACTGATAGACCGAGGTGCTGCCATCGCAGGCAAGCCAGCTCCCACAGGGGATTGTTTCAAGCCTGGCGGTCGAGTTTTTTCAGGAACACTGCCATCTCTTTTTCGGCCTGTTTGTCGCCGTGTGCCAAGGCCGCCTCTATGCCTTTTTCCCACGCCTGTCGTGCTGAGGCACTGTCACCCTGCGCCTGATGCGCCTTGCCCAACAACTTCCACGCCGCCGAATACTTAGGATCGAACTCGACGCATCGCTGCAAATGCTCGGCCGCCTTGGCGTTGTTCTTCAGGTCCAGATAACCCTTGCCCAGGCCAAAGCGCAGCAGCGAATTGTCCACGCCCTTGGCGAGCATTTTTTCCAGGGACTCCAGCATCGGTTCACTCCTTGATCAGAAAAAGCTCAACCCCACGTGGAACAGCTTCTCCACATCGCGGATATGTTTTTTATCCACAAGGAACAAAATCACATGGTCTCCGGTGGCGATCACCGTGTCGTCGTGGGCAATGATCACTTCTTCATCGCGAATGATCGCGCCAATGGTGGTGCCCGGCGGCAGGCCGATATCGCGGATGGCCTTGCCAATCACTTTGCTGGACTTCGAGTCACCGTGGGCAATCGCCTCGATGGCCTCCGCAGCACCCCGGCGCAACGAGTGCACACTGACAATGTCGCCACGGCGTACGTGGGCAAGCAAGGTGCCAATGGTCGCCAACTGCGGGCTGATGGCAATGTCGATATCGCCGCCCTGGATCAGGTCCACATAGGCCGGGTTGTTGATGATGGTCATCACCTTCTTCGCTCCCAACCGCTTGGCCAGCAAGGACGACATGATATTGGCTTCGTCATCGTTGGTCAGGGCCAGGAAGATGTCGGCGTCGGCGATGTTCTCTTCCATCAGCAGGTCACGGTCCGAGGCGCTGCCTTGCAGTACAACAGTGCTGTCGAGGGTGTCGGACAAATGCCGGCAACGCGTCGGGCTCATCTCGATGATCTTCACCTGGTAGCGGCTTTCGATGGCTTCGGCCAAACGCTCGCCGATCTGCCCACCGCCGGCGATGACGATACGTTTGTAGCTTTCGTCGAGCCTGCGCATTTCGCTCATGACCGCGCGAATGTTCGCCTTGGCGGCGATAAAAAACACTTCATCGTCAGCCTCGATCACCGTATCGCCCTGGGGCAGGATCGGCCGGTCACGGCGGAAAATCGCGGCCACGCGGGTTTCCACGTTCGGCATGTGCTCGCGCAGTTGGCGCAGTTGCTGGCCCACCAGCGGCCCGCCGTAATAAGCCTTCACGGCCACCAGTTGTGCTTTGCCTTCGGCGAAGTCGATCACCTGAAGCGCACCTGGAATTTCGATCAGGCGCTTGATGTAGTGGGTCACCACCTGTTCCGGGCTGATCAGTACGTCCACCGGAATGGCGTCGTTATCGAACAGACCGGCGCGGGTCAGGTACGCCGCTTCGCGTACCCGAGCGATCTTGGTCGGGGTGTGGAACAGGGTGTGGGCTACCTGGCAGGCGACCATGTTGGTCTCGTCGCTGTTGGTCACGGCCACCAGCATGTCGGCATCGTCGGCACCGGCCTGGCGCAGCACCGTCGGAAACGACGCGCGGCCTTGCACCGTACGGATGTCCAGACGGTCGCCCAGGTCGCGCAAACGCTCGGAATCGGTGTCGACCACGGTGATGTCGTTGGCTTCACCGGCCAAATGTTCGGCCAGCGTGCCACCGACCTGCCCTGCTCCAAGGATGATGATTTTCATCCGGTCACTCCCTTAAAACCATTCAGCCGCGTGCGGCGGCGATCTTGATCAGTTTGGCGTAGTAGAAGCCATCGTGCCCGCCTTCTTGGGCAAGCAGTTGGCGACCGTGGGGCTGCTTGATGCCGGCCGTGGTAGCGAGGTCCAGCTCACGCGCGCCGCTGGTGCGGGCGAGGAAGGCTTGGATGACCTCGGTATTTTCGGTGGGCAAAGTGGAGCAGGTGGCGTAAAGCAGGATGCCGCCGACTTCCAAGGTGGGCCACAGCGCGTCGAGCAGTTCGCCTTGCAGCACCGCCAAGGCGGCGATGTCGTCGGGCTGGCGGGTCAGCTTGATGTCCGGATGACGGCGGATCACGCCGGTGGCCGAGCAAGGGGCGTCCAGCAGGATGCGCTGGAAGGGCTTGCCGTCCCACCAGGCGGCGGTGTCGCGGCCATCCGCGG
The DNA here is from genome assembly GCF_029960685.1 of Pseudomonas sp. AL10. Classification (NCBI taxonomy): domain Bacteria; kingdom Pseudomonadati; phylum Pseudomonadota; class Gammaproteobacteria; order Pseudomonadales; family Pseudomonadaceae; genus Pseudomonas; species Pseudomonas sp. AL10. The sequence goes on from NZ_JASBQZ010000001.1 coordinate 525,244, forward strand.
CGATCAGCTCGGCGCTCAAGCCCAGGCGCGTGAGGTTTTCCCGCACGCGCACCAGGCGCTTGGCTTCAAGGTCCACCGCGACTACACCAGCCAGGTCTTTTTCCACTTCGAGGATGTGGCAGGTCTTACCGCCGGGCGCGCAGCAGGCATCGAGTACGCGCTGGCCGGGGGCGAGGTCGAGCAAGTCGGCGGCCAACTGCGCGGCTTCGTCCTGCACACTGATCCAACCTTCGGCAAAGCCCGGCAGGCTACGCACATCGGCAGCCGCTTCGAGCACGATGCCGTCCGTGCTGTACACACAGGGCGTGGCGTTGATGCCAGCGTCCGCCAGTAACTGCAAATACGCGTCACGGCTGTGGTGACCACGGTTGACCCGTAGGATCATCGGCGGGTGCGCGTTGTTGGCTGCGCAGATGGCTTCCCATTGCTCAGGCCAAAAGGCCTTCAGGGATTTTTGCAGCCAACGCGGGTGGGCGGTGCGCACCACCGGATCATGTTCCAGCTCGGCCAGCAGGGCTTCGCTTTCGCGCTGGGCGCGGCGCAGCACGGCATTGAGCAGGGCCTTGGCCCAGGGCTTTTTCAACTTGTCGGCGCAACCGACGGTTTCACCGATGGCCGCGTGGGCGGGCACGCGGGTGTAGAGCAATTGGTAGAGACCCACTAGCAACAGCGCCTCGACATCCGCGTCCGCCGCTTTGAACGGTTTTTGCAGCAGCTTGGCGGCCAGCGCAGACAACCGTGGCTGCCAACGGGCGGTGCCAAAGGCCAGGTCCTGGGTAAACCCCCGGTCGCGGTCTTCAACTTTATCCAACTGCGTCGGCAGCGAACTGTTCAGCGAAGCCTTGCCGTTGAGGACGGCGGCAAGAGCCTTGGCGGCGGCCAGACGTGGGTTCATTGAGTGACCACCCCAAGCGTGGTGCCCAAGGCGAATTTCTCACGACGGCTATTGAACAAATCGCTGAAGTTCAGCGCCTTGCCGCCGGGCAATTGCAGACGCGTCAGGCACAGCGCTTGTTCACCGCAAGCCACCAACAGGCCGTCTTTGCTGGCGTTGATGATCTCGCCGGGAGCGCCTGCGCCATCGGCCAGGGTCGCGGTCAACACTTTCAAAGCCTCGCCGTTCAGGGTGCTGTGGCAGATCGGCCACGGGTTGAAGGCGCGTACCAGGCGCTCCAGCTCCACGGCCGGGCGGCTCCAGTCAATGCGCGCTTCGTCCTTGTTCAGCTTGTGGGCGTAGGTGGCCAGGCTGTCGTCTTGGATTTCGCCTTGCAGGGTGCCGGCAGCGAGGCCGGCGATGGCCTGGATCACAGCGGGCGGGCCTAGCTCAGCGAGGCGGTCGTGCAGGCTGCCGCCGGTGTCTTGGGCGGTGATCGGCGTGGTGACCTTGAGCAGCATCGGCCCAGTATCCAGGCCGGCTTCCATGCGCATCACGGTCACGCCGCTCTCGCTGTCGCCTGCTTCAACGGCGCGTTGAATCGGCGCCGCACCGCGCCAGCGTGGCAGCAGTGAAGCGTGGCTGTTGATGCAACCCAGGCGCGGGATATCCAGCACAGCCTGGGGCAGGATCAAGCCGTAGGCCACCACCACCAGCAGGTCCGGCTTCAGCGCGGCCAGTTCGGCCTGGGCCTCGGCGTTACGCAGGGTCGGCGGCTGCAGCACAGGAATGTTGTGCTCCAGCGCCAACTGCTTGACCGCACTCGGCATCAGTTTTTGCCCGCGACCGGCCGGGCGATCCGGCTGGGTGTACACCGCGACGAGGTCATAAGGGCTGGCAAGCAGCGCCTTGAGGTGTTCGGCGGCAAATTCAGGAGTGCCGGCAAAAACAATGCGCAATGGCTCGGTCATGGGAGTTCTCGGTTAAAAACAGTCACAAAAGAAAAAGGCTTGCCGCAGCAAGCCTTTGGAAGAAGGGCATCAGGCTTGCTGGCGATGCTTTTTTTCCAGCTTCTTCTTGATGCGGTCACGCTTGAGCGTGGACAGGTAATCGACGAACAGCTTGCCGTTGAGGTGGTCGCATTCATGCTGGATGCACACCGCCAGCAGGCCTTCGGCAATCAGCTCGAAAGGCTTGCCGTCACGGTCCAGCGCCTTGATCTTCACGCGTAGCGGGCGTTCCACATTCTCGTAGAACTCCGGCACCGACAGGCAGCCTTCCTGGTATTCGCCCATCTCTTCGGTCAGCGGTTCGAACTCAGGGTTGATGTACACCCGAGGTTCGCTGCGGTCTTCCGACAGGTCCATGACCACGACGCGCAGATGCACGTTGACCTGGGTCGCGGCGAGGCCGATGCCCGGGGCTTCATACATTGTTTCAAACATGTCATCGACCAACTGACGAACCTTGTCGTCCACTACGGCCACCGGCTTGGCGATCGTGCGCAGGCGCGAGTCGGGAAATTCGAGGATGTTCAAAATAGCCATAAGCGTAATTGCTGCACATGTGAGGAAGAGACAAATCGGCGGTGGGATGGACCCATACGGCCGGTGTGAAACGCTCGGAAGCCGCGAAGGCCATGGCATTTCACGCGAACGCACATAATAAAGGAGATTCACCCCATGAGGAAATCGCTACTCGTCTTGCTGCTGTGGGCTCCGTTCGCCACGGCATTGATTGTGCAACCCACTGAGCGCCTGGATCAGGCCGCGCAACAGGCCATCCAGCATTTTTTACTGCACAACCGTATTTTTGACTCCCCCCAGGACCTGGACAACGCGCCTTACATTATTGCGGCGCAAGGCGGGCGCGTTCTGGGTGCCAACGACGAGCGTGTGCATGCGCGCGGGCATCTGGACCCGGCCCAGCCAAGCTACGGGATATTTCGGCGGGGCAAGGCCTACACCGACCCCCATACCCAAGAGCTGTTGGGCATCAATGCCGACGACATCGGCACTGCGCGCTTTGTGCTTGCCGACAGCCTCACCACCCTGGCAGTGCAACGGGTGACCCAGGAAATTCGCCCAGGCGACCGTTTGTTGCGCGCCGAGCCTCCCGTTGCTTTGGCCAGCCTGGAACCCTGCAAACCTGCACCCTTGATTACAGGGCATATCATCGACATCCCCAAGGGCGTCACGCAGATTGGCGTGCTCGACGCTGTGACCCTCAACAAGGGCCGCCGCGATGGCTTGGTGGAAGGCCAACTGCTCACAGTGATCAAGGCTGGCGCCATCGTGCGAGACACCCTCACCGGCACGCCCACTCCCCTCCCGGATGAGCGAGCCGGCACCCTGCTGGTGTTTCGCACCTATGAAAAGCTCAGCTATGCCCTGGTGCTCAGTGCTTCACGGTCGTTGGCCGTGCAAGACCGTTTCGAGACGGCTGATCAAGCGCAATAAATAGCCTGCTAAATAAGTTACCAACAGAGTTATCCACAGCTTGTTCCGGTCAAGGATGATCATATGAATCCGATAAACAGTAGCGATATTTCCCCGGCAGAGCTGGAAGCCCGGCTACGCTTGCACAGGCTGCCAGAACTGGGGCCCAAGCGTTTTCACGTGTTGATCGATGCCTTTGGTTGCGCTTCCAAGGCCCTGAGTGCTCCCGCCAGTGCCTGGCGTTCCCTCGGTTTGCCCGCCATCAGCGCAGAGGCCCGACGTAGCCCCAAAGTCCGTGACGGTGCCAGTGAGGCGTTGGCCTGGCTGGCGCGCCCGGCCCAGCATTTGCTGATGTGGGACCACCCGGATTACCCGGCGTTGCTCGCGCAGATCGACGATGCGCCGCCGTTGTTATTCGTTGCGGGCGACCCCGATATTCTGGAAAAACCACAGTTGGCCATGGTCGGTAGCCGGCGTGCCTCGCGCCCGGGCATGGACACGGCAGCGGCCTTTTCCCGCAGCCTGGCGAGCGCCGGTTTTGTCATCACCAGTGGGCTGGCGGTGGGCATTGATGGCGCGGCGCACCAGGCGGCATTGGACGTGGGCGGCCATACCATCGGCGTGCTTGGCACTGGCCTGGAAAATTTTTATCCACAGCGCCATCGCAAGCTTGCTGCGGCGATGATCGCCCAAGGCAGCGCCGTGGTTTCCGAGTTTCCGCTGGATACCGCGCCCCAGGCCGGTAATTTCCCACGGCGCAACCGGATCATCAGCGGGTTGTCGTTAGGCGTACTGGTGGTGGAGGCCAGTATCGCCAGCGGCTCGCTGATCACCGCACGCCTGGCGGCGGAGCAAGGGCGCGAGGTGTACGCGATTCCGGGTTCCATTCACCACCCCGCCGCCAAAGGCTGTCATCAACTGATCCGTGATGGCGCGGTGTTGGTGGAAACCATCGAGCACATACTTGAAGGCTTGCGTGGTTGGCAGCGGTTGTCCCATGCGGCACCGGTGCCCGTAACCCATCCGCTGGTGGCGCTACTGCACGCGGCACCGCATAGCAGCGAAGCCTTGGCGATTGCCAGCGGTCGGCCGTTGTCACAAGTACTGGCCACCCTGACGGAGCTGGAGTTGGAGGGCCAGGTGATTTGCGAAAGCGGGCGCTGGCTGGCGCGGTGTCCGCTTTGGTAGTGGCCCGTTTTTGGCGCTAGGTTTTGTAACGAAGATCGGTAAACTGCCCAGAGCTTTAGTCCGGAGAGTTAACAATGGTCAACAGGTGGCGTGTGCTGGAAGCCGCACGGGAAATTCGCGCAGGCGCAGTGATCGCCTATCCGACCGAAGCGGTCTGGGGCCTGGGCTGCGACCCGTGGAACGAAGAAGCAGTGGATCGGCTGTTGGCGATCAAGAACCGCTCGGTCGACAAAGGCCTGATCCTGGTGGCGGACAATATTCGTCAGTTCGACTTTCTGTTTGAGGATTTCCCGGACACGTGGGTCGAACGCATGGCCAGCACCTGGCCAGGGCCGAATACCTGGCTGGTGCCCCATCAAGACTTGCTGCCCGAATGGGTCACGGGTGTGCACGACACCGTAGCGCTGCGGGTCAGTGATCATCCGTTGGTGAGAGATTTGTGCGCCGAGGTCGGCCCGTTGATTTCCACCTCGGCCAACCCTCAGGGCCGCCCGGCAGCCCGCACGCGCATTCGCGTGGAGCAGTATTTTCGCGGGCAAGTGGACCTGGTGTTGGGCGGCGCCTTGGGTGGGCGCAAGAACCCGAGCCTGATTCGGGATCTGGTGACGGGTGATGTGGTGCGCCCCTCGTAGGTGCAGCTCGTTCCCACGCTCTGCGTGGGAACGCCGCATTGGACGCTCTGGGTCCGCTTGTGACGCAGAGCGTCACGGTATGCATTCCCACGCAGAGCGTGGGTACGATCTTAAGGCAGCAGAATGGTCGACCCAGTCGTGCGCCGCCCTGACAACTCCGTCTGCGCCTTGGCCGCCTCCGCCAGCGAGTAGCGCTGGTTGATATCAATGCGTACCTTGCCACTCTTGATCATCGAAAACAGATCGTCCGCCATCGCCTGCAGGTTCGCCGGATTGTTTGCATAGGTCGCCAAAGTCGGCCGGGTGACGTACAGCGAACCCTTCGCCGACAGAATCCCCAGGTTCACCCCATCCACCGCACCCGACGCGTTGCCGAAGCTCACCACCAGACCCCGTGGCGCCACGCTGTCGAGTGAGGTCAGCCAGGTGTCCTTGCCGACGCCGTCGTACACCACCGGGCATTTCTTGCCGTCAGTTAATTCCAGTACGCGTTGTGCGACATCTTCCTTGCTGTAGTCGATGGTTTCCCAGGCGCCGAGGGATTTGGCCAGGGCGGCTTTTTCCGGCGAACTGACCGTGCCGATCAACTTCACCCCCAGAGCCTTGGCCCATTGGCAGGCCAGGGAACCCACGCCACCGGCGGCGGCGTGGAACAAAATGGTTTCACCGCCTTTGAGCTCATAGGTCTGGCGCAGCAGGTACTGCACGGTCAGGCCTTTGAGCATGGCACCGGCGGCCTGTTCAAAGCTGATCTCATCCGGCAGGTGCACCAGGTTGGCGGCGGGCAACACGTGCGACTCGCTGTAGGCACCCAGCGGGCCGCTGCCGTAGGCCACACGGTCGCCGACTTTGAATTGGCTGACTTCACTGCCAACGGCATCGACTACGCCAGCACCTTCCGCACCCAGACCCGATGGCAGGGCCGGCGGCGCATAGAGGCCACTGCGGAAGTAGGTGTCGATGAAGTTCAGGCCGATCGCCTCGTTGCGCACCCGAACCTGCTGTGGGCCAGGTTCCGCTGGCGTGTAGTCCACATATTCAAGTACGTCGGGGCCGCCATGGGCGCTGAACTGGATACGTTTGGCCATCTGCACTTCTCCTTGGGTTCGAATCTGCGTAGCCCCCTATCGGACTCCTAAGCTTGATCTTCGTCAACTGCCGCGCACCTAAGTGCAGTGGCATCTAAGCGCAGTGGTATCCTGTGCGCCCATTTGCCGCCGACGCCCCATGGGCCTCGCGTAGCTTTGCCCGATTCAAGGTGATGCCATGACTACCCGCACCGAGGCCGTTAAAGCCTACCTGCTTGACCTGCAAGACCGCATTTGCAGCGCCCTGGAAACCTTCGAGACGGACACTCGCTTTATCGAAGACGCCTGGACCCGGCCAGCCGGCGGTGGCGGTCGCACCCGTGTGATGGAAAACGGTTCGGTGATCGAAAAAGGCGGCGTCAACTTTTCCCACGTGTTCGGCAGCGGTTTACCACCGTCTGCCAGTGCCCATCGCCCCGAGCTGGCCGGCCGTGGGTTTGAAGCGCTTGGCGTGTCACTGGTGATCCATCCGCATAACCCGCATGTACCGACTTCCCACGCCAATGTGCGGTTTTTCATCGCTGAAAAAGAAGGCGAAGAACCGGTGTGGTGGTTCGGGGGTGGCTTCGATCTCACCCCGTATTACGGCAATGAAGAAGACTGCATTCACTGGCACCGCGTGGCCGAGCAGGCCTGTGCGCCGTTTGGCCCGGATGTGTACGCACGCTACAAGGCCTGGTGTGACACCTACTTCCACATCAAACATCGCAACGAGCCCCGTGGCATCGGTGGGTTGTTCTTCGATGACTTGAACGAGTGGGGCTTCGACACCTGCTTCGCCTTCATCCGCGCCATCGGCGATGCCTACATCGACGCCTACCTGCCGATTGTGCAGCGTCGCAAGGCCATGGCGTACACCGAGCAACAGCGCCAGTTCCAGGAGTTCCGCCGGGGCCGCTACGTTGAGTTCAACTTGGTCTATGACCGTGGCACGCTGTTCGGCCTGCAATCGGGCGGGCGTACGGAGTCGATCCTGATGTCGCTGCCACCCCAGGTACGCTGGAGCTACGACTGGAAGGCCGAAGCCGGCAGCGAAGAGGCGCGCCTTACCGACTATTTCCTGCAAGACCGTGACTGGCTCGGCGTTGCCGCGCCCAAGGCGGCGGTGTGATGGACCGTTATGTCGTGTTCGGCAACCCCATCGGCCACAGCAAATCGCCGCTGATTCACCGTCTGTTCGCCGCCCAGACCGGCGAGCAGTTGGACTACAGCACGATGCTCGCGCCGTTGGAGGACTTCACCGCCTGTGCCCGAGAGTTTTTCCAACAGGGCCGGGGCGCCAACGTGACCGTGCCGTTCAAGGAAGAGGCCTATCGCCTGGCCAATACCCTGACCGAACGAGCCCAGCGCGCCGGTGCCGTGAACACCTTGAGCAAACTGGCTGACGGCACCTTGTTGGGCGACAACACCGACGGCGGGGGCCTGGTGCGCGACTTGACGGTCAATGCCGGGCTGGCCCTGCAAGGCAAACGCATTCTGTTATTGGGCGCCGGTGGCGCGGTGCGCGGTGCGCTGGAGCCGTTGCTGGCGCAGCAACCCTCGTCGTTGATCATCGCCAACCGCACCGTGGAAAAAGCCGAGTTACTGGCTGAGCTGTTCGATGACCTGGGCCCGGTGTCTGCCAGTGGTTTCGACTGGTTGCGTGAGCCGGTGGACGTGATCATCAATGCCACGTCGGCCAGCCTGTCAGGCGATGTACCGCCGATTGCCGGCAGCCTGATCGAGCCGGGCAAGACCTTCTGCTACGACATGATGTACGCCAAGCAACCCACCGCGTTCTGCCGCTGGGCGAGCGAGCAAGGCGCGGCGGTGGCGATGGATGGCCTGGGCATGCTGGTGGAACAAGCGGCGGAAGCCTTCTTGCTGTGGCGTGGTGTGCGGCCGGATTCGGCGCCGGTACTGGCCGAACTGCGCCGGCAATTGGCCTGATTCCACACTCTGATGTGGGCACCGTTAATGTGGGAGCTGGCTTGCCTGCGATAGCAATAGGTCAGTTACCCATGTGCTGGCTGACCCACCGCTATCGCAGGCAAGCCAGCTCCCACAGTTTTGATCGGGTTCAGTCTTCAAAGTCGATGGGGCAGTTATCGGGCCCGTCGAGCTTTTTCAGCTCATCAACCACCTGCGGCCTGGCCCCACGCAACGTCAAGCTACGCCCCAACCCCGCCAACCGGCGCGCCTCCTGATGCAGCATCTCCACCCCGGAATAGTCGATAAAGTTGATCTGCTGCGCCTCGATCACCACCCGCTCGCCCTGCAAGCGCTGCAGGCGCACTTGCAGGTAATGGCTGGCGCCAAAAAAGATCGAGCCGCCCACCCGCAACACATCCGCCTCACCGTCGCGCCAGTGTTGAACCCGTGGCTGCGACGTGCGCTTGAGGTAGAAAAACAGCGACGCCAGCACCCCGGCATAGATGGCCGTTTGCAGCTCCAACAATAAGGTGGCGACGCAGGTCAGGCTCATCACCACGAATTCGGCACGGCTGACCCGGAACAGCGCGCGAATGCCGCGGTGGTCCACCAGCCCCCAGCAAATCAGCAGGATGCTCGCCGCCATGCTCGGGATCGGAATATGCGCGATCAACGCTGCGCCAAATAACGCGAATAACGCCACCCACAGGGCCGAAAACACCCCCGCCAGCGGCGAACAGGCGCCCGCCTCGTAACTGAGGCCCGAGCGGGTGAATGATCCGGCTGACAGGTAGCCGGAAAAAAATCCGCCGACGATGTTGGATAAACCCTGGGCGCGAACTTCCTGGTTGGCGTCGAGCAGTTGTTGCGAGCGGGCCGACAGCGAGCGGGCAATCGACAGGCTGGTCACCAACCCCAGCATGCCCACAGCCACGGCACTGGGCAGCAGGCGCAGCACCAGGTCCAGGTCCATCGGCAACGGGCTGAACGGCGGCAGTTTGCCGATGAACGAACTGACCCGTGCCACATGCCCGAACATCGCCGGCCACAACCATGCCACCAGGCTGCCCAGCACCAAGGCTATCAACAGTGTGGGCCAGCGTGGCACCAGGTACTTGAGCAACATGCCTGCCAGCAACGTCCCCAGCCCCAGGGCCAGGGATGCCTGATCCCACTCGCCACGATGATCGATCAGCGCCAGTAGACCGTTGATGGCCGTGGCCTGGCTGGGCAAATCCAACCCGAGCAGGTTGGGCAGTTGCCCCAGGGCAATCACCACAGCGGCGCCCAGGGTGAAACCCAGCACCACCGAATGGGAGACAAAGTTCACTAGGGCGCCGAAGCGCAGCAGGCCGAGCAACCACTGGAATACGCCCGCGAGGAGGGTCAGCAACAGAATAAGGGTGATGTAGTCCTGGGAGCCGGGCACGGCCAATGGGCTGACGCTGGCGTAAAGCACGATGGAGATGGCGGCCGTGGGCCCGCAGATCAGGTGCCAGGACGAGCCCCACAGGCAAGCGATCAATACCGGAATGATGGCGGCGTAGAGCCCGTATTCGGGTGGGAGACCTGCGATCAATGCGTAGGCAATTGACTGCGGCAGCGCAAGCACCGCGCCGCTGAGGCCGACGATGGCATCCCGGCCGACGCTGGCGCGGGTTTGGCGCGGCAGCCAGCGCAGGAAGGGCAAGAGTGTATGGCGGGTGGGCCGGGGCATCGCAGGCTCGGGTAAAGGGTTTTGGCAAGAATATCAATATGCATGGGTACGTGTGGGAGCTGGGTTGCCTGCGATGCTGGCGCCTCGGTGCGACAGGCATACCGGGGTGATGCTATCGCAGGCAAGCCAGCTCCCACAGGGGGCAGCGGCAAGCGTCAGAGTTTGGCCTTTACCGCCGGCAACGCCTCCTGGCCATCCAGGGTTTTCACGCCCTCCAGCCACTGGTCCAGCACCGCCGGGTTGGCCTTGATCCACGCCTTCGCCGCCTGCGCATTGCTGACCTTGTTGTTGGCCACGTCGGCCATGATGCTGTTCTCCATGGCCTGGGTGAAACTCAGGTTGGTCAGCAGTTTCCCGACATTGGGGCAGGCTTGTGCGTAACCCTTGCGGGTCAGGGTATACACGCTGCCGGTAGCGCCAAAGTACTGCTCGCCGCCTTTGAGGTAACGCATTTTCAGTTGCACGTTCATCGGGTGTGGGGTCCAGCCGAGGAAGGTGATGAAACGCTGTTTCTTCACCGCTCGCGAGACCTCTGCGAGCATCGCTTGTTCGCTGGACTCGATCAGCTTCCATTGCCCCAGGTCGAAGTCATTTTTCTTGATGATCTCCTGCAAGGAGATATTGGCCGGCGCGCCGGAGCCAATGCCGTAGATCTTCTTGTCGAACTTGTCGGCAAACTTGTTCAGGTCGGCGAAGTCATGCACCCCGGCTTCCCACACATAGTCCGGCACCGCGAGGGTGAACTCGGTGCCCTCCAGGTTCTTCGCCAGTTGCACCACATCGCCGTTGGCCACGAACTTGTCGTAGAAGCCTTGCTGCGCCGGCATCCAGTTGCCGAGGAAGACATCCACCTGGCCGTCTTTCAGCCCGCCGAAGGTGATCGGCACCGCCAAGGTGTCGACCTTGGGTTGGTAGCCCATGCCCGTCAGCAAGAAACTGGTGATGGCGTTGGTGGCGGCAATGTCGCTCCAGCCTGGATCGGCCATCTTCACCGTTTCGCAGCGAGTGTCTGCGTACACCTGGGCGCTGCTGAGCACCACCAAACTCAGTACCACGGTCAACTTTTGCATGGCCTTCCCTCTGTCTACTTATTGGTTTTGGCAGGGTTGTGGAAAACGTGCCTTGCGCTCCAGGTCATCAAGGTCGATATGGTTGCGCATGTACTGCTGACTGGCGTCTACCAGTGGCTGGTGATCCCAGCTCTTGAGTTTGCCTTGGGTCAGCGCTTCAAACACCAGGCGGCGACGGCGTTGGCTGGCGAGCACCTGTTGATGGATCGCCGGGATGTCCCATTTAGCCCGCGCTTCACGCAAGAACGCCTCGAACAACGGACGATGTTCGGCGCACTGGCTGAGGTTTTCCTGCTCGCGCGGGTCGTTGTGCACATCGAACAACAAGCAAGGGTCGTCTTCGCTGTAGATGAATTTGTAGGCGCCCCGGCGAATCATCATCAACGGGCTTATGGTGCCTTCGGCCATGTATTCGCCAAACACTTCGTCATGCCCGCCCTGCCCTTGCAAGTGCGGGACCAGTGAGCGGCCGTCCAGCGGCAAGTGCGGGTCCAGTTCGCCACCGGCCAATTCCACCAGGGTCGGCAACAAGTCGGCGGTCGACACGGCCTGGGTGACGCGGCCAGCGGCGAACTGCCCCGGCGCACTGACCAGCAGCGGCACGCGGGCGGCCATTTCAAACCAGTGCATTTTGTACCAGAGGCCGCGCTCGCCAAGCATGTCGCCGTGGTCGCCGGAGAAAATGATCAGGGTGTCGGCGGCCAGGCCGGTGTCTTCCAGGGTCTGCAGCAGCTTGCCGACGTTGCCGTCGATGTAGCTGCAGGCGCCGAAGTAGGCGCGGCGGGCGTCGCGGATCTTATCCACCGGCAGCGGTTTGTCCCACAAGTCATAGACCTTGAGCAGCCGCTGGGAATGCGGGTCAAGGTCGGCCTGGGGCGGCGTCGCGGGCATTGGAATCTCGGTGTCGGCGTACAGGTCCCAGAACGGCTTGGGAATGGTGTACGGGTCGTGGGGATGGGTCATCGACACGGTCAGGCAGAACGGCTGGTCGCCCTCCTCGCGGATGTGATCAAACAGATATTGCTGAGCCTTGAACACCACCTCTTCGTCGAAATCCAGCTGGTTGGTGCGCACACACGGGCCGGCTTGCAGTACCGAGGACATGTTGTGATACCAGGTAGGGCGTACGTCTGGTTCGTCCCAGTTCACCGCCCAGCCATAGTCGGCGGGGTAGATGTCGCTGGTCAGGCGTTCCTCATAGCCGTGCAACTGGTCGGGGCCGCAGAAGTGCATCTTGCCCGACAGCGCAGTGCGGTAGCCGAGGCGACGCAGGTAGTGGGCATAGGTCGGTACATCGGCGGGGAAATCGGCGGCGTTGTCGTAGGCGCCGATCTTGCTCGGCAATTGGCCACTTACCAAGGTGAAGCGCGACGGTGCGCACAATGGGCTGTTGCAATAGGCGGCGTCGAACACCACACCTTGTGCCGCCAGGCGGCTGAGGTTGGGCAGCTTGATCGGGGAAGGCCCGTAGAACGGCAGCATCGGCGCGGCCATCTGATCGGCCATGATGAAAAGAATGTTCTTGCGCTTCATGGTTTCTCGGCATTCCATAGGCGGTGTTTATGCGAGTGAGCATGCGGTCCATCAATACATGGGTAAAGCCCATGCGCGGCAATGACTAGGATAAGTTGAGCTTATGTATGAAGCGCTGGGTGACCTCTCTCTCGATTTGCTGCGCGCCTTTGAGGCAGCGGCACGCCATCGCAGTTTCACCGCTGCCGCGATGGAGCTGGGCACCACCCAACCGGCGGTCAGCCAGCAGATCAAACGCCTCGAAGAGCAACTGGCGATCCGCCTGTTTGACCGCATTTATCGCGGCATTGAACTGACCGACGCTGGCGCCCTGCTGTTCGAGCATGTGCAAGGCGGCCTGCAGAACATCAACCAGGGCCTCGGCGCCATTACTCAACAAAGCCAGCATGAAGTGCTGCAAGTCGCCACTGACTTCGCCTTCGCTGCCTATTGGCTGATGCCGCGCCTGCATCGCTTCCACCAGGCCAACCCGCAGGTGGATGTCAGCCTGGTCACCAGTGAGCGCAACCACGCCACTCTGCGCAGCGATATTGATGTGGCGGTGTTGTTCGGCGATGGCCGTTTCAAGCAGGGCGAGAGCCTGTGGTTGTTCAATGAGGAGGTGTTTCCGGTGTGCAGCCCGCAGTGGCTCAAGGAACAAGCTGCGCCCCTGACGGTGCAGACCTTGCAAGGCTGCCCGTTGCTGCACCTGCGCCAGGAAAACAACAGCCAGTGGTTCGACTGGAACGGCGTATTCCGCGAACTGGGTATCACCGCTGCGCCGACCCCTGGGCAATTGCGCTTCGACAACTACACCTTGCTGATCCAGGCCGCGATTGCCGGCCAGGGTGTCGCCATCGGCTGGCGCCACCTGGTGGATAACCTGCTGGAGCAGAATTGGTTGTGCCGACCGATCAGCCCCACGGTGACGTCGCGATTTGGCTATTACGTGGTGCAGCCCCAGCGCAAACGCCGTGGTCAGTTGGTGGACCGCTTTGTCGAGTGGCTGGTGGCGGAACAGGCCAGCAGTGCGCAGTCGTTGACCGGGCTGGCCCTGCCGTCGATTGCGGTCTAGGATCGGCGCACAGTGGAACCGGAGTCAGTCATGCAACGTATCAAGGGCTACCACGCCCATATCTACTTCGACGCCAGTACGATCGAGCAGGCGCGCACGCTCTGTGAAGACGCCGCCAGGCTGTTCCCGTTGCGCATGGGCCGCGTGCATGAGCGGCCGGTGGGCCCGCACCCGGATTGGAGTTGCCAACTGGCGTTCGAGCCGGAATATATCGGCGTGGTATTGCCGTGGCTGGCGCTGCACCGCAATGGTTTGGTGGTGTTCCTGCACCCGGAAACCGGTGATGACCTCAAGGACCACACCGATTACGCCATTTGGATGGGTGCGATGCGCGAGCTGGACCTGTCGATTTTTTAAGCGTTCTTACCCGGTAAACCCGCGTCTTTCCCTAAGTAAAAACAGGAAGAGTTGTAGGATTTATCTTGCCTTGTCTCATTATATGGGATTGATATTTATATATTGAGATGTTCTGCGCCGTAGGTTTATATTCGCCCATCTGCTTTTTTCAGCACCCACTCATTTCAGGTGAAGCGATGCAGGCGCAATTGATCGCGCTCGATTGGGGGACCAGCTCCCTTCGTGCTTACAAACTCGGCCCCGCGGGCGTTGTGCTGGAACAGCGCTCGCTGGCTACCGGCATCATGCACTTGCCCACAGAGCCTCGGGAAATTGCCGGTGTGCTGTGCACCGACGGCTTTGAACTGGCGTTCGATAGCGCCTGCGGCGATTGGCTCGACGCCCAGCCCAGGCTGCCAGTGATCGCGTGCGGCATGGTCGGCAGCGCACAGGGTTGGAGCGAGGCGGCCTATCGCAGCACGCCCGTGGATGTCGCCAGCCTTGGCCAGGCGTTGCATGGCATACGCAGCCTGCGCGGGGTGCAGGTGCACATCGTGCCGGGGGTGATCGAGCAAGTGGGGCTGCCCAATGTGATGCGCGGCGAAGAAACCCAAGTGCTCGGCGTACTGCAAGGGCTTGGGCCCAAGGTGCTGATCGGCCTGCCCGGCAGCCATTCCAAATGGGTCGAGGTGGTGGAAGGCCGCATTACCCATTTCGATACCTTCATGACCGGCGAAGTGTTTGCGGTGTTGAGCAAGCACAGCATTCTGGGGCGCACCCAACAGGCCAGCGAACAGTTCCAGGCCGAGGCGTTTGATCGAGGCGTGCACGTGGCGCTGTCCAACGACGGCCAGCGTGGCGTGCTCTCAACCCTGTTCAGTGCCCGTACCCTTGGGCTCACTGCGCAGCTGGCGCCCGACCAGCAACCCGATTACCTGTCCGGCTTGCTCATCGGCCATGAACTCGTCGGCCTGCCAGATTCCGCCAAACACCAGCCGATCATCCTGGTCGGCGCTGCTCCACTCTGCGCCCGCTATCAACGCGCCCTCGCCCTTTGCGGCTTTGTCCACGTCAGCCTGGCGCAAGAAGCCACCGAGCGTGGCCTGTGGCAACTGGCGCAAGCCGCCGGGCTTACTCGACCTTTACTGGAGGCCTGACATGCTCAAGCAAGCACTCGCACAAAACGGTTTGATCGCCATCCTGCGCGGCCTACGCCCCGACGAAGCCCAGGCGGTCGGCCAAGTGCTGTACGACGCGGGTTTTCGCGTGATCGAAGTGCCGCTCAACTCGCCAGACCCTTACACCAGCATCCGCACCCTGCGCGACAGCTTGCCCGCCGATTGCCTGATCGGTGCTGGCACGGTGTTGACGCCTGAGCAGGTCGAGCAGGTCAAGGCGGCCGGAGGCCAGGTGATCGTTATGCCCCACAGCGATGCCAAGGTGTTGCGTGCGGCCAAAGCGGCGGGCCTGTATTTGTCGCCTGGGGTAGCCACGCCCACCGAAGCCTTTGCCGCACTGGCCGAAGGCGCCGATGTGTTGAAGCTGTTCCCGGCCGAGCAAATGGGCCCTTCAGTGATCAAGGCATGGCTGGCGGTATTGCCGGCGGGCACGTTGCTGCTGCCGGTGGGCGGCATCACCCCGGACAACATGCAGGTGTTTACCGACGCCGGCGCCAAGGGCTTCGGATTGGGTTCCGGGCTGTTCAAGCCGGGCATGACAGTGGATCAGGTTGCGAGCCGTGCCCAGGCGTATGTCGCCGCCTGGAAAGCCCTCGGCTGAGAGCACATTCCGCGCCCACAGGCGCTGCATCTATAAGAGAGACAAGAGATGAAAATCACCAAACTGACGACCTTTATCGTTCCGCCGCGCTGGTGCTTCCTCAAGGTCGAAACCGACCAGGGTGTGACCGGCTGGGGTGAGCCTGTGGTCGAGGGCCGCGCTCACACGGTGGCCGCTGCCGTCGAAGAACTGTCCGACTACCTGATCGGCAAAGACCCACGCAACATCGAAGATATCTGGACCGTGCTCTATCGCGGCGGCTTCTACCGAGGCGGCGCGGTGCACATGAGCGCCCTCGCCGGCATCGACCAGGCGTTGTGGGACATCAAGGGCAAGGCCCTCGGTGTGTCGGTCAGCGATCTGCTGGGCGGCCAGGTGCGCGACAAAATCCGCGTGTATTCATGGATCGGCGGTGACCGCCCTGCCGACACCGCCCGTGCTGCCAAAGAGGCGGTGGCCCGTGGCTTCACGGCGGTAAAAATGAACGGCACCGAAGAATTGCAGTTTGTCGACAGCTTCGAAAAAGTCGACCTGGCCCTGGCCAACGTCGCTGCCGTGCGCGATGCGGTCGGCCCTAACGTGGGGATCGGCGTCGACTTCCATGGCCGGGTGCACAAGCCGATGGCCAAGGTGCTGATGAAAGAGCTCGACCCGTACAAACTGATGTTCATTGAAGAGCCGGTGCTCAGCGAAAACTACGAAGCGCTCAAAGAACTGGCACCGTTGACCAGTACGCCGATCGCCCTGGGCGAGCGCCTGTTCTCGCGCTGGGATTTCAAGCGCGTGCTCAGCGAAGGCTACGTCGACATCATCCAGCCGGACGCCTCCCACGCGGGCGGTATCACCGAAACCCGCAAGATCGCCAACATGGCCGAAGCCTACGACGTGGCCCTCGCCTTGCACTGCCCGCTGGGCCCGATTGCCTTGGCGGCGTGCCTGCAACTGGATGCGGTTTGCTACAACGCGTTTATCCAGGAGCAGAGCCTGGGCATTCACTACAATGAAAGCAACGATCTGCTCGACTATGTGCGAGACCCGGGCGTGTTCGACTATGACCAGGGCTTTGTGAAGATCCCCAACGGCCCGGGTTTGGGCATTGAGATCAACGAAGAGTATGTGGTTGAGCGCGCGGCCATCGGCCATCGCTGGCGCAACCCGATCTGGCGCCATGCCGATGGCAGCTTTGCCGAGTGGTGATTTCCACCTGATTGAAACGCGCTAAAAAAGGTGGGAGCTGGCTTGCCTGCGATGGCGGTGGGCCAGTCACCGCAGCGGTGCCAGTCATGCCGCCATCGCAGGCAAGCCAGCTCCCACATTGAGCGCGTTCCTTCCTCAACAAATATAAAAAGAGGCACCCCCATGCACCCTGAATCCCTCACCGGGCAGGCTTCTTTAGTCACGCCTAGCAGAAAGCGCTTTTTCATCATGGTGCTGCTGTTCATCACCGTGGTTATCAACTACCTCGACCGCAGCAACCTGTCGATTGCCGCTCCGGCGCTGACCAGCGAGCTGGGGATCGACCCGGTGCAAGTCGGGCTGATTTTCTCTGCCTTCGGCTGGACCTACGCCGCCATGCAAATCCCGGGTGGCTGGTTGGTAGACCGGGTGCCGCCGCGCATTCTCTACACGGCGGCCCTGCTGCTGTGGTCGATTGCCACCGTAATGCTCGGTTTCGCCGCCAGCTTTATCGCGCTGTTCGTGCTGCGCATGGCCGTTGGCGCGTTGGAGGCACCGGCCTATCCCATCAACAGCCGCGTGGTCACCACCTGGTTTCCCGAGCGCGAGCGCGCCACGGCTATCGGCGTCTACACTTCTGGGCAATTCGTCGGCCTGGCGTTCCTCACCCCGGTACTGGCGTGGCTGCAACATCAGTACGGCTGGCACATGGTGTTTGTGGTAACCGGTGGCGTCGGCATCCTATGGGCCGCGATCTGGTACGCGGTGTACCGCGAGCCCAAAGATTTCAAAGGCGCCAACGAAGCCGAAATCCAACTGATCCGCGACGGTGGCGGGCTGGTGGACATGCAGGCTAAAACCATCAAGGCACCCTTCAGTTGGACGGACCTGGGCATCGTGCTGAGCAAGCGCAAGCTTTGGGGCATCTACCTGGGCCAGTTTTGCCTGAACTCCACGCTGTGGTTCTTCCTGACCTGGTTCCCGACGTACCTGGTGAAATATCGTGGCATGGACTTTATCCAGTCTGGCTTGCTGGCCTCCTTGCCGTTCCTGGCCGCGTTTGTGGGCGTGCTGTGTTCGGGGGTGTTTTCCGATTGGCTGATTCGTCGTGGGGCGTCGGTGGGCTTTGCGCGCAAGTTGCCGATCATCAGCGGGCTGCTGATTTCCACGGCGATCATCGGGGCCAACTATGTGGACTCGACGGGGTGGGTCATCGCGTTTCTGGCGGTGGCGTTTTTCGGCAATGGCCTGGCGTCGATCACCTGGTCGTTGGTGTCGACCTTGGCGCCTGCCCGTTTGCTGGGGCTGACCGGGGGCGTGTTCAACTTCATTGGCAACCTGGCGGCGATTGCCACGCCTATCGTGATTGGTTTTCTGGCCAGTGGCTCATCGTTTGCGCCGGCCATTACCTACATTGCAGTACTGGCGTTGCTTGGCGCGCTTTCCTACATATTGCTGGTCGGCAAAGTCGAGCGGATCGAGCTGTAAAAAGGGGCGACCTGCGGGTCGCCCTTTTTTCGTTCTACGGCACCGACATCTCGTTGCGAAATACATTGCGCGGGTCCCAGCGCTGTTTGGTACGGCGCAAGCGGCTTTCGATCATCAGGTCGGGAAAGAATATTTTGTACCACTGGGGGTTTTTGCCGTTGGCCGGATTACCCCCTGCGTAAGTCATGTCGAGGTCGGGGTAATTGATGTAGCAGCCTTCGAACGCGTTGTTGAGCGGTACACCTTGAGCATCCGCAAACGCGTTGAAGTACAGCCCTCGGATCCAGTCAGCATGGGCTTGGTCCGCGGCGGCGCTGTCGCCGCGCCAGTAACACTGAGGTTGCCACTTGAGGAAGGACGAACGCTGGGCGGCCGACGACTCCTTGCGCACTGGCGCACTGGCGGCGTTGATCTGGCCGCCGAAGGACTGAATCTGGATCAGGCTTTGTGTCAGGTGGTTGTCAGGGTCTGGCCATGTCAGGGTAGTCCAGATGGCCTGTAGCACTTGAGGGCTGAACTCCCCTTTCTGGTAGGCCGACTTATAGCGCCCACGCTGGTTGTCTCCCGAACCATTCAATGTTTGCTGGCACACCAGCCAATCCAGGCGCCGCGCCGCAGCCTGGGCGGATGACACTGAGTCGATGGGGCGCCCGCGGGCTGTGCCAGGCGGCAAATGGACCACATGAAACGGCACCAGCGACTCGGTGGCAGGCAAGCCGATGGCCGTGAGCATCTTGTCGACAAAATCATCAAACGGCGCGCGGTCGTTCAGTTCGCCGTCCTTATCCACGTAATGGATGCCCAGCGTGATATTGCCTGTGTGCTGATGGCGCATTTCCAGCTTGGTCGCCAGGCCCCAGGTATCTGGGTTGCTCTGATGGCTGGAAAACCACAGCTGGTAAGCCACCAGCAAGCTTTCGAGTGCATCCTGGGTCACTATTGACCAGTCCCATTCCAACACCAGCCACAGCACCTCTTTGGGGGCCGGTGGCAGGTCCTTGAAGTAATAACTGGTGATAATGCCGAATTGACCACCCCCAGCACCGCAGCACGCGGCGAACAGGTCCAATTCGTCCTGTTGGGTGCTGTCCCTGCTGACATGGCGCGGTTCGAGCCCTTTGCCTTGGCTGTCAGGCACCAGGATGTCGACCCCGCTGAGCCAGTCACACACCAGTCCATACTTGCGCGACAGCAGACCGTAGCCGCCGCCGCAAATGTGCCCGCCCAATCCGACCGAATAACAGGAGCCCCCGGGCAAGGTCTTGTTGGCCCGCTTGTACAACTCGCTATAGCTGTCCCAGATCTGGCTGCCGGCCTCCAGGCGAAAGCGGTAGCGAAAGGGCTGCGTCGGGCTCAGTTCGGAGCCCATCTGGCCGCTGGCATCGTAGATCACTCGGTTCAGCGCGCTGATATCCAGGATCGACAGCACCTCATCCGGGCTGTCGGGCATCTTGTTGGCGACAAACCCTTCGTAGCAATGACCGCCGCTGCGTACGGTGATGCGCCCATTGGGCAGGGCCAATGCCTGGGCGGCGGCGTCCATGATGTCTTGCGGGCTGCGGCAAAGGTAAATCAGGTTGGCGCCATTGGGCGAAGACTGGCCCTGCACATTTCCCAAGGGCCAGCGCAGATTGAAACCCTTTTGCAGGGTGGAGTGGCGACGGTCTGAAACAGTGACGAGATCAAATGCCATGATGTACTCCTTAAAGAGACAAGAATGACTTCTGATGCGGCTAACTTAACGACCGAGGGGCAAGGACTGCGGGGCTTGCGAAGGTGGTTAGACGGCAAAGGGCACGAAGTGCGTTAAAAAGGAGAGACGCGATGCCTAGCCTTGTGTAGGAGCGAGCTTGCTCGCGAAAAACGTCAACGATAACGCGTGCTCGCTGAATGAACGCGGCGCCTGTAAGTTTTTCGCGAGCAAGCTCGCTCCTACACATTAGGCGAGATGCCTGCCCCCTTTTGAAGCCTAGCGTATAAATCGGTGATGTTTGAACAGTCCGATCACCGACCGAACAGGCAGTTACTTGCGTGCGTTGCGCACACCTTCCGACAGCGCCGCGCACAGCGTCAGCACGCCATCAATGGCTTGCTGGTCGTTCTTGGCCGTGGCGATGTGATCGATCAGCGCCGAACCCACTACCACCCCGTCTGCCAGGCGTGCGATGGCCGCTGCCTGGTCCGGCGTGCGGATACCAAAGCCGATGCTGATCGGCAGGTCGGTATGGCGGCGCAGGCGGGTCACGGCTTCTTCGACGTGTTCCAGGGTGGCGGCACCGGCCCCGGTTACACCGGCGACCGACACGTAATACACAAACCCGGAGCTGCCATTGAGCACAGTAGGCAGGCGCACGTCATCGGTGGTTGGCGTGGTCAGGCGGATAAAGTCGATGCCTGCAGCCTGGGCCGGGTCGCACAGCTCGCCGTTGTGCTCAGGCGGCATGTCCACCACGATCAGGCCGTCGACACCAGCTGCCTTGGCATCGGCAATAAACTGCGACACGCCATATTTGTGGATCGGGTTGAAATAACCCATCAACACCAGCGGGGTGTCGTTGTTGTCCTGGCGGAACTCGCGAACCATCTGCAGGGTTTTCAACAGGTTCTGCTTGGCGCCCAGAGCGCGGATATTGGCCAGTTGAATGGCCGGGCCGTCGGCCATCGGGTCGGTGAAGGGCATGCCCAGTTCGATCACGTCGGCGCCGGCGGCCGGCAAGCCCTTGAGGATCGCCAGCGAAGTGTCATAGCCGGGGTCGCCAGCGGTGACGAAGGTCACCAGGGCGGCGCGGTTCTGTTCTTTGAGTTGCGCAAAGCGGGTTTGCAGGCGGCTCATCAGTGTTTCTCCTGCTTGGACTGTTCCATATGGTGCATCACGGTCTGCATGTCTTTGTCGCCACGGCCCGAGAGGTTGACCACCATCAGGTGATCCTTGGGCAGGTTTGGCGCGCGCTTGAATACTTCAGCCAGGGCGTGGGCGCTTTCCAGGGCAGGAATGATCCCTTCCAGGCGGCAGCATTTGTGGAAGGCTTGCAGGGCTTCGTCGTCCGTCACCGAGGTGTACTGGACGCGGCCGATGTCGTGCAACCAGGCGTGTTCCGGGCCGATGCCGGGGTAGTCCAGACCTGCGGAAATCGAGTGGGCGTCGATGATCTGGCCGTCGTCGTCCTGTAGCAGGAAGGTGCGGTTGCCGTGCAGCACGCCGGGTACGCCGCCGTTGAGGCTGGCGGCATGCTTGCCGGTTTCAATGCCATGGCCCGCGGCTTCAACACCGATGATTTCGACGCTGGTGTCATCCAGGAACGGGTGGAACAGGCCCATGGCGTTGGAGCCGCCGCCGATGCACGCCACCAGGCTGTCCGGCAGGCGGCCTTCCTGGGCTTGCAGTTGGGTACGGGTTTCCTTGCCGATCACGGCTTGGAAGTCACGCACCATCGCCGGATACGGGTGCGGGCCGGCCACGGTACCGATCAGGTAGAAGGTGCTGTCGACGTTGGTGACCCAGTCGCGCAGGGCTTCGTTCATGGCGTCTTTGAGGGTGCCGGTGCCGGCGACCACGGGGATGACTTCGGCGCCCAGCAGCTTCATGCGGAACACGTTGGCCTGCTGGCGCTCGATGTCGGTGGTGCCCATGTAGATCACGCATTGCAAGCCAAAGCGCGCCGCCACGGTGGCGGTGGCCACGCCGTGCATGCCGGCGCCGGTCTCGGCGATGATGCGTTTTTTGCCCATGCGCCGGGCCAGCAGGATCTGGCCGATGCAGTTGTTGATCTTGTGCGCGCCGGTGTGGTTGAGCTCTTCGCGCTTGAGGTAGATCTTGGCGCCGCCGCAGAACTCGGTGAGGCGTTCTGCGAAGTACAGCGGGCTTGGGCGCCCGACATAGTCGCGCTGGAAGTAAGCCAATTCTTCGTTAAACGCCGGATCTACCTTGGCCGCTTCGTATTCGCGGGCCAGGTCGAGGATCAACGGCATCAGGGTTTCAGCGACGTAGCGGCCACCGAACGCACCAAACAGGCCGTTGGCATCAGGGCCGTTGCGTAGATCGGTCTGGGACTGAGTCATGGGACGCTCCAGGAAAGAATGTGTTTAAAGGCAATGACGGTCACTCTACGCGTGACGCCTTGGCCTGAAAACCGATAAGATCGCCGCAACCTGTCAGGAAAACTCACAGATGAGCCGCGACCTCCCTCCCCTCAACGCCCTGCGCGCTTTTGAAGCCACCGCCCGCCTGAACAGCGTCAGCCAGGCAGCAGAGCTATTGCACGTGACCCACGGCGCCGTCAGCCGCCAGCTGAAAGTACTGGAGGAGCACTTGGGCGTGAGCTTGTTCGTCAAGGACGGGCGCGGCCTTAAACTCACAGATGCGGGGGTAAGGCTTCGCGACGCGAGCGCGGAAGCTTTCGAGCGTTTACGCGACGTGTGCGCCGAACTGACCCAGCGCGGCGCCGATGCACCTTTCGTACTTGGCTGTTCCGGTAGTTTGCTGGCGCGTTGGTTTATCCCTCGGCTGGGGCGGTTGAATGCCGACTTGCCGGATTTGCGCCTGCACCTCTCGGCGGGCGAAGGCGATCTGGACCCCCGCCGCCCCGGGCTGGATGCCTTGTTGGTGTTCGCTGAGCCGCCGTGGCCAGCGGATATGCAGGTGTATGAGCTGGCCAGCGAGCGTATCGGCCCGGTTATGAGCCCACGCTTCGCCGATTTTGAACAGCTGCGCCAGGCTCCGGCGTCGGCACTGGCCGAGCAAGCCTTGCTGCACACCACTTCAAGGCCGCAGGCCTGGCCCAGTTGGGCACGGCAACACGGCATCGAGCCCGGCGCGTTGAAACTCGGCCAGGGGTTTGAGCATTTGTATTATTTGCTGGAAGCGGCGGTTGCCGGGTTGGGCGTGGCAATTGCGCCAGAACCGCTGGTGGCAGAAGACCTGCGAGCGGGTCGCCTGGTGGCGCCGTGGGGGTTCAGTGAAACCCCGGCGCACCTGGCGTTGTGGCTACCCAAGCGCGCCGCAGATGGGCGCGCCGGGCAGTTGGCGCAATGGCTCAAGGCTGAGCTGTTGCGCCAACCGATGTAACCGGTCAATCAGTCACCGCGCTTGCACAGCAGGTAAGCCGCCAGCAGGCCCAGTGCGCCAACGGCGACGCCAGCGGTCGTCCATGGGTGCTCTTGAGCGTAGTCACGGGTGGCAGCGCTGGTTTCACGGATTTTGACTTTGCTTTCTTCGTAGGCGTCGCTGATCAGGTGACGAGAGTGCTTGAGCGCGTTCTCGGCATTGCTTTTCAAGGCCTTCAGCGTTTTGCGCGACTCATCGGACGCGTCGTCCTTGAGGCTCTCCAGAGATTTGAGCAGGCTCGAAATCTCGGCTTCCATGCTTTCCAGCGACGCTTTGCGTAAAGAAGTGTTGGCCATGTGGACATCTCCTGAAGTGATTGAGTGGCGTGTGTAGATACCGACTGCGCCGGTTTCAGAAAGTGCAGTAATTCTGAACTTTCGCCTCCCAACGGTCGCCTGAAGCAGTACGCACATTCGCTGCTAGTCTTGATTGACGACCTATAAGGAGAAACGCCATGAGTGATCATCACACGTACAAGAAAGTCGAACTGGTAGGCTCTTCCACCACCAGCATCGAAGACGCGATCAACAATGCCCTGGCCGAAGCCAACAAAAGCATCAAGCATCTGGAGTGGTTTGAGGTGACCGAAACCCGTGGTCACATCAAGGATGGCAAGGCTGCGCACTTCCAGGTCACGCTCAAAGTGGGATTCCGCATTGCCAGTAGTTGATCGGCAGAGTTGAACTTTGCCCGCTGGCCGATTGCCATAACCTGCGCTACAAACAACGGGTGCCGACGCGATGAGCGTCGGCACGCTCTTTTTGATCAGCGCAAGGAAAGTAACGGATGAAGACGTTTCTGTTGGCGGTAGGGTTGTTGAGCATTGCGGGTACCGCTATGGCGGCGGGCAAGCCTTGTGAGGAGCTGAAAAGCGAAATTGCCGCGCAAATCGACGCCAAGGGTGCTTCGGGGTATTCGCTGGAAGTGGTGGACAAAGGTGCTACGCCAAGTGACCACAAAGTAGTTGGCACCTGCGAAGGTGGCACCAAGGAAATTGCCTACAAGCGCGGTTAATCTCGTGTTGTGGACATAAAAAACCGACGCAAGTGCGTCGGTTTTTTTCGCCTGGATTTCAGCCCTTCATCACTTGTGCAAGCAGCTCGTAGGAATGAATCCGATCGGCGTGCTCATACAGGTCACTGGTAAAAATCAGCTCATCGGCGCCGGTCTGCTCGATCAACACCTCCAGCTTGCCGCGAATCTTCGCCGGGCTGCCCACCATGGCCAAACCAAGAAAGCTACCGACCGCGTCTTTTTCATGGGGCAACCACAGGCCGTCCATGGTTTTTACTGGAGGGCGCTGCACCAGGCTCTGGCCGCGCATCAACGCGAGAATACGCTGGTACACCGAGGTGGCCAGGTAATCGGCCTGCTCATCGGTGTCGGCTGCCACCAGCGGAATGCCGAGCATCACGTAGGGCTTATCCAGCACGGCTGAAGGCTTGAAGTGATTGCGATACACGCGAATCGCCTCATGCATCAAGCGCGGCGCGAAATGGGAGGCGAATGCGTAGGGCAAGCCCCGCTCGCCAGCCAATTGCGCACTGAACAGGCTTGAACCCAGCAGCCACACCGGCACATTGGTGCCGGTGCCCGGCACCGCGATAACCCGTTGGTCGGGCGTACGCGGGCCCAGATAGGCCATCAACTCGGCCACATCTTCGGGGAAGTCATCGGCACTGCCGGAGCGTTCACGGCGTAGGGCGCGGGCGGTCATCTGGTCGGAGCCGGGCGCGCGCCCCAGGCCCAGGTCAATACGGCCAGGGTAAAGGCTTTCCAAGGTGCCGAACTGCTCGGCGATCACCAGTGGCGCGTGGTTAGGCAGCATCACGCCGCCGGAACCCACGCGAATGGTCGAGGTGCCGCCTGCCAGGTAACCGAGCAGTACCGAGGTGGCCGAACTGGCGATACCGTCCATATTGTGGTGCTCGGCTACCCAGAAACGGTGGTAGCCGAACTTCTCCACATGCTGGGCCAAGTCCAGGGAATTACGCAGGGACTGCGCCGGGTTGCCGTCGGCGCGCACGGGCACCAGGTCAAGGGTCGAGAATTTTACGTCGGACAGCGATTTCATAAGCCTGCTTCTCCAATTGGGCGCACAGGCTTTTTTAAACGAGCCAAAACCTGCCGCTGCATGTGCATACCCTATGCAATGAGGGCATATACCCGAGATTCAATAGGAGGCTCTGAAATTTCCTACTGGATTGCTAGGTTTCTCTTACAAGTGAACTTTGCTTTGACGTCTATCCTCAGAACCTTACTGACGCAACACCACCGTTCGAGGAGAAAGCTATGAGTATCGTTAAAAAGGCATCCGCGCATTGGGAAGGCGACCTGAAGACTGGCCTGGGCTCCATTTCCACGGAAACCGGCGTGCTGCGCGAAGCGCCCTACGGCTTCAAGGCCCGTTTCGAGGGCGGCAAGGGTACCAACCCTGAAGAACTGATCGGCGCAGCTCACGCCGGCTGTTTCTCCATGGCGTTTTCCATGATTCTCGGCGACGCCGGGCTCAAGGCTGACAGCATCGACACCCAGGCCGAAGTGACTCTGGACCAGGTCGAGGGCGGCTTTGCGATTACAGCAGTGCACCTGATCCTGAAGGCCAAAATCCCAGGCGCAAGCCAGGCGCAGTTCGATGAACTGAGCAAAAAGGCCAAGGAAGGGTGCCCGGTGTCCAAGGTGTTGAATGCAACCATCACGTTGGATGCCACGCTGGTCAACTGACACAGCAGTAATCTTATGTGGGAGCGAGCAAGCCTGCTCCCACATTTTAGTTCTGCGTTAAATTAGAACTCGTGTTTGCAAAATGTGGTCGAATAGCCCATGCAGCCTAGGCGCACACTCGTGCGCAGCGCATTCAGGGAGCTCCACACATGAAACGTTTTGCCTTGGCAATCATCTGCGGTGTATTGGCCACTTCGGCCGTGGCCGCGCCAAAAGATTGTGAAGAGCTCAGGAAAGAAATCGAAGTGAAGATCCAGGCCAAGGCGATTCCGTCCTACACCCTGGAAATCATCACCGCCGAAGAAGCCAAGAACCATGATGAAGCCATGATTGTTGGTTCGTGCGAAAACGGCACCAAGCGCATCATCTACCAAAAGAACAACGACTGACTCAGATGCAATTCACGCTGCGCTCTTCGGCCAATAACTGGCGGGTTGAGTCGTACAGCCGGATGTTGGGCGTGAACGCCAGTGAGCGCCCTTCCAGCACATAGCGCTGGCCGGCCTGAAAGTGGTCGTACTGCAGTGTCATGAAGCAGGTTCGATACATCATCTGGCTGAGGCCACCCAAACCGCCGCCGGCGGGCACTTCAAAGTCAAAGCGCACCATCAGCTCGTGAGGGCCGGGAGGCATTTGAAAAAAGCGCCCGTCGTCGAGGTTTTTCCCGTCCAGGCGCTGAGCCATCACCAACTTGGAACCCGGTGTCGGCGTGGTGAAATCCACCCAGGCCTGCTGCGGGTCCACAGGGGGAATGGGGGTAGAGGCGCAAGCGCTGAGGAACACAGCGGCGACGGGAAGCACAAGCTGGCGCATGGCAGGTACTCAACACGAAGAGAGGCTTGAGTATAAACACGCCATGCCGTGGAAAAATCCCCTGCAAGCGCGATAGTCTGGCGAACCAATCTCCCAGGAGCAGTCAGGGCATGATCAGGCGTTTTCTTCCAGGGCTGATGGTTGTGCTGCTCAGCGGCTGCTCCAGTGTCAGTTATTACAGCCAGTTGGCGAGCGGCCAGTGGCAGCTGTTGCGGGCCCGGGAGCCGGTTGCCGAGGTCATCGCCGACCCTGCTCGCCCGCCAGTGCTGCGCGAGCATCTGGCTCAATCGCAGAGAGCCCGAACCTTTGCCAGTGAACAGCTGCATCTGCCTGACAACCAAAGTTATCGGCTGTATGCCGATATTGGCCGACCCTATGTGGTCTGGAATGTCTTTGCCACACAGGAATTTTCTCTGTCACCACAGAACCATTGCTTTCCCATCGCCGGTTGCGTCGCCTATCGCGGCTACTACAACCAAGGTGCGGCCCGGGGCGAGGCGGCGCTGTTGCGGCAACAGGGCATGGATGTGTCGATCGGTGGCGTGGAGGCCTATTCCACCCTGGGCTGGTTCAACGACCCGATCATGAGTTCGATGATGAGCTGGGGCGATGAGCGCCTCGCCACGCTGATCTTCCATGAGCTGGCTCACCAGCGCTTCTACGTGAAGGATGACACCGAGTTCAACGAGTCCTATGCCAGTTTTGTCGAGCAGGAAGGCACCCGGCAATGGCGTGTGGCGCGGGGCTTGGCGCCTGTCGGCGATGCGGCGTTGAAGCAACGTGACCAATTTATCCGGCTGATTCTTGATACCCGTAAACGCCTGGAGACGTTGTACGCGCAGCCGTTGGCAGCGGACGCGATGCGCCGGGCCAAAGCGGCGCAATTCGAGCAGTTGCGCAGCGAATACCGGCACCTGCGTGATAGCCAATGGGGTGGTGACAAGCGTTATGACGCGTGGATTAACCAGCCGATGAACAATGCCCGACTGTTGCCGTTTGGGTTGTATGACCAATGGGTGCCGGCGTTTGCGGCGTTGTTTGCGCGGGAAGGCGGGGATTGGGTTAGGTTTTATGCGGCGGTGGAGCGGTTGGGTGGGTTGCCGGTGGAGCAGCGTAAAGCGGCGTTGAGGCAGTTGGAGAGGGTTGGCCGTTAGGGCCTTATCGCAGCATAGGTATCTACACAACTTTGTGGGCTGTGATAGCAGACGGTAACCACGATGCGAAGCGAGTCGCTCTTGATCTTGCTCTTGATCTTAGGCGCCCCGTTAAACCACGCTGGCCGGAATTCGACAGGGATTTG